>CAJTMS010000073.1:6510-6721 GCA_910577155.1 uncultured Mailhella sp.
TATGACGAAATCCAGAGGACAAAAGAAAGGGAACTTAAAGAAGCGAATGACACATACAGACCGGGGTGCAAGGCACTTTTAGACAGAATAGAGCAGATTAACAATGCTTGCGATTCCACTCTTACTAACTTAAAGGTTCAAGCCGCCGACAGAGCATTGCAGGACATTGAAACATTGCGAGAGCAGGAACTTATGAGGGTGCAGACCGTCA
>CAJTMS010000074.1 GCA_910577155.1 uncultured Mailhella sp.
ACTATATAATATGTATAATATTAATGGTAAATATTATTATTGCTGATTAAGAGAAATTTATGTACAATAAACATTATTTCAATTTTGAGGGACACTATGTCTGATTTAAGTGATTTTATGAATAATCCTGTCAATGAGCCGAAAAAACGCACCTACAAAAGGAAAAATACAACAGGGGCAAATCTGGCAAAAACGGAAGAGGATTTATTCAAACGAGTGCCTCCCCATAATGCAGATGCAGAATCAGCGGTTTTGAGCGGGGCTTTTTTGCGTCCTGAATTATTGAATGATATTTTGGATACAGTCAGTGCTGAGGATTTTTATTTTCCTGCCAATAAAGATATTTTTCGCGCTATAACTGCCCTTTATTCAAAAAATGTCAATCCTGATATTGTCACGGTTTTGGATTGGCTGCAAAATAATAATCTTTTGGAAGAGGCAGGGGGCGCCGAACGGCTTGCCATGCTGGCAGAATCTGTTGTCAGCGGAGCAAATGCTCCCTATTACGCAAAAATTGTGCGGGAAAAATCGCTGCTTCGTTCGCTTATTCAGTCTTCTGCCAATATTATCAGCTCCTGTTATGACGGGACTGACGATGTTTCCCTGCTTTTGGATGAAGCAGAAAAAATGATTTTTGGGATTTCTGAAAAGAATAATACCAAAACCTATATGGGAAGTGAGGAAATTGTTAATAAGGTTTTTGATACCATTACCGAACGGTTCAAAAATAAGGGCAGAACAACAGGGCTTGCAACCAACTATATTCAATTGGATAAAATGACAGGAGGGTTCCAGCCTGCTGATTTAATTATTTTGGCAGCCCGTCCTTCCATGGGAAAAACGGCTTTTGCCCTCAATCTTGCCGCTCGGGCAGCCATAAAAAATGATGCGACAGTAGCAATTTTTTCTTTGGAAATGAGTAAGGAATCCCTTATGGAACGTCTGCTTTGCTCTTGGGGACATGTGGAACTGGGCAAAGTGCGCAAAGGTACCATGGAGCCGGATGACTGGGAAAAAATCAGTGACGCTGCCTCAGCACTGACGGCAAGCAGGATTTTTATTGATGATTCGTCCATGTTAACGCCTTTGGAGCTTCGGGCACGGTGCAGGCGTATTCAAGCCCAGCATGGACTTGATTTTGTGGTTATTGATTATTTGCAGCTTATGCATTCAGCCCGCAATGATTCCAGAGAGCTGGAAATTTCCGATATTTCACGGAATTTGAAAGCACTTGCAAAGGAGCTCAATATTCCCGTACTTGCACTGTCACAGCTCAACCGTAAAACAGAAGAACGTTCGGATAAAAGACCTATGCTTTCTGATTTGCGTGAATCCGGTGCTATTGAACAGGACGCTGACCTTATCATGTTTATCCACCGTGATGATTATTATGTCAAAAAAGGCGATACCGATAATAATTTCACGGGAAAAGCAGAAATTATTATCGGCAAGCATCGTAACGGACCGACAGGTTCTGTGGAACTGAGGTTTATTCCCCAATATACAGCCTTCGGTGACTTGGAAATTAGTCCGTATCATATTGAAGAAGCCGAAGAGAGGGGCACGGAAACAAAATAAAAAAAATTTATTTTTTATCTTTACAAATAAAAATTCATTCTTAATATGTTGCTATCAATAAGGAGAAAATTATGTGGGAATATACAGATACAGTTCGTGAACATTTTTTAAATCCAAGAAATGCCGGAGAAATGCCCGACGCCAATGCCATTGGGGAAGTGGGCAGTCTTGCCTGCGGTGACGCTTTGAAATTGTTTTTGAAAATCAATGAGAAGGGCGTTATTGAAAAAGCCAGCTTTCAGACTTTTGGCTGTGCCAGTGCCATTGCCTCAAGCTCTGCCTTGACGGAAATTATCAAAGGCATGACAATTGAGGAAGCAAGCAAAATCACCAATAAAGATATTGCAGCCTATCTTGGTGGTTTGCCAAAAGAAAAAATGCACTGCTCTGTCATGGGTGAAGAAGCTCTTGAGGCAGCTATCCGCAATTATAAAGGCTTGGCTCCTCTCACCCATGAAGAAGAAGGCAAACTTATTTGCAAATGCTTTGGTGTTACTGATAATCAAATTATCAAGGCCATCCGCGAAAATAATTTGCAAACGGTGGAAGAAGTCACCAATTTTACCAAGGCAGGCGGGGCTTGCGGCACATGCATAGACGCTATTGCTCAAATTTTGGAAAGTGAAAAAAATGCAGGACTTGCTCTGCATGAAATTAAACCTGTATTGAAAAAGCCTTTGAGCAATATTCAAAAAATGCAAAAAATTATTCAAGTTATTGAAGAAGATATCCGTCCGCGGTTGACACAGGACGGCGGTGATGTTGAACTCATTGACGTTGTTGATGATAAAGTTATTGTTTCTTTGCGCGGTGCATGCTCTTCCTGCCGAGCCAGTGCTGTGACATTAAAAGACGTTGTTGAAGCAACGCTCAAAGAACATGTTGATAAAAATCTTATTGTTGTACAAGCATAAAATTGGGGCGAAATATGTCTAACGTCATTTATTTTGATAATAATGCAACAACACAGGTTGCTCCGGAAGTTGTAGAAGCAATGCTTCCTTTTTTCAAGGAAATGTACGGGAATGCTTCCAGCATGCATAGCTTCGGCGGACAGGTGGGCAAACATATCAGTAATGCAAGAGAACAAATTGCAAATCTTTTAAACGCGGTACCTGATGAGATTGTATTTACTTCCTGCGGTACGGAAAGTGATAATACGGCTGTTATGTCTGCCATTGAAACACAGCCGGAAAAGAAACATTTTATCACAACTCGTGTGGAACATTCTGCAATGATGGCTATGGGTGATTATCTTGAGAAAAAAGGCTATGATGTTACCTACCTTTCTGTAGACAGCAAAGGACAGCTTGACTTGGCAGAACTTGAAGCGGCCATTCGTCCTGATACTGCCTTGGTTTCCGTTATGTTCGCCAATAATGAAACAGGAACCGTTTTCCCTATTGCCAAAATTGCGGATATTGTAAAATCAAAAGGCGTGCTTTTCCATGTGGATGCCGTGCAGGCAGTGGGTAAAGAAATCATTGATCTGCAAAAACTTCCTATTGATTTTTTGGCATTTTCAGGACATAAACTCCATGCTCCAAAAGGTATCGGCGTTCTCTATATTCGCAGGGGTACGCGTTTTCGCCCATTTATACGGGGCGGTCATCAGGAACGCGGACGCCGTGCCGGAACAGAAAATGCTCCGTATATTGTGGGACTGGGCAAAGCCTGTGAACTTGCCGGAAACAATATTCTTAAAGAGAGAACAGAAGTTGCTCGGCTTCGTGATATGCTTGAACAAGGCATTATTTCCAAAATTGACCATGTCATTATTAACGGCGATACGGAACATCGTTTGCCGAACACGACCAATATTTCCTTTGAAGCTGTTGAAGGAGAAGCTATTTTGCTGATGCTTGATCAGTTTGGTATTTGTGCAAGTTCAGGTTCAGCCTGTACTTCCGGCAGTTTGGAACCGAGCCATGTGCTTCGCGCCATGGGAGTTCCTTTCAATTATGCCCATGGTTCCATTCGTTTTAGCCTTTCTCGCTATTCAACTGAAGAGGAAGTAAAAAAGGTTATTGACGTTACTCCAAAGATTATTGAAAATCTGCGGGCAATTTCTCCTTTTAGAGGCAAAAACTTCTAATTTTTGAAAGCCTTTACAAATTGTAAAGGCTTTTTTATACTCTTGCTATGAAAATTGAACAACACCTTGATACTATTATAGAAAACTTTTTAAAATTAAAAGCTTATGCTCCCAGTATGGAAGAGATTGCAAAAGCGTGGATTACTTCTTTAGAGCAAGGCAATAAAATCATGTTTTGCGGCAACGGCGGTTCTGCAGGGGATTCCCAGCATTTATCTGCCGAACTTGTGGGACGCTATAAAATGAACAGACCCGCACTTTCCGCCTTGAGTTTAACTGTGGATACGTCCGCCCTTACTGCCATTGCCAATGATTTTGGCTATGAACATGTTTTTTCAAGGCAAGTTGAGGGGCTTGGCAAGGCCGGGGACTGCCTTGTCGGCATTTCCACTTCCGGCAATTCGCAAAATATTGTCAATGCGTTTTTAAAAGCAAAAGAAATGAGCATAAAAACCATTGCTTTTACAGGCGAAAGCGGCGGAAAAATGAAAGAACTGGCAGACATTTGTTTGAATGTTCCTTCATCTGTAACAAATAATATTCAGGAAATGCATATTGCCTGCGGACATATCCTTTGTGATATGGTGGAAAAACATTTCTTTGCTGCCTAACATATTTTTTTGTATTTCTTTTTAATTGACGCTTGAACACAATAATAAAAAAGTCCTGCATAAATGCAGGGCTTTTTGCTATCCGCCGGCGGAAAGGAAGTTGAGAAAAAATTTTTCATGTATTTCTCCTGTATCATTGTCTTGACCGGACATGACAACACGCGTTTGCGGTATGTTGAGTATTCCTTTTCCCGGCAGTTTTTCTATTGTAATTAAACAATTTTTATATAAATATTTTGATCTGTTATCCTGTTCACCGCGCTGTACAGCCGAGTTCTGCCTGAAAAATTCCTCTGCATGCAAAACGGGAACTACCCAAACTTCGTTATATTCCATATAGTTATTTATAAAATGTTTTTTGCGTCTTTGAAATAATCGTTTTCAAAGTTTTCAATGGTGCCGTTGTCAACAGCTTTTGTAATAACTTGGTTCATAGGAATACGGAAGATGTGTTTTATGCCGTGCTTTTGTGCAATTTCTTCAATATGGCTGTCACCAAAAATATAATGCCGTTTTCCGCAGCCATTACATTCAAAGTAGCTCATATTTTCCACAACGGCGAGGACAGGCACATTCATCATATCCGCCATGTTGACGGCTTTTTCCACAATCATGCCAACAAGTTCCTGCGGGGAAGTTACAACAATAATACCGGAAATAGGCAGTGATTGGAATACCGTCAAAGGCACGTCACCGGTTCCCGGAGGCATATCCACAAACATATAATCCACATCACCCCAAATGGTATCTGTCCAGAATTGTTTGACGGTATTTGCTATGATGACGCCGCGCCAAATAACAGGATCGGTCACATTGTCGAGTAAAAGGTTTACGCTCATGATAGAAATGCCATTTTGCGTGACAGCAGGAAGCATGCCCATATCATTGCCGGAAATTCTTTCTTTTAAACCAAAAGCAGTTGGAATGGAAGGTCCGGTAATATCAGCGTCCAAAATGGCTGTTTTAAAGCCGTCTCTATTGAGTTGAGTCGCTAAAAGCGTGGTTACAAGACTTTTTCCAACGCCCCCTTTGCCGCTGACAACCGCAATCATTTTTTTTACATGGGATTGAGGGTGAGCAGGTGCAAGCAGGCTTTGTTTATCTCTATCGCTGCAGCTATTTTGGCTGCAGGCGGAGCAGTTGTGATCACATGAACTCATAAAAACCTCGTTTGTTTGTTTTAAATATTGTAGGTGTATTTTCTATTATGTCAATAAGTAAAAATAATTTTTTATACGTATTTTTTCTTGAAATTTTATTTGATAATGTTAAAATTTATCTACGTTATTTGAAAGGGAATTTTTATATGTCTACTAATCAATTTGTGGGACTTGCCGATTCTGCCCCTTTAGATGAATGTAAAATTATTAAAAAATTATCTTGTGTCAGTATTGCAGGCAATGTTATTTTGACGGTTTTCAAACTCTTTGCAGGGATATGGGGAAATTCGGGTGCACTTATTTCAGACGCCATACATTCTTTATCCGATGTTTTTACCACAATTATTGCGTGGATTGGTGTAAAAATTGCTAAGCAGGCTGCTGACGAAAAACATCAATATGGACATGAACGCCATGAATGTGTTGCTTCCTTTATTCTTGGGCTGATTTTGCTTGTTACGGGCTTAGGCATTGGCAAAGTCGGGATTGAAAATATTATTGATAAAACCTATCTGGAGGCGGATATTCCCTCCCGTATTGCGCTTGTTGCCGCCTTTGTCTCAATTTTAGGCAAGGAAGCCATGTACTGGTATACGCGGTATTATGCAAAAATTATTAATTCACAGGCATTTATGGCAGATGCATGGCATCACAGGGCGGATGCCATTTCTTCCGTGGGGGCGTTAATAGGTGTTGCCGGGGCTATGTGTGGCTTTCCCGTGATGGATTTGCTTGCGTCTTTATTTATTTGTCTGTTCATTTTGAAAGTTTCCTATGATATTATCGGAGACGCACTTTCAAAACTTCTTGATACGTCCTGTGGGCTTGATTACGAAAAAAAGCTGCATGATTTCATTGCGGGACAAGATAATGTGAAAAGCGTTGATATGCTCCAGTCACGGATGTTTGGAAATAAAGTCTATGTGGATTTGGAAATTTCTGTGGACGGTGAAATTTCCCTGCGGGAAGCCCATGATATTGCCGAACATGTGCATAATGAAGTAGAACATAATTTTCCGGAAATCAAGCACATCATGATACATGTAAATCCGGTCTAGAGCAGTTCCTTGTAACATTAAGAATAATACCCACAAGATTTAAACCAGTTTT
>CAJTMS010000075.1 GCA_910577155.1 uncultured Mailhella sp.
TATTGAATTTCATTGCTTTTAACCATAATCTTACTTGAGATAATGGTCAAGAGCCATTTTTTTTATAACAACTCCGCCAACTTTTTTACCCCATTTTCAATTTGAGATTCTACAATTGCGCCGTATCCCAAGAATAAAATATCCTGCTCTGCTTTATGAGCAATATATTCCTTTTGATAAAACTTGCACGGATAAAAAGAAAGGGCAATAGTATGAGCAAGACATTCTTCATAAAATTTTTCATCAAATTTTGCGCCTTCAACTCTTAAAGCAATATGTATTCCCGCATTATTACCAAGAAAAGTTGTTTGAGCCGGAAAATATTTTTTAATACTGTCTAAAAGAATTTGTAATTTTTTTCCATACATTTTAGTCATTTTTCTGATATGTACATCAATTTTTCTTTCCTGCAAAAAAAACGCAAGCGTCATTTGTTCATGAATAGGGCTTTGCCTGTCGTATACGCATCTGAGCATTTTCCACTGATCGTGGAATTTTTTTGGCAAGACAATAAAACCAAGCCGAAGGGCCGGAAACAGTGTTTTGCTAAAAGTTCCCATATAGATAACACGTTCCGGACAAAGGGAAAATAAGGGAGAAAGGGGGCTTTGATGATACCGGAACTCTCCGTCATAATCATCTTCCAAAATATAAAAGTCACGCTCTTTCGCAAGATTGACAAGTTCCATTCTGCGTTTATCTGAAAGTATGCTTCCCATGGGAAACTGGTGAGACGGCGTCACGTAACAACCGCAGATTTCCTTTTTACAGGCATGTATTTTTGAAACATCTATCCCTTCATTATCCACGCAAATACTTTGGTACGTGCAGCCAAGCCGTTTCAAAATTTGCACAACGGGATAATAACAGGGATTTTCGAACAAAAACGTTTTTTGTGAGGATTTTAACAGTTCCAAACAAAAATTAAGTGCTTGTGTCGTGCCTGCCGTAATAAAAATATCTTCTTCCCGAACCTGTACTCCCCTTGAGCGGAAAAGCCACCGGGCAATTTCCTGCCGCAGAGGCAAATATCCCTGCGGGTCACTATAGACAAAATCTTCTTTTTTGAACTGCATAAGAGCTTTTTTTTGATAACTGTTCCACAGTAAAAAAGGAAAAGACAGAACATCGGGAACACCTAAAGTAAAATCATATTCTATATGATAGGCACGTTTTTCTTTTTCCTTGCTGAAGCAACAGACTTGCACATGTTTTTCCGCACAGTTTTTTTGGACAATATAGCCAACACCGGCTTTGCTGTAAATATAGCCTTCTGTTACAAGTAATTCATAGGCTTCATTGATAGTATTACGCGAAATGGCAAGCTCTTTGGCAAGCTCACGGGTAGATGGCAAACGCTCCTGTTCTTTCAAAACACCTTGCCTGATAAGGTCGATAAGTGCAGAATACAACTGATTGACTAAACTAACAGAACTGCTGCGGCAAAGTTTAATTCCGTACATATTTACCTCCATCTTTTTTATTAGCACAAAAAAAATTTTATCGCAAGAATAATTTAAAAATAATAAATTATTTCAAATAGTAAAGATAAATCAATGCCATGTAAAAATAATAACACTGGTACTCTTATAATATTTCTCAACTGGTACTTTACACAATTATCTCTATACGATAAGATAAAGATAAATTATTATTTTGCATTGGGCAAAATAACTGTGGGGAATTCATGGTTTATAAAGGAGCATGCCTATGAACAGCCTATTTGAATTGCTCCCTAAAAGATTTTTGGTCCTCTTTTGTATATGTGGAGGGGTAATTGCAGGATTGCTTGTATACATTATTTACATGTCCCGCGCAGTTTCCTACGCAAATGATGATCCAAGTGCCTGTGTAAACTGTCACATTATGGCGTCATCGTATCAATCATGGCAAAAAAGCTCCCATGCAAACTGGGCAACTTGCAATGACTGCCATGTTCCACAGCACAATTTTGTTGCCAAATATGCTTTTAAAGCAAAAGATGGTTTATACCATGCGGCAGTTTTTACAGCGAAAGCTGAACCGGATGTTATCAGACCACGTGATGCCAGTTATGAGGTAATAATGCAAAATTGCGTCCGCTGCCATACTGAACGGAATACAGAATTTGTTAAAACAGGCATGGTAAAATACGCGGATGCAAAAAACGGCAATGCAAAGGCTTGCTGGGATTGCCATAGAGATGTGCCACATACGAAGATAAGCAATATTGCTTCATCACCGAATGCTATTGTGCCACTTCCAAAATCTCCCGTGCCTCAATGGCTTAAGGATTTATTTTAACACGGATAAAAAGGAAGAGTTGTTATGAACGCAAAAGAATCACCACGCAAAAGCTCATTTTGGTGTTGGGCAATTTTTATCATAACCATGTGCGTAGTTTTTGTTCTGGGCTTATTAGCTTCCTCTGTTACAGAAAGACGTGCTGAAGTAGCTTCAATTTATAACAACAAAAAAGTTGAAATTACAGGTATTGAAGCCCGCTCTGAAATTTGGGGACAAAACTATCCAAGAGAATATGATACATGGCTTAAAACCCAAAATACAGATTTCAAGAGCAAGCACTATGGCAACCAATTTGAAGATATTTTGGAAAAACGTCCTGATATGGTTATCTTATGGGCGGGTTATGCCTTTGCAAAAGACTACAGTGCTCCCCGCGGTCACATGTATACCGTTTCCGATGTGCGCCAAAGCCTTCGTACCGGCACACCTGTAAAGCCTGAAGACGGTCCTCAGCCTGCAACATGCTGGGCATGTAAATCTCCTGACGTGCCAAGAATGATGGCAGAAATTGGTGTTGAAAACTTCTATAAGAGCAAGTGGGGAGAAATGGGACCGCAAATTGTTAACCCGCTTGGCTGTGCTGACTGCCACGACCCGCAAACCATGAATTTGACAATTACCCGTCCTGCTTTGAAAGAAGCTTTTGAAAGACAAGGTATTGATATCACTAAGGCAAGCCTTCAGGATATGCGTTCCCTTGTTTGTGCACAATGCCACGTTGAATACTATTTCAAGGGTGACGGCAAGTACCTTACTTTCCCATGGGATAAGGGTTTCTCCATGGAAGATATGGAAGCATACTATGACAACATCGAATACTCTGACTGGACTCATGCTTTAAGTAAGGCTCCAATGCTCAAGGCTCAGCACCCTGATTATGAAATCTTCAAGATTGGTCCTCACGGTCAGCGTGGTCTTGCCTGTGCGGACTGTCATATGCCTTATAAGTCAGAAGGACCTTTCAAGTTCTCCGACCACCAAGTTATGAGCCCTCTTGCCAATATTGCAGGCACCTGTCAAACCTGTCACAGAGATTCCGAAGAAAAGCTCAGAAATTATGTCTATGAATACCAAGATAAGATTTTTGAAGTTCGCAATCGTCTTGAAAAGGAACTTGCAAAGACTCACCTGACAGCACAAGCTGCATGGCAACATGGTGCTACAGCTGAAGAAATGCAGGAAACTTTAAAGCTCATTCGCCAAGCACAATGGCGCTGGGACTTTGGCGTTGCTTCCCACGGTGCAAGCTTCCATGCTCCTGTTGAAACACAACGTATTTTAGCCCAAGGTCTTGATAAGGCAATGCAGGCACAACTTGCTTTGCAAAAGGTTCTTTATGCTCATAATGTTGAAGAAGTAAATCTTCCTGACATTTCAACCAAGGAAAAGGCTCAGGCTTACATTGGTCTTGATATCCCAGCAGAAAAGGCTAAGAAGCAAGAATGGCTTGAAACAACTGTTCCTGCATGGATTGAAGACGCAAAGAAGAATAATAGACTCTAACCTTGTTTGCTCCCGGATACTTTATGTATAAAGTATTCGGGAGCTTTTTTTATATGAATAAAAAACCATTATGGACAGCCCCTTTCGGCTATGCTGAAAGTTTCCTTAGTATTCTCGGTTTATTTTGTATTGGAACCTTGCTGCAATATTTTACCGGGACATTTAATTTTTTATTTCTCCATAATCCCATAAACTATATTGTTTTTGGCTTTTTTTGCATACTTTGTTTTTTTCTTTCCAAAATCAAAAGCCCTGCTGTATACTGGCTGACGGGTATCCCCCTTTCCATTACGCTGATGGGGGCAATGCTCCTGCTCACACTTTTGATGGGGCTTATTCCCCAGCTTCCCCCTTCTGCACACAGCCATACTTTGATTGATAAGCTTGGATTTTCAGCAATAACAAGAAGCTGGCAGTTTATTCTCCTTTATTCTTTGCTTCTGCTTTCTCTGGGTACAGTATGCTTCAAACGGATAACTGTTTTCAATAAAAAAAATATGTTCTTTTTTATTACCCACGCAGGATTATTTCTTGCCCTTCTGGGTGCGGGACTTGGAGCAAGCGACATGCAGCGGCTTGTCATGTATGTGAATGAAAACCAAACGGAATGGCGTGTGTATAATGAAAAGCAAGACGCCGTAGAACTGCCCCTAGCCATAGAACTCCATGATTTTAACATGGAATATTACCCTCCTAAACTTGTTTTAATAGACAGAAAAAGCGGTGAGCCCCTGCCTCCTGATAAGCCGCTGTTTTTTCAGCTTGACCCAAAGTTTTCTCACGGACAGCTGGGCAATTATCAGCTTGAAATCCTTACTTATTATCAAAAAGCAGTCTGGGCAGGCAATAATGAATATAAAGAATACGATATGATTGGCGCCTCTCCTGCTGCCAAAATAAAAGTTACCGATACAAAAACCAAGGAAAGCAAAACAGGCTGGGTAACAACAGGCAATATGTCCCAATTTGTGTCTGCCCTTCCTCTTAATGAGGAAATAGCCCTTGTCATGACAAAGGCTGATCCAAAACGCTTTTTATCGGACGTTACCGTCATGACAAAAGACGGAGAAAAAATCCGTACTGTTCTTGAAGTCAATAAGCCCCTGCGCATAGGATCGTGGGTCATTTATCAATACGGTTATGATGAAAATTTAGGCGAATTATCCCCCTACAGCAGTTTTGAACTTGTGTACGACCCTTGGATTTACCTTGTTTACTGTGGATTGATTATGCTTTGTATCGGCTCTGTTTTCCTTATTTGGCTTGGCAAAAAAGAAATGTAATAAAGAGAAAGAAAACGTATTGCAGAGAATAAAAGTATGATGTGGAATTTTTTTATTGGGTATGCGGTGCTGACAATGTGCTGTTGGCTTTTTGCAGGATATTTCGCCTTATATAAGAAAAAAGAAAGACTTGCCGGCATGTTTGCCTGCATTGGTTTATGTATCTTGGGAGTTTTTATTGTAAAACTTTGGATGGCTCTTGAACGTCCGCCTCTGCGTACCATGGGGGAAACAAGGCTTTGGTATGCATTTTTCCTTGCAGCTTTGGGTATATTTGCGTCCTATCGCTGGAAATATGCATGGCTTATGACAGTCAGCTGTTTTATTGCCGGTATCTTCTTAATTGTTGATATTGTTAAACCGGAGCTCCATTCCAAAACTCTTATGCCCGCCTTGCAAAGTTACTGGTTTATTCCGCATGTCACAGTTTATATATTCTCCTATGCCCTATTGGGAGTTAGCTGTTTATGCTCATTGAGATTAATGTATCAATTCCGTCATCATATTGAAGATAAAGAATTATTTAAATTTACAGATAATATTGTTTATGTGGGACTGGGTTTTCTGCTTTTAGGACTTTTATTCGGTGCATTTTGGGCAAAAGAAGCATGGGGACATTACTGGGCATGGGACCCTAAAGAAACATGGGCTTTTATTACTGTTATCGGTTATTTAATCTACATCCATATGCGCCTGCAAAAAAACACCTGCCAAATTGCTGTCTATATTTTACCGTTTGCATTTATTTTACTTATGATAACATGGCTTGGAGTTTCTTATCTCCCCACAGCTCCCATGAGCGTGCATACGTATTAATGCAATTAGCTGAGTATATTTAATTGTCTTAACATTATTGCAGAAAGATTTTGCTTGTCTTTAAAAACAGTAATCATGGCTTGCTGTGTCTTAAGATTGAAACAGATAAGCCCCCGCGGAGAGACGTTTTGATAATAGGTAGGATTAGCTTGTTTTGCTCTTGACAAATCATTATCAGTTAAGATATTTTTGTTCTTGCCGTTGAGTGGATCTAAACCAACCCAGGGCAATTGGAGCCCTGAAGACTTTAGAGCATTTCCCTTTAACATTCATACAAAATATTACAAATAATATTTTCTTTTC
>CAJTMS010000076.1 GCA_910577155.1 uncultured Mailhella sp.
CCATAAAAAAGAAAATTTTATAATTATCTTTTGTAGTTATAAAATCAACCTGATATTAAAACGAAGCAATTTTTTTAAGCTTGGTGCGTCGCTTTGTTCTCATAATGACGGTACAGAGAAGAAAAACTCGTAATGGCGGAGAGTAAGAGCAATAACGAAAAAAAACAGCGTAGTTATACATTATTGAGGTGTGGGCGAAGTAAGCTGTTTAATCCTACTATTAAAGGAACAGCTCCGGATAGTGTTTGTTAAGACTGTTTTTTAACTTAAAAGTTTTTGTAAAGGGGGGCAGGGGAAGAAACTTTTTTGTAAAAATTTTGCCCCTGCATAAAATAGTTTTTTTAGTCTATTTTGCTGGCAGCAATGGTTTTTCCTATGCCAAATGCCTTGGCTTTAAATTCTCCCAGTCCCCAGTATTCACGGAGCATGGGAATATAGGCAAGCACATCCAAGTCTTTTGGGTTGGGCAGTCCCTCGGCATTGAGTGCTGACTCACGGATTTTTACATCCATAATTTCACCGATATAAAGGGTATGTGTTCCCACATCACAGCTTTTCATGAGTGTGAGTTCAATAACCACAGGGCATTCCTGCACATAGGGGGCATCCACGTGTTCGGCAGGAACCGGAGTTAATTTTGTCCTGTCAAACTTATTTCCCTGTGCAGCGGAAAAAATACCGCAATAATCTACTTCCGGCAAAATTTTGGAGTCCGGAATACTGAGGGTAAAAGCCTTGTATTTTAAAATAGCTTTATGGGTTTGTCTGCTTCCCCTAACAGCAACGGTAATTGCAGGCGGTTGGGCTGAGCAGGGGCAGCCCCATGCGGCGGTCATAATGTTGGGTACTTTTTTACCGTTTGCATCGGTATGATACGAACCAACCAAAAAAATGGGACAGGGAAGAACAAAATTTTGCGGACCGATAGATTTTAATATATTAGTTTGTGGCATTATTTTTCTCCGTATTTTCTTGGGACACAGTAAGACTGCTTTTCTCTTTTTCCGGAAGACTTGTTTGTTTTGACAGCTTTGCAAGGGCTAAAATAGTATGGGCATAGGCAGTAGAATGGTTATAGCGTTTGATAACTTTCACTTGCTTGTTAAAGTCGATATTTTTTTGTTTCCAGCCTTGGGCATGCAAAAATTTTGCAACGCTCAAAATTGCGTCAGCAGGTTCAAAAACATCAATTTTTCCGTCTTTGTTCCCGTCTATTCCGTAGAGGGGAATATTGCTTGGCATAAACTGCCCGTAGCCGATTGCACCATAAATCGAAGAGGGAACAGTGTTAATATCAATCTTGTTTTTTATGGCGTAGTTGAGCAATGCTTTGAGCTCATTGTATGCCCAGTCAGCTTTGATTTTGATTTTTTCCTGCAAATAGTCTTTTTGCTTTTGGGTAAGATTGAGCTTTGCCGTATAGTTGGGAAGCATGGCTAAATCAGTTGAAATACTCATGCTGGCGAGCATGGGCAGAGGATTGAATTTTCCTAAAAATTTTCCGTGCCATGTTTCAACATAGATTAACGCAGAAATCACTTCCCTCGGTACAGCATATTTTTTTTCTGCCAAAGCAAAATATTCTTCATTTTCTTTGAGAAAATTGAGGCATTTGACTGCATTTGCGTCTGTTACATAACCGTCATACCAAGGATAAGGAATACCCAGTTTATTGGTTTTGGGTTTTTCTTTGCCTTTCTCTTTTACCGGTTTCTTTTTGGGGACAAAACTTGCGGTATACAGTTCTTTTACTTTATTTCCCATAGGTTTTTGGGAAAAACCGTTTTCCAGTTGGACAAAGTATTTATCCAGTTGCTTTTGAGAAAACCCGTCTTTTAAAAGGCGTTTGTAGAGGCTGTCCCATACGGGATCATGCCAAGGGGTTTTGCTTATGCCTGCATTATTTGGGCTTGCCTCAGAAAAGCAAGGAAAACAGCCGACAGAAAGGATAAGGCACAGCAGAATTAAAACTATACGTTTCATAGGAGTAAACGGAATTAAAATTTATGCAGGACCCAGGAAACTTTACCGAAAAGTTTTTCCTGTAAGCTTTCAAAACTAATAGTGTTTTGAGGAAGATGAGGATTTTCAAAACAAAGCGTATAGGAATTTTCTGCAATGTTATGAAAAATTCTTCTAAAAATTATTCCTTCCTGCGGCAAGTAAAGAGCATAAATTTCTCCTGATATGACAGGGAGTTTTTCCTCTTTAGCTTTTGCCGCAACACCTACTAAGGAAAGGCGGGGAAGACTTGGTTCCATGCCGTTGCTGCTGTAATTAAAAACATGGGTGCTGCATTTACCGAGGCTTTTGGGAAGAGCTACTTCGTCAATAGTTTTGAAAACATACTCATCTGCTGTTTTTTCACAGAATGTTTCATAAATTTTTGCAAGAAAACCGCGAGAGATATCTTCCAGCATGACGCGGGTATGCTCTCCATTAATGTTGGAAATGCCTTGCAAATACATCGGTTCTTTTTTATCCCTGAGCCAGTCGGGATTGACCCCGAATTTGTCATACAATTTAATCAGCCAGTCAGAAGGAATGGATTGTCTTCTTTTTGCATCGGAAATGCTTGATTGGCTGATTTCTAAAATGCTTGCCAGTTCCATTTGGGTTTGGCAATTTGCTGCAAATAAAATGCGTTTATATATTTCATCAAAAGTTCCCATATGTTTCTCCGTTATTTTATGGAATTAAAAAGTGGATTATCAGGTGTAACAACAATTTTTGTATTTGTTTCAAAAGATGTTTTCATAGCTTCAAGACTGCGCTGAAATTCAAAAAATTCCGGGGATTTTCCATACGCCTCTGCAAAAATCTTTGCGGCTGCGGCATCACCTTCACCTTGAAGAATTTGTGCTTTTTTCTTGGCTTCTGCCAAAATAACAGCACGTTCCTTATCAGCGGTGGAGCGGACTTTGGTTGCTTCTTCGGTTCCCTCTGAGCGGTATTGACGAGCCTGACGTTCGCGTTCTGCTCTCATTCTGTCATAAATAGCCCGTTGGTTTTCAGGTGGAAGGTCGGTGCGTTTTATACGCGCATCTACAACTTCAATGCCAAATTCCTTCATTTGTTTGGACGCCTGTTCGGTTACGGAATCCATAATATTGGTTCTTTCGCTTGCAACAACTTCCGTCAGCGTACAGCGCCCGATATGTGCACGCATCTGGGAATACACAACAGCATCAAGTCTGGTTTGTGCATTGGGAATAGTGCGGACGGTACGGTAAAATTGCAGAGGATTGATAATATGCCAGCGGGCATAGTTATCAAGCACAATGGTTTTCAAATCACTTGTCAGTGCTTCAGCAGGTTTTGCGTCATAGTCTAAAATACGGGCATCAAAGCGGACAACACTGTCGATAAAGGGTACTTTAAAATGCAAACCTGCCTTATAGACTTGGTCTTTTGGTTCTCCCAGTCTTAAAATAATGGCTTGTTCTGTCTGGTGAATAACAAAAAGCGATTGAGAACCAATACCAAAGATAATGATAAGGAAAACGAGCAAAGCGGGGAGTTTCGTATTCATTAGCGTACACCTCTTGTATTTTGGCTCATAGGGCTTGCCGTTTGCGCAGAAGAGGAAGAAAGCTGATTTTCTTCTTCCACAGGGTTTACGAGCGCCTTTTGTAAGGTTGAAGGGGTATTTCCCATGGGAATAAGAGGCATAATTTGATTGGTGCCCTTATCGGGTAAAATCATTTTCTCCAGTTCCGGATTACTGAGCATTTTTTCCAGACTTTCAAAAAGCAAACGTTTTTTGGTTATATCCTGAGCTTTTTCATATTCGGCAAGCACAGAAAGGAAACGGGCAGTTTCCCCTTCGGCATGGGCAATACGGGTTTGTTTATAAGCTTCTGCCGTATTGACTATTTCTGCTGCGGTACCTTGAGCTTTTGGCAGAATATCCTGTCTGTAGGCTTCTGCCATATTGATAAGACGCTGCTTATCTTCCCGTGCACTGGCAACATCTTTAAATGCTTCCTGTACATCTTTTGGCGGCTGGACATCCTGCATCTGAACGGCAACAACCTGAACGCCAACCTGATAACGGTCTAAAATGTTTTGCAAAAGTCCAGTCACTTTATTTTGAATATCCACACGACCGCCGGTCAGCGCAGAATCTAAGGTTGTTCTGCCGATGACTTCTCTCATGGCTGCTTCTGCAGCTTTTTTGACAACGGCATCAGGCTGTGTGACATTGAATAAATAGTCAAAGGCTCCGTCCGGTTTAATGTTATATTGGATATTAAATTGAATATTGACAATATTTTCATCGCCGGTCAGCATGGAACCTTCATCGTCAACAGCTTGGTTTCTTCCCTGCTGGAAATTGCCGGAGTTTTGCGTTGAGCGAAAACCTACTTCTGCCTGACGCACTCTGGAGACATTAGGAAGAACAACAGTTTCAATAGGATAAGGAATATGATAATGAAGTCCGGCATCTTCCGTTCTGGTATAGGCGCCAAAACGCAGCACAACGCCTGCTTCATCAGGTTTTACAATAAAAATCCCTGAGCCAAGCCAAATAAGAATGAGCAAAAGGACAATCCATTTTATTCCAGATCCTTGTGCTTTGAATTTTATAAAATTATTTGGCTGTCTTTGTTTATTGTTATTGCCGTTATTTCCGTTATTATTATCCCCGTTATTTCCGTTATTTTGAGGTTTATTTTTTTTGAAAAATTCCTCAAAAGCTTTTTTTTCGTTTTCAACGCTAAAGCCAAAATCTTCATCAGGGTCGGGGGTGTTTTGCGGTTTCTTCCCAAAATCCCAACCATGCTGCTGCTTTCTTTTTTCCTGTAATTTATCCCAATCCCAATTCATATCAGTATCAGTGGCAAAGCCGGTTAAATGTTAATAAAAAACTTATTTCGCTGGTATTCTTAACATATTTCAACGCAAAAAGCCAGCCTTTTATAAGAGAATAAAAAGCTATATTTTTTTGTCAAGATTGTTTATACTAAAAAAAAGTTGCGGAGATAAAAAGTATGGATATCCAAAACGTTGGTGCAATTATTTTAACCCACAGTGATATTGAAAAAACGCTTGTCTGCCTGAAAGCCGTGCATGAGCAGACAGAAGTGCCGTACCGCATTGTTGTGTGTGACAATGGCTCCGGCAATGAATTTGCTGATGAACTCTATGAAAAATGGATAAAAATAGCAAAAGAGCATTGCTTAGATGAGCCTGTGGAAGTTTATGCCAATGACAGATCGGGCGCAAAGCTTGTTTTTCTGCGTTTGGAAGAAAATAAAGGCGTTGGCGGTGGTTTTAACGAAGCTCTGCGTTTTTTGCTGTATGATACGGAATGTCAGGCGTTTTGGGTTATGCATCATGATACCGAACCCAAAAATTATGCCCTTTCTGCCCTTTTGGAATATGTGCAAAATGAAAATGCGGAAAAAATTGGTCTGGTTGGCACAACCCTTATTTATAAAGAAAGTGACTTGCAGGAATGTGCAGGCGGCGGAGTTTGGCGTAAATGGACAGGCAAGGCAAAAAGTCTGGACGGCGGGTATGATAAATTTTCCCATTCTGACCAGAAAGAGATTATGAAAAAGCTTGATTATGTCAATGGGGCGTCCTGTCTCATCACAAGGGAACTTATTAATGCCATTGGGCTTTATGATGAGCAATTATTCATGTTTTACGAAGATGTCGAGTATGGGCTAAGGGCAAAAAAAGCCGGCTTTTCCCTTACGTGGGCGCCCGGGGCGAGGGTGTATCATCATGCCCCCCATGCTGAGCAATTAACGCCTGTTTTGAATTTTACCGAAGAGCCCGAATTGACCCCTGATGTGGATTATCTGTATATGCGAAACCGTTTTTACTTGCTCAGAAAAGAAAATGCTTTTGCGTATTTTTTAGGGATACTTTTTATTCCACTCTTACTTCTTTCCCGTAATTTTAAGGGGCAAAAAGGGCGATTAAAACTTATTATCAATGCAGTAATGGATGGTTTGAAGAAAAAAATGAATAAAATACATGGATAAATTTTCTTTATAACGTAGAAATATGCTTATCTTATGAAAAGCTGCATTTAAAAAATTGAAAATAAAAGATTGATACGGAATAATACAGAAAAACAGGCATAAATAAACAGTGCTTGTTTTTTTTTTATTATTTTAT
>CAJTMS010000077.1 GCA_910577155.1 uncultured Mailhella sp.
GTTTGCTACCGTATTTTCCAAACGGTTTTGCAGTGCGCCAAGGTGAGCACGGATACTATCCTTGGAAACAATAGCATTGGTAATACCGTCAAGAGCCTTTTGCGCATTTGCCTGAGTAGAAATATTGTGAGCTGCCATGGTAGCATCTGCGCTGTTGCCCACACCAAGGGAAGAAGCCGTTGTGGAGCCAATTCTGATATAGTAATAGTCTTCATCAGAATCGTTGCCGGAACCAAAGTGGATCTTGAGAGGTCCTGTTGACTTCATGCCGTTGCCGTCATGGGCTTCGCTGTCGGATACGCCTGCTTCACCGCTTAATGTTCCGTCAAGCAGCTTAATGTTGTTAAAATCGGTTGCCATGGAAATACGGGTGATTTCCGATGCCATTTGCTGGTATTCCGAATCAATGATACCACGTTGAACGGAGTCATAGGTACCGGTTGCAGCCTGTTCAGCCAGTTCCTTCATACGAACAAGCTTTTCGTCAATGGTTTGCAATGCGCCGTCAGCGGTTTGGATAAGGCTGATGCCGTCATTGGCATTACGAACGCCTTGCTGCAGGGCGGCAATATCGGAACGCATAAGTTCCCGAACAGCAAGACCTGCTGCGTCATCGGCAGAAGTTTCAATACGAAGCCCTGAAGATAACTTACGGGTTGAATCAGAAAGATTGTTATAATGGATATTCAAATAACGAGATGCATTATCAGCCATCATGTTGTGATTAATTACTAGAGACATACTATCCTCCATGATACAGTCTTCTATTTTTACCAGACACCGCTTCCTGCGGTGTTACCCTTGTTAATGGTTTAACAAAATGGGAAATAATGAGCAGGAGAACAACATTATTTTTATTATTTTCGCCGAAACGCACAATGCGCTCTCGGGAAAACCAGTAAAAATAGTATGAACAATACATAACGCCATTTATGGAACAGCAAGCTTAATATATCGCTTCAGTCTGCTTTTCACATAAATTTTGTTACCATGCTTACAGCTGCACAAGAATAATTCTTCACAGCTGTAAGTCATGAGCCTCAAATTCAAATTGTCCGTATGCTCGCAAGAATGTTCTCTTGACGGCAAAAACTCACAATTTTGAATTTTTCCAAAAAACTTAATCCTATTTTATTCTCCAATATCCGTGCGAAATACTCTCCATAAGAGTATGCACGGCAACAGGAGCATAAAATTTTGCGGCAATTTGCGCATGTTCCCTTCATAATGAAAAGAGGAGCATGCACAAAGGTTTCTCAAAAATAATCATACCGCTTTTTGCTTTCCTGAAAAACCGTTTCCATAAACGGTTATATCAGACTGAGAGCCATTTGCGGAATTGTATTAGCCTGTCCGAGCATAGATACTGCCGTATTGGCTAAAACCTGATTACGAACAAATTTCGTCATTTCACTTGCAACATCCACGTCAGAAATACGGGATTCCGCAGACTGCAGGTTTTCTGCCTGAACAGTCAGATTTGATACGGTTGCTTCCAAACGGTTTTGCATGGAACCAAGGGAGGCACGGATATTGTCTTTTGAAACAATTGCTTGATTAATTGCTTTAATAGCATTTCCTGCCGCTTCCTGTGTCGAAATCGCAAAACCGGCTGATCCTGCCGCTGCACTATTGCCAATACCAAGAGAAGAAGCTGTTGCACTGTCAATTTTGATATAGTAATAATCTTCGTCAGAATCATTGCCTGCACCAAAATGAATCTTGAGTTTGCCCGTTGACGTCATTTTACTGCCGTCATGCGTATCACTGCTCAGATTTCCATCGAGCAAATGGACATTGCTGAAATCCGTTGCTTTTGCAATACGGGTAATTTCTGATGCCATTGCCTGATATTCCGAATCAATAATACTGCGCTGCACAGAATCATAGGTGCCCGTTGCTGCCTGCTCCGCAAGTTCTTTCATCCGAATAAGTTTTTCGTCAATGGTTTGCAAAGCTCCGTCAGCTGTTTGGATTAAAGAAATCGCATCATTGGCATTACGCACTCCTTGCTGCAAAGCTGTTATATCTGCACGCATAAGTTCGCGGACAGCAAGCCCGGCAGCATCATCAGCCGCCCTTTCAACACGAAGCCCTGAAGAAAGTTTCCGGGTGGAGTCTGAAAGAGCATTATAATGAGTGTTCAAGTTTCGAGAAACTGTATTTGCCATTGTGTTAGTATTAATAACAAGTGACATAATTTCCTCCTTGAAATATGTCTATCAAAAGTGTTCTATACGCCTATACCTCCAATTATAAAAATTTTGGCGCTACTTGTTTTAACGGCCGGAAAAAAATTTTCATTAGGAAAATTTTTCCTCTTTTGCCATGACTCGGCAAAAATTTCCCGGCAGGCTAAAAATGTCATTAAATATACTGTTTGCACTTTATACGGTTTTTCGGTATGGTTGAGGAACTTTCATTTTAACCGGAAAAGAAAGGAATAATCATGAACAAAAAAACTATCCTCAATATTAAAGAATGTAAGAATATCAAAAAGCTGACTATGGTTACTGCCTATGATGCCTGCAGTGCAAGGCTTGTGGAACGGGCAGGCATTGATATGATACTGGTCGGTGATTCCCTTGGCATGACTATGCAGGGAAATGCCGATACCAACAGCGTCAGCCTTGAGGATATCATTTATCATACAAAAATTGTGTGCAAAAATGCCCCCAACACCTTTATCGTGGCGGATATGCCCTTTATGAGTTATGAAATAAGTGTTCCGCAGGCTCTTGAAAATGCAGGGAAAATTTTTCGGGAAACAGGGGCAAGGGCAGTTAAAATTGAGGGAGGCGAAACAATACTCCCCCAAGTCAAAGCCCTGATTAATGCCGGTATCCCCGTTATGGGGCATTTAGGGCTTACACCGCAGCGTTCAGCCATGCTCGGCGGTTTCAAAGCACAGGCAAAAACCGCTCTTGGCGCCCAAAAACTCCTTGAAGAAGCATTATTATTAGAAGAAGCCGGCTGTTTTTCCCTTGTTCTTGAAGCTGTGCCGGCAAAAATTGCCCATGTCATCAGCAAAAAACTTTCCATTCCAACCATTGGTATCGGTGCAGGAAACGGCTGTGACGGGCAAGTGCTTGTTTTCCATGATATGCTGGGACTTTCCGATTTTAAACCCCGTTTTGTCAAAAAATATGCAGAACTGGGTGACTTGGCAGTCAAGGCAATGCAGGAATATGCAAAAGAGGTGGAAACAGGCGCTTTCCCTGCTGAAGAGCATACGTTTGCCATTGCTGACGAAGAATGGGATAAATTTACAAAATTACAATAGGTTCCTCTTGCCGTATTATGTTCTGCCACGTTGCTCTGCTCAGCCCTCCCTATACCACGCTGACCTATGCCTGCCCTGATTTTTTCCCTCCGGAATTTTGGGAAACGGGCATGCGTGTGGCTATTCCCTTGGGCGGCGGGGCTGTCCGCATAGGTATTATTACCGCATTAAATGTTGAAAAAGACGGTGAATTCCAAATTAAAGAAATTGCTTTTCCCATGGAACAAAAAAGCCTGCTGGATAATGATTATCTCATCATGATTGAGCAGCTGGGCAAAAAACAATTTGTGAGCATGGGGCGTATTTTGGGCAATATTTTGCCTGGAAATTTAAAAACGACGCAAAATATCCGTTTGCGTTTTTTTCAGGGAACACAAAAACCGAAGCTCTACAAAATACGCGAAATCCAAAACCTGCCCCTTGAAGAAAGAGAAGTCTTGGCAAAGGCATATCTCACACAAAAAGCCCAAATTTTAGAAATGGCTGAAAATACCGGCCTCACAGAAAAAATCTGCCTTTTGGCGGAAGCCCCGTGGAATATCCGTGCCAATGCCGTAAAACAAAGGGAAATCTTAGATTTTTTGGCTGATAACGGCAGTATTGTCCGCTATTCTTTTCAAAAAAAATTTCCCGAACACGGGCAAGCTTTGAACACGCTGATAAAAAATGCCATGGTGGGTATTGCTGCATTGGAACAGGAAGAAAAGCTGGAAGAGGATTTTCTTCCCCCTCCCATGCCGTGTTTTAAACTTAATGCCAAACAGCAGGAAATTTATGACGCCCTTGCTCCGAGTTTAAAAGCGGGCTGTACAGAAGGCAAAACTGCCCTGCTCTATGGCATAACAGGCAGTGGCAAGACAGCCCTGTACCTTGAACTGGCACAAAAAGCCCTGCAGGAAAAAAAATCCGTACTCCTGCTTGCACCGGAAGTTGCCATTGCCTTAAAATTGCGGCAGGACGCCCTCAACAGGAATTTGCCCGTCACCTTGTATCACGGATACCAAAGCCCGAAACAAAAAGAACGCACCTTTAAAACCTGTGCCGCAAGCAAAGAACCGCTTTTTATTATCGGAACGCGCTCTGCGCTTTTTCTGCCGCTGCCTTCTCTCGGACTGATTATTTTAGACGAAGAACACGATGATTCGTTTAAGCAAGATGAAGGGCTTTTATACCATGCCAAAGACATAGCTTGGTACAGAGCACAAAAAAATCATGGGCTTTTCCTCATGGGCTCCGCCACGCCCGATATCAAATCCTATTATGCGACAGAACAAAAAATCTATGAGCGCTATGAAATGCCGGAGCGCATCGGGAACGCCACGCTTCCGGAAGTGCAGCTGGCCGATATCGGCAAAAATTCGCAAAGCTTTGCCCCGGAAACCATACTTGCGCTTAAACAATGTATAAAAAACGGCGAGCAGGCTATTATTCTGCTCAACAGACGCGGCTATGCGCCGCTCATGTTCTGCGTCGAGTGTAAAAAAGTCGCCCGCTGTCCCAATTGTGATATTTCCCTGACCTATCACAAAAAGCGGGAAATTCTCTCCTGCCACTACTGCGGCTATATCCGCCATGTGCCAAGCCCCTGCCCTGATTGCGGCAATTTGCACAGTATTCCCTTGGGAGATGGAACAGAACGCATTGAAGAACAAATCAACGAGCTTTTTCCCAAGGAGCTTTCTGACACGTTTTCTCCAAAAGTGCTGCGGCTTGATAAAGACAGTACCCGGAAAGAAGGAAAAATGGAGGAAATATTAAATGCCTTTGCCAAACAGGAAGCACAAATCCTTGTGGGCACGCAAATGCTTTCCAAAGGTCACCATTTTCCCAATGTGACACTGGCTGTCATTCTGGATGCGGATTTAGGGATAAACTTTCCTGACTATCGGGCTTTGGAACGAACTTTTCAACTCATAACGCAGGCTTCCGGACGGGCCGGACGCGGCGAAAAAAAAGGAAAAGTCATTATCCAAACCCGTGATATCAATAATCCTTTTTGGCAGCATATTTTAAAAGGAAATTATTTGACTTTTTATGAACAGGAAATTCTCCAGCGCCAAAAGCGCAATTATCCCCCGTTTACCAAGCTTGCTCTGATACGCTGTTCTTTCCCTAAAGACAAACCGGAAGCCAAACAAATTTGGGATACCTTTATACAGGAACTCAAACAAAAAGCAACACAACTGGGTATACGGGCAACAGGTTCAATCCCTGCCCCTTTGGCTCTGCTGCAGGGCAGACTGCGTTTTCAATGCTTTATACGGGCTGATAGCTGGAATACTATCCGTTCCCTGTATGCGTCCTGCCTGCCTAAACAAAACCTTTTACAGACAAACGAAATCCGCCTGCAATTCGACCTCGACCCTACAAACATGCTTTGATTGGATTTCCATAAAAAGCTGACAGCGCGTTTTCCCCTTTAACATTTCTTATTTTCAAATATATTTCTGTACAGCGAAATTTTGGTGCAAATACTATATGATATTTGCAATTCCATTTGGTATGCGATAAACGTTGACTGTCATTCATGCGACACTGTCCTCCTTTGATTATAATTGACGAGCAAATTGAACACCAAAGAAGGACAGTCTTGTATCCAGAACAATTCCTGTTAACAGCAAGAATATTAATTCCCTTTATGGACAACGTCCATAACAGGGCTTTGAGGGGGATTGGGGGAAATCATTTCCCCCAAAGAAAATAAAAATTACAAATATTATGCGGAAATGCTCTAAAGATTTTCATTCCAACGGCTTAACCGGTGTTCTTTTATACTAAAGCGTATAAAAAAAGCCCGCTTATATGTGGGCTAAAAAAGTTTTGCTGATTTTTTACAAACAG
>CAJTMS010000078.1 GCA_910577155.1 uncultured Mailhella sp.
AAAATTGTCTTGTATTGACAGAGACAAGGAATTAATACTAGCTTGAACAAATAGTGTTTATTTTTTGTATAAAAAATACTATCAAATTATTTTTTGGGAGTAACTATGTCTTCTTTTCCTGCTGTCCGTCATGAAATGGAATATATTTGTACAAAATGCAATGCTCATCACAGCATTGACGAGCTTTTGTACACCTGCCCAAACTGCGGGGGGGTGCTTTTATTAAACGATAAAGAATTTGAGGAGCATAAAAAGATTTCCGGCAAAAAGTGGCAGGAAATTTTTGATGAGCGCCGTGCTACCAACTGTCAGGCTTTGAAAGGGATTTTCCGCTATTATGAATTTATGGCTCCTGTTTTGGAAGAAGAAGATATTATTTATCTTGGCGACGGGCACAGTCCCGTTATCACAGCTTCCAAGGCACTGCGGGAAAAGCTCGGCATTGATTTTGCCTTCAAGCATGAAGGGCAAAATCCCTCTGCTTCTTTTAAAGACAGGGGTATGGCAGGGGCTTTCAGCTATTTAAAAGCCATGGTGCGCAAACACGGCTGGAGCAATATTTTGACTATTTGTGCCTCCACAGGGGATACTTCCGCCGCCGCCGCCCTCTACGGTGCCTATGTGGGTGAGCCTATCAAAACCGTAGTGCTTTTGCCTGAGGGGAAAGTGACTCCGCAGCAGCTGTCTCAGCCTCTTGGAAGCGGAGCAACGGTTCTGCAAATCCCCGGTGTTTTTGATGACTGTATGAAAGTTGTGGAATACCTTGCCTCTCATTACCGCGTTGCTTTGCTCAATTCCAAAAACAGCTGGCGTATTTTGGGACAGGAATCCTATGCTTATGAAGTGGCACAAGAATACCGCTGGGATATGAGCAATAAAGCCCTTTTTGTGCCTGTCGGCAATGCCGGCAACATAACGGCGATTATGTCCGGTTTTATCAAAATGAAAAAACTGGGTATTATTGAGGAACTTCCCCGTCTTTTTGGCGTACAGTCCCACCATGCCGATCCTGTTTATCAGTATTACCACCAGACAAAGGAAGCCCGTGTCTATCATCCCGTGCAGGTAAAACCCAGTGTTGCGCAGGCAGCCATGATTGGCAATCCTGTTTCTTTCCCCCGTGTGCAGAAGCTTGCTGCGGAATATGAAGCTTTGGGCGGAGATTTCAATGTTATTCAGGTGACGGAGCAGGCTATTATGAATGCCATGATTATTGCAAATATGCATGGACATATTGCCTGTACACAGGGCGGGGAATGTCTTGCCGGCTTGGTGGAAGCAAAGGAGCAGGGTAAAATTACCCATGAATTTGCTGTGCTGGACGCTACTGCCCATGCCCTTAAATTTGCAGGTTTTCAGGAAATGTATTTTGAAAATACCTTCCCGCCTGAATTCGGTGTTGTTCCTAAAGAATCTCTGCAGAACAGACCGCATACCATTATTGCTCGGGAAAGAAAAGATTTGCTGACCGATGAAGAATACATACGGGAAACCGCACAAAATATTGCCCGTTTCATGGACTTGGCAGAAAAATAACAAAAAATTTTAAATATAATCTGACGATAATACTTGACAGAGAACGATTTGCGAGCTATTGGATTAATTACCACTTGGTGGTAAACTTTTTATGGTAGCAATGGCTGCCCCCTTGGAGGAATATTATGGGTTACAGTGTTAGTGTTGATACTGATAAATGCGTAGGTTGCGGAGAATGTGTTGATATTTGCCCAGTAAGCATTTACGAAATGGTTGACGGCAAAAGCGAACCAAAAAATCCTGACGAATGCCTTGGCTGTGAATCTTGCACGGGCGTTTGCGAACATGACGCTATTACTATTACAGAAGCATAATTTTTTATGCATCAATAATTCTTTTTGTGGCAAGGCAAACGCTTTGCCACTTTTTTTATCAAGGAAAATTTTTTGTTTTAAAGAGATGTGCGGGCAAAAAAAATTTATACCCTTCAGGTAAATAAAATTTGTTTAGCAGCAAAAAGCGGTATGAATACTTTTTTTTACAAAACAGAAGTCTTGTTTTTGTGAAATAAAACAAGTGCCGGGGAGTATCGGCAGCCGCGTTCCATAAAAAAATACAAGAAGGGAGAACCTTCGCAAACAATAAAACGTACCATTAAAGAAAAAACAAAAAAGAAAGGAAAATTTCTATGGCTCTCTATACTGATAAAGAAGCGCTTGCCTATCACAGCTCACCGCGCAAAGGCAAGCTGGAGGTTATTCCCACTGTGCAGTGTGAAACCCAAAAAGATTTGTCTGTTGCCTATTCTCCGGGAGTTGCTGTTCCCTGCATGAAAATTTATGAAGATGAAACGGCTGTTGACGAATATACCGGACGAGCAAACCTTGTGGCGGTTGTTTCCAATGGTACGGCAGTGCTTGGACTGGGCAATATCGGGGCAAAGGCCGCAAAGCCTGTTATGGAAGGCAAGGGGCTTTTATTTAAAATGTTTGCCGATATTGATGTTTTTGACATTGAACTTGCTGAAAAAGACCCCAAAAAAATTTGCCGGATTGTCAAAGCGCTGGAACCGACCTTTGGGGGCATTAATTTAGAAGATATCAAGGCACCTGAATGTTTTTACATTGAAGAACGGCTCAAAAAAGAAATGAATATCCCTGTGTTCCATGACGACCAGCACGGAACGGCGGTTATTTCCGGAGCAGGTTTAATCAATGCCTGTACCTTGACCAAAAGGAAGATTTCCGCCTGCAAAATTGTTATTTCAGGAGCCGGGGCAGCAGCAATAGCCTGTGCCAATTTCTACGTTACCCTTGGCGTCAAACGGAAAAATATTTTTATGTTTGACTCCAAAGGACTTATCCACCAAGGCAGAACAGATTTAAATAAATACAAAAAACGTTATGCCCAAAAAGAAGCCTGCACCATGGCGGAAGCCATGCGCGGTGCCGATGTTTTTCTGGGGCTTTCCCGCAAAGGCGTGATTAATGGAGAAATGCTCAAAACCATGAACCCGCAGCCTCTTATTTTTGCCTGCGCTAACCCGGAACCGGAAATCACCTATGAAGAAGCAAAAAAAGCTGTGCCTGATTGTATCATTGGTACAGGCAGAAGTGATTATCCTAATCAAATCAATAATGTATCAGGTTTTCCTTTCCTTTTTAGGGGGGCACTGGACGTGGGAGCAACGGAAATTAACGAAGCCATGAAAATTGCTGCTGCCTATGCCCTTGCTGATTTAGCCAAGGAAAAGCATATTCCTGAAGAAGTGAAAAAAGCCTATAAAGGCAAGGATTTTCGGTTTGGTTTTGATTATATTCTTCCCAAACCGCTTGATCCGCGTATTTTGGAATGGGAAACTCTTGCTGTGGCTAAGGCTGCCATGGATTCCGGGGTTGCAGCCCGTCCAATCAAAGATTTTGCAAAATACAAAAAGGAACTTGCAAAACGTGTGGAAAATGCCCATAAACGTATGCAGGCTGTCTATCCTTTTTATAAATAATACTGTGCATTAAATTTTTTTCATAAGTTTTGAACTTCTCAAGGAGAAAACGCTCGAAAATGTTTTCTCCTTGATCTTTTTCAACGTCTTTTCTGCACAAAACCGTTATGGACGAGGACTGCAGCGATTATGTCTTTATGCTTTTTGACAATTCCGATTTGCAGTATAATTCGCAATAATTAAATAATGAATGGAAGAGTTGACAGGGATATTGTTATCCTATATGTTGTATATGCAACAAATGAGGAAGATATGGGAAAACGGATTGATAATACGTCGTGTCATTGTCTGAAAATGCGGCGCAGTGCAGAAAATGTTATCCATTTTTATGATGCGGTGCTTATGCCCTGCGGGCTGACAGCTCGGCAGTATTCTTTGCTGTATGCTGTGCATCATAACAGCGGCTGCAATGTACGGGAATTGTCCGAGGCAGCTTTGCTTGACCGTTCCACTCTTGCCAGAAGCTTAAAACCACTCTTGCAGGCTGAATATATTGAAGATAAAAAAAGTGCCGGGGCAAGGGACAGTGTGCTTGTACTCAGCCTCAAAGGGGAGCGGGTTTATTTCCAGGCTCGGCAATTATGGAATACAGCCCAAAAACAATTTGAAGCAAAAATCGGCAAAGAAAATGTCCAAGCTTTGGAAAATTTGCTTTTGCTTTTGCAAAATTTATAGGAATGGAACTGATAATATTTTTTAATTATTTTGATGTATATACAATAAAAAGGAGAAGTAAAATGCAAAACAGCATGTACAGTTCATTTCAGATTGGAAAACTCACCATTCCCAATCGCCTTGCGGCAAGTGCCATGTTTGAAAACGGGGCGGAAAACGGACGTATTTCACCCAAAATCGTTGAACACTATGAGACTCTTGCCAAAGGCGGGGCAGGGCTCATTATTACGGGCATGCAGGGGGTGCGTGCAAAAGCTTGCAATGCTCCCGTTATGGTGCATACAGAATATGAAACCTATGTGCAGGACATGCAGAAGCTTGCGGCAATTGTGCATAAAGAGGGGGCAAAACTTTTTGTGCAGCTGCAGCACTGCGGAGCAAAAACAGGCAAAGCAGAAGGCTATGACAGATTTTCTGTATCAGACGTGCAAATGGGCGATGACTGCCTGTATCATGAAGCCACAAAGGAAGAACTGCAAAAGCTTGTGACCGATTATGCCCGTTCTGCCGTGCGTTGCCGGCAAGCAGGCGCAGACGGGGTTCAAATCCATGCTGCCCATGGTTTTTTATTAAATTCTTTTCTTTCTCCGTCAACCAACAAACGTACAGACGAGTACGGCGGGAAAATTGAAAACAGGGCACGCTTTGTTTTTGAAATTTATGGTGCAATGCGTGAAGCGGCAGGTAAAGATTTTGCAATCGGCATAAAATTTCCCTTCAGTGATTTGAAAGAAAATTCCATACTGCCGGAAGAAAGCCTTTATGTCTGCAGGGAATTGGAAAAGCGAGGTCTTGATTTTATTGAAGTTTCCGCGGGTATGGTCTTGGACGGTTCTTCAGCTTCTTTTTCTCCTGTTATTCGTGAAAATACAGAGGCTACCTTTTTGCCTTTTGCGTCACTGACTGCGGCTGAAGTAAGCATACCCGTGATAAGTGTTTGCGGATACCGCAGTCCTGCAATGGTGGAAAAGGCTCTTGCGGAAACAAAAATTGCCGCTGTCTCTTTTGGGCGTCCGCTGGTGCGCGAACCGGATCTGCCTTTGCGCTGGAAAAAAGATACAAGCCCTGCAGCATGCATATCCTGTAATGGCTGCTGCAAATCGTTTGCTGACGGCATTATTACCTGCCATGCGGAAAAAGCAGAGCAAAACAAAAAAGAGCGGGAAAAGAAATGAGGAAAGGCAATTCGTTATAAGAGAGAATTGCTTTTGAACGCTGAGGAAGAGAGTTTTTATTTGATGAATTTCCGGAATATTTTTAATTAATGCTTTGTTTTAATATCCGGTTGATTTTATAACTATAAAAGATAATTATAAAATTTT
>CAJTMS010000079.1 GCA_910577155.1 uncultured Mailhella sp.
AACTATTATAAGTGATTAGAGGAAAATTATGGCTGGTTCATATAAGGATTACTATAAAATTTTGGAAGTGAGCAGAAATGCAACAACAGAAGAAATTGATAAATCATATAAAAAGCTTGCACGTAAATATCACCCGGATTTAAATCAGGGCGACAGCAAAGCGGAAGAAAAGTTCAAAGAGGTCAATGAAGCTCATGAAGTCTTGAAAGATCCGCAAAAACGTAAGCTCTATGACCAGCTTGGACCAAATTGGAAGGACGGACAAAACTTTCAGGGTGCCCCCGGTTTTGAAAACTTCCAGTTTAATTTTCAGGGAGGTCAAGGCGGTTTTGGCGGCGGTGATTTTAGTGATTTCTTTGAAATGCTCTTCGGTCAGCATGGAGGTTTTGGCGGGGGCGGCTTTGGCGGCGGTTTTGGCGGCGGTCAGCGCCAGCGCAGAGGTCAGGATGTTGAAGCCGTTGTGGAGGTAAGCTTGGAAGAAGCACATAAGGGCGGACCAAAAAGCTTTACCCTGAATATGCCTGAAGGACCAAAATCCCTCAAAGTAAATATTCCTGCCGGGGTCAAAAACGGAGCAAAACTTCGTCTGGCAGGACAGGGAAGAGCCGGAACACCGAACGGTGATTTATATTTGTCAGTGCATTATGCGGTTCATCCGAAATTTAAAAGCGATGGATTTGATATCAGCTGTCAAATGTATATTAAACCGGCAGAAGCTGTTTTTGGAACAAAGCTCCGTGTCCCCACCCTTGAGGGAGAAGTGGAGCTCAAAATTCCTGCAGGAATAAAGAGCGGCAAAAAACTCCGCCTGAAGGGCAAAGGCATTGGTGCAAAAGGTGATGAATATGTCGTTATCGACATTGATACACCGGAATTAGCAGCTATGACCGAAAAAGAAAAAGTATTATGGGAAGAGCTTGCACGGTTAAGCGCTCAAAATGGGAAGGAAAGGAATTAATATGGGACAAGCTGATTATACCTTTCTTAGCTTTGTACAATTTGTACAGGAAGCGGAAATTGAAGAAAAAAAATGTCAGGAATATATCGATATTGGCTGGCTGCAGCCGGTAGAAAATGAAAAATTTTTATTTAGCCCGGATGATATTTTTAAAGTCCGTAAAGCAGAACGGCTTTGCCGGGATTTTGAAATACCTTGTCATGCAGGAGCAATGATTGTTGATTTGCTCGAAAAAATTGATGATTTGGAAAATCAATTGGCACAATTAAAAAATCTTGAATAACTTGAGGAAAAATATATGGATATTAATAGATTAACCCAAAAAGCACAAGAAGCGTTCTCTTCTGCCCAAAGCATAGCCTTTGCAAGGGAGCATCAGGAAATTGATGCAGAACATCTGGTCTATGCTTTTTTGGAACAGGAAAATGGACTTATTCCGTCTATTTTGCAAAGAATGAACGTGAATGTCGGACAATTAAAACAGGATGTTGACCAAATTTTGAATAAGCGCCCACGGGTAAGCGGTGCCGGCAGTGACATGCAGAGCATACACGTGACAACCCGTGTGAATAAAGCCCTTGCTCAGGCAGAAATGCTCGCAAGAAAAATGAATGATGAATATATCAGCGTTGAGCATATTTTTCATGAAATTATCGGACCAAATCCCAGTGGTTTGCTTGGGGATGTGTTCAGAAAACACGGTATCGATCAGACGCGCTTTATGAAAGCAACCGAGGAACTTCGCGGACCGCACAGGATTACCGGTCCAAACCCGGAAGAAACTTTTGAAGCACTTTCTAAATATGGACGTGATTTAGTTGAAGCTGCCGGCAAAGGCAAACTTGACCCGGTTATTGGGCGTGATCAGGAAATACGCCGTACTATTCGTATTCTTTCACGGCGCACAAAGAATAATCCGGTTCTTATCGGGGAAGCAGGGGTTGGTAAAACAGCTATTGTGGAAGGTTTAGCTCACCGTATTGTTAAAGGTGATGTGCCTGAAAGTTTGAAAAATAAACGGTTAATTGCTCTTGATATGGGTTCGCTCATTGCCGGGGCAAAATACCGCGGCGAATTTGAAGAACGGTTAAAAGCTGTTTTGTCAGAAGTGGAAAAATCAGAAGGGCAAATTATTCTCTTTATTGATGAACTGCATACCATTGTCGGAGCAGGAAAAACAGAAGGATCCATGGACGCCGGCAATTTGCTCAAGCCCATGCTTGCCCGCGGTGAACTGCACTGCATTGGAGCAACAACCATTGATGAATACCGCAAATACATTGAAAAAGACCCTGCTCTGGAACGCCGTTTCCAACCTGTTATGGTTGACGAACCAAGTCAGGAAGATGCCATTTCTATTCTGCGCGGCTTGAAAGATAAATTTGAACTTCACCATGGCGTACGGATTAGCGACTCTGCCATTGTTGAAGCCGTCATGCTTGGCATTCGGTATATCCCGGATCGTCAATTGCCTGATAAAGCTATTGATATTATTGATGAAGCTGCCGCAATGATACGGACAGAAATTGACAGCCTGCCCACAGAACTTGATGAAGCAAACCGAAAAGTCATGCAGCTGGAAATTGAAAAAGAAGCCTTGCGCCGTGAAACAGATGCAGCGTCCATGCAGCGTTTGCAGCGTCTTGAAGGGGAACTTTCCGAGCTGAAAGCAAAACAAACCATGCTCCGTGAACAATGGGAAAAGGAAAAAGGCTCCATTGATACAGTCCGCAAAATCAAAGAAGATATTGAAAAAACTAATTTTGCCATTGCAGAAGCAGAACGTAATTATGATTTGGAAAAAGCTGCAAAACTCAAATATTCAACCTTGCTTGACTTACAAAAACAACTTGCAAGTTTTGAAAAAAAGGAAGGCATAGACGCAGCTTCTGAATCCAATTTGCTTAAAGAAGAAGTCCGTCCCGATGATGTGGCTAATATTGTGGCAAAATGGACAGGTATTCCTGTTACGCGTCTTTTGCAGTCAGAACGGGAAAAACTGCTTGCCCTTCCTGAAACCCTGCATAAACGTGTCGTTGGACAGGATGAAGCGGTACAGGTTGTGGCTGACGCAGTTCTTCGTGCGAGAGCAGGGCTTTCTGACCCTATGCGTCCCCTTGCTTCTTTTATTTTTTTGGGACCTACCGGCGTTGGAAAAACGGAACTTTGCAAAGCCCTTGCAGAAGCTCTTTTTGATACGGAAGACAATATGGTGCGTCTTGATATGAGCGAATACATGGAAAAACATTCGGTTTCACGCCTTATTGGCGCGCCTCCGGGATATATCGGTTACGATGAAGGCGGACAATTGACAGAGGCTGTTCGCCGTAAGCCCTATTCCGTTGTTTTGCTTGATGAAATTGAAAAAGCTCACCCGGATGTATTCAATACCATGCTCCAGCTTCTTGATGACGGACGGCTCACAGACAGTCAGGGCAGAACTGTCGATTTTCGTAATACCATTATCATTATGACCTCTAATATCGGCTCAGCTATGATTTTGGAAGGCATCAAAGAAGACGGCTCTTTTGCAGACGGTTTGAAAGAAAAAGTCATGGCACAGTTAAAGCAGTTTTTCCGTCCTGAATTTTTAAACCGTGTGGATGAAACTGTCATGTTTTCACCTCTCCTTGAAAATCAAGTGGTTGCTATTGTTGATGTTTTACTTGGTCGTTTGCGCAAACGCCTTGCAGAACATAAAATTGAACTGGAACTTACTGACGAAGCAAAACGCTTTATTGCCCATGAAGCCTATGACCCTGCTTATGGGGCAAGACCTCTGAAGCGATATTTGCAAAATGAATTGGAAACCCGCCTTGCCCGCGGTATTATCAGTGGTCAAATCCCTGATAAATGTAAGGTTGTGATTAAAAAAATCGACGATGAGTTCGAGCCATTGACTTTTGAAGTAATCAGCTAAATAATGAGGAAAAAAGGTGTAAAACCGCCTTTTTTCCTTTGCCTTTATCAAAAAAATAGCTTATACTGACAAAAATATTGCTTGGAGAATGCCCATGCGTATACTATTATTATGCTTGACACTTATGCTTTTTACAGTAGGAAATGCTCAAGCAGGAGGAAAACCTGTGATTAAATTGACAACAACTATGGGTGATATTGTTCTTGAACTGAACCCGGAAAAAGCCCCCATTACTTCTGCCAACTTTGAACAATATGTGAAAGACGGCTTCTATGACGGGCTTATTTTTCACCGTGTAATTGACGGTTTTATGATTCAAGGCGGTGGTTTTGACGCTGATATGAACCAAAAAGAAACTCGCCAGCCTATTCAAAATGAGGCTGATAACGGGCTTCCCAATGATAAATATACTATTGCCATGGCTCGTACCCAAGACCCCCATTCTGCCACAGGACAATTTTTTATCAATGTTAAAGATAATGATTTCTTGAATTTCAGAGCTCCAACTCTTGCCGGCTGGGGCTATGCCGTTTTCGGTAAAGTTGTGGAAGGAAAAGACGTTGTAGACGCGATTGCGAAAGTGAAAACCGGAAGCCGTGGTTTCTTTGATGATGTGCCTAAAGAAACAGTTGTGATTACAAAAGCGGAAATTATTTCCAAATAAAAATTGCCCCTCATCGAGGGGCTTTTTTATGGGGGCTTACTGATAATGCCAATGGTGTTAACGCAGCAGAAAAATAAAATAAAGAAAATATTGAGAGCTCATCATAGAGCTATACGATAATACATAGGAGAAATCCGATACAGTACGTAAAAGTGAAAAAGCAAAACTTTTCGCAGAAATAAGGCAGAATCACGCGAAGAATACCATATAAAACGTATTATTGAATAAACAATACTGTAATGACAATGCTTTTTTTATTGCCAGACATTATTTTTATAATGATTCAACAGCCATGAAAAAAGCGCATTGTATTCTGAAATATAACTCACACCGTCATAAACAATAGGCGCGCCTTCTTTCACCCATTGTTTGACCGTATAGCGGCTGCGCCCAAATATTTTACAAATAATTTCCAGATTGCGTAAATGGATGGGGGTAATGGAATAACACCATGTTAACGGTTTATGATGTTCCTGAAAAGTGTAAATCGGGCTATGGATAAACATATCCTCCGGATTTGATTTTTCATACAAGAACTCTGTTTCATTTTGGGAGTTGGTATACGGATAAGCAAAAAAAGAAGATTGTTGGGGCGTTGTGGCAGAGTTTTTTTTAGAGGATTTGTTTTTGGGGCTGGTTGATACAAAAGCGGATTTTTTCATATGTTTTCCTCACTATTCTTTTAGACATGATAAGTTATAAGATATTATCTTTTTAAATTCGATAATATGTCAAGTTAAAAAATAAAAATTGTTAATAAATTTAAGTAGTTAATTATAAAAATAACCTATAACT
>CAJTMS010000080.1 GCA_910577155.1 uncultured Mailhella sp.
TCCGGAGGCCGGGTGTGGGCAGCGCCCACATAACGTATTTCTGCTGCTAATGCCTGATTGGTATGCAGAAAAATCAAAATACATGTATAAACATAAGCAGACTGGCAATACTATTATCAAGGAAGAAATTCGACAACATAAAACCAATACGATTCGACAGCAAATGTCTACATATCTAATTTTTATCAAAAAAGATTTTTACCCATAGACACAAAATTTTTTACAGCCTCGATTTGGATATATTTTTCAAAGTAATTGAAAAAATGCTTCGTAATATTTCTTGAAAAAGTTAGAGCTGTCGGCAAAAAAACGGCAGCTACATTTCAAAATAGAAACTTAGGAAACTAATAAATGGAAGTATAATAATGAAAACAAAGAATGTTGATTATTTAAACGGGAAACTTTTCCCAATGATTTTAAAATTTTCTATACCAGCGGCTATTTCGTTATTGATAACAGCTATTTATAACATAGTAGATAGAATGTTTGTTGGTAATTTTAATGGTACTTCTGCTTTGGCTGGGCTATCTGTTTGTTTTCCGGCCATAATGAATTTGAAAAAATGAATCAATCTTTTGGAAATGCGTTACTGCTTGTATGTATATTTGAAATAATATTAAGTGCTGTATTACTTATATTTGCAAATCCAATTTTGCATATTTTTGGAGTTACAGAAACAGCCTACCCTTACGCAATCTTATATTATAGAATAGTGTCTTTAGGATGTATTTTTCAAGGACTATCTCAACTGTTTTGTGATTTTGTCCGTGTTTCCGGGAAACCGGTTTTGGGAATGTGCGTGACGGGGATAGGAGCAGTAACAAATATTATTTTGGACGCTATATTTATCATCATTTTTGACTGGGGTGTAGCAGGAGCCGCCGGCGCAACGGTAATAGGGCAAATCTTTTCAGCTCTTTTGGGAGCATATTTAATATTTGGGAATAAGACGCAGGTTCAGATTTCAAGAGATGTTTTTCATTTGGATAAAGAACTTTGTTTAAAAATTATTTCTTGTGGATTTGCTTTCTGGGTTGCACAAATGGCCATGGGCTTTATCAGCCTTGTGTATAACAGCCAATTAGGAAAGTATGGTGGAGATATTACAATCAGTGTTTATGCTGTTGTTTCCAGTGTTATGACTTTTGTTATCATGCCCGCAAGCGGTATCAGCCAGGGGATTCAACCCATTGTCGGAAACAATTACGGCGCTGGAAACTATAAAAGGATAATGCAGACACTTTTTCAGGCTGCTCTGTTTTCCGTGTCAATCACTTGTTTTATTTGGTTAGCTGTACTATTCTTTCCCAAACAAATACTTGCGGCATTTCTTTCAATATGGCTTGTTTTCAAAGAGAAAAAAAGAATGTTATAAGCCGGAGCATGGAAAGCAGCAAAAAGGGCTATTTAGCCAGGGCAATTATAGATTGCTTTATCTTATAGAAAAGAATAATATACATAATAGTTATAATTGGTGTGGGAGGTGTAAATAACATTATGGAAATTAGAGTTTTGAAATATTTTCTGATGGTTGCCAGAGAAGAAAATTCCGGCACAAATATCCCCTTGTGCAGTTTAGTGTTCACAGCGCAATCGCAGATGATATTAAAGAACGGATTGAAAAAGGGACTTTAGATATAGGGCTTCTGATGGAGCCTGTGGATGTTGGGAAGTATAAATTTATCCGTATGCCGCAGAAAGAAAAATGGGGTATATTGGTAAGGAAAGATTCTGAATTGGCCAGTTGGTTTGGGGATTATGTGGATTTATATATTTATCAACGAATCTCCGTGACTTAAACCGTTACCGCAAGAGCGTCATACGTGACACTTATCTGTCTTCCTGGTATTGGAGAATCAGGCAGAAGAAGGGGGTAAAAAAAGCCATTATTGCCCTTGCCAGAAAACTTCTCGTAATCATTTCTGATTTTTTGTATTACCAATATTTCACTGACAGCAGCCGTTTTTATGACTGCCTTATTGTGATACTTTCATAATTGTTGAAAACATTTGTTGTCAAGGTTCAGTTCTTGGCTACGAGTTTTATTTTCGTAGAAAAGGGTTGTTTTTTTAACAGAAATATTAGTATAATAAATATATAAAAATTGATAATGCTATAAAAAATCGGAAAAAACCAAGTCTATGGTTGTTTGAAGTATGGAGAAAAAGCGTATGAGGCATGTGTTGGCAACGGATATAAAAAACAATATCCGAAGCGTTCGTTTTATTTTGGGGATCCTGCTAATCGCTTCAGCTGCCCTGATATCTGAGCATGAGATGCTACAGAAGATCATAAATGCAGGTGGCTCTGCGGAGGGACCGGGCTGGTTCGTGGCATACTCTTATTGTATGAACAGCGTTAATATGCTTTTGTTCGTTCCCATTGCTGTTGCTTTTGCAGGCGGAGAAAACACGGAGGCGGAGCTGCACAGCCGTTTTTTCCTGTTCAGTTATATCCGTTCAGGCAGAAAACAGTATCTCATAGGAAAAGCGGCAGGGCTTCTGGCCTCCGGCGGCTTGACGGCCTTTTTTGCCATGGTGTTCCTTCTTGTGATCTGTATACTAAGGTTCGGGCAGTATCCCTCTTTGTTCGATGGAAACTATGTTATAGCTGTGCTTGCGGGTAGAACGGCCGTAAGTTTTCTGCGGCTGTTTTTAAACGGCGCTTTTTGGGCGCTGGTTGGCGGTTTGGCGGCGGTCATAACCAAAAACCGCTATATGTCTTATGCCGTTCCTTTTATTCTTTATTATGTCCTGACCGTATTTCAGGAGCGTTACTATCAAAAAGCATTCTTTATGAACCCCCGCTATTGGGCAGCGTCTATTTATTACAATGATATTTTCTGTATCGCTATATTAGCGGTTGGCACTTTTTTGGCAGCACTTATCTTTATGTGCGCAATAGAAAGAAGGTTGCGGTATGCGTGATATTAAACAGGCTTTTCGTATTGCATGCCAGAATTTTTCCGGATGGGGAAAAAATCCGAGGATCTGGATGACCTTCATTCTGGCGGCTGTATTATGTCTGATGCTATCGGATCAGATTATTTCCCATGCGATAAAATATGAAACAATCCTTCAAGTATTCGAGCCGTTTATCTGGACATATGGGGACGCGTCCTCTGTTATGCTTTCCTCTCTGCTTTTGATTCTGCTCTTTGCGGACATGCCGTTTATCAGTCAGGCAACTCCGTATTGGCTTGTACGTACAAAACGAAAGGTATGGCTTGCGGGTCAGATTATCTATGTGATTCTGGCAACCGTGATCTATAATATCTTTTTGGCAGTGATGCTTGGAATCATGGGAGCTCCCTTTTCCTTTACGGGGAATGTGTGGAGCGAGACAGCGGCGATGCTGGGCTATGGCGGTGGGGAGAGTATAACCGTTCCTGTTTCGATAAAAACAATGGAAAGCTCCACTCCTTACGGCTGCGCGGCTATCGTATTTGGACTTGTACTTTTGTATACTCTTTTTATTGCGGTTCTCATGTTGTTTTTAAATCTAACTGCAAGAAATATGGCAGGGGTGATCGGTGCTTTTGCAGTCAGTCTGTATGGGCTGCTGCTGAATCCGAATATTCTCCGGGAGTTGTTTCATTTTACAGGGAATCAGGCATACAGGGCGAACGTACTCTGCGGCTGGCTATCTCCGCTGAACCACGCTACCTTCCCCATGCACAGCTTTGGCTATGATTACCTGCCGGGGATTGGGGCGAGCATGTCCATATTTGTGGTATTGATCACAGCACTGATCATTTTGTCAGCCGTCCGGATCCGAGGTTATAGTTTCTCTTTTACGCAGATGAACGAATAAATGGAGGACAAAATGGAATATGCAATCAGACTGAAGGGACTGACAAAATCCTTTCAAAAAGAAAAAGTACTGAAGGATATTAACCATGATTTTGAAAAAGGGAAGATCCATGGGATCATGGGCTTTAACGGCTCAGGAAAAACTGTAATGTTTAAATGCATTTGCGGATTTTTACGACCTGAGAGCGGCACAGTCATCGTAGGGGGAAAGCAGATCGGAAAGGAGGTGGATTTTCCGGATTCCGTAGGGATTATCATTGAAAATCCCGGTTTCCTTTTGGGCCTCAGCGGTTTTGCGAACTTGAAAAGACTGGCATCTCTGAAGCATTGTATTTCCGATGACGATGTGAGGGCGGCGATGCGGGCTCTGGGGCTTGATCCTCTGTCCAAAAAGAAGGTGGGACAGTATTCTCTTGGAATGAGGGAACGTCTTGGTATCGCGCAGGCGATTATGGAAGATCCGGAGCTTTTGATATTGGACGAGCCCTTTAATGGTTTGGACAAGCAGGGGGCCGGTGAGGTCTGCGAACTTTTACGGGGACTAAAGGAGCGGGGAAAGACTGTTCTTGTCGCAGCGCATAACATGCTGGAGATCGAATGGCTCTGTGATACGATCTGTGAGATGGATGCAGGCATCCTGACACAGATTAAATAAAAATGATACGGAGGAAAAAATGAGAAACTATATTTTGGCAATAATGGCAGGTGCATTGTGTATAATGCTTTCCGGCTGTAAGGAAACGCCTGAGGAGAGCGCGGTAGTCAGCAAAGCGGACGGGATCAGTGAGGCAGTTGTCTGTGAACCTCTTAAGGAGGGAGAAAAGAGAGAGACGGACGTTCCGGCGCATTGGGAGTTTGAAGAGAAGAAAAGCAACGACCGTGTGATTATCCAAGCAGATCTTAAGCTGGGAGAACAAAGCATCGGCAATCTTCCGGTTATAGAGATGAAAAGCCATGAGCTGACGCAGGAAGAGCTGAAGGGATTGATTGATTATTTTGCGAACGGTGAGGAATTATATAGGTCACAGATGGTGACAAAGGATGTGTATCAGGCGGTATTAGACAGGATTTCCAACAAGGAAGGAAGCTACGCGCAATCAGCGTATTCCACATCGATTGCAAGTATCCAAAATGCAACCCGGGAAGGGATGGAGCTTGCGCCGGACGAGACGTCTGCCCCGGAAAAGGCGGAGATAGGATTTTATAAAAAATCAGAGGATCCCGGCGTGGAGGCGGCGCGGAGCTGGATGGGTGCTGAACCGGAAAACACAGATACAGAGGATTACTTTGCTGTGGATTTGGGAGAGGACAGGGCAGCACATATAAAAGCGGAGCGGTATAATCAGAAAATTGACAATGACAGCAGCTTTCTCTGGATGGAGGGCTCTAATTTTATAGAGGAAGAAACGATAGAGAATGAGGAAATGCAGAGCGAGTATTACAGCAGCTTCGGCATGGATACCAACGGCTATACAGAGAAATTTCATGAGCTGGCAGATGCGTACCGAGAGT
>CAJTMS010000081.1 GCA_910577155.1 uncultured Mailhella sp.
TTTTTATATTGCTGCGCAATATTTCCCTGATATAAAAAAATGCACTGGTATAAAAAGCGGTTGATAAATAAATTTTATCCTTTCACTTACAAAAAATAACTCCTTGTTTTTTTTGAAAGAAAAGTAAGCAATGTGGGTATGGGAGATCTGTAGCCGTTAGTGAGTATACGAGTTTTACGGATAGCGACAGCAGGGATAATGACGTGAGAAGAAGCACAATGCCGTTTATGTCGTCATTGCGAGCAAATGCGAAACAATTATTTAATTCTTGGTGTTATGTGAAAATACGGTAGCCCAAAAAAAAAAGGCACATAACGTGCCTCTTTTTGTATTATTCTCACAAAGGAATAATATTTAGTTATTTTCTACAGCGGCATGTACACGTTCTGCCACATTATCGCTTGGACTCAGAACTGCAGTTGCTGTCAGCACAACGTCTGTGGAGCTGTTCAGGGCTGTTTCAGTAGAGTCTTGGAGTACACCGATAATAAAGCCAACACCAACAACTTGGAATGCAATATCGTTGTTGATGCCAAAGAGGCTGCAAGCCAAAGGAATAAGCATTAAAGAACCGCCTGCAATACCGGAAGCGCCGCAAGCGCAGAGGGAAGCAACAATACTGAGAAGCAATGCGTCAAAAAGACTGACCTGAATTCCAAGTGTTGTTGCAGCAGCCAAGGTAAGCACAGTAATGGTAATAGCGGCACCTGCCATATTGATAGTTGCGCCTAAAGGAATAGAAATAGAATAGGTCGCTTCAGGCAAATTAAGACGGCGGCACAAATCCATGTTCACAGGAATATTTGCGGCAGAGGAACGGGTGAAGAATGCTGTTACCCCGCTGTTTTTGATACAGAACCAAATAAGGGGGAACGGATTTTGGCGAAGTTTGCCATAGACAATAATGGGATTGACTACAAATCCGACAAAGAACATGGAACCTAAGAGCACAGCTAAAACTTGTACATAGCCAACAAGAACATCAATACCAAATTCGCCGACAACAGTGTAAACAAGACCAAAAATACCAAAAGGTGCACAACGGACAACCATTCTGACAACGTTAGAAACAGTGTGTCCTAAATCAATAATAAATTTTCTGGTTGATTCACTGCAATGCTGGAAACCGAAACCAAAAGCAACAGCCCAGAAGATAAGAGAAATATAGTTAGCCTGAGAAAGGGCGGTGATGGGGTTTGTAACAACCTGCACCACTAAGTTTTTCAAAACTTGGCTCACAGTTTGGACGGCTTCCCCTGTTTCAGCAGCCTGCAGCTGCAAGGTCGTTGGAAAAACAAAACTTGCAACAACTGCAACAAGCGCTGCTGCAAAGGTACTCACCAAATATAAAAGAATTAATGGCTTAATTTTTGTTTCAGTGCCTTTTTCATGGTTTGTAACAGAAGCACAAACAAGGGTAAAAACCAGAACAGGAGCAATAGCTTTTAATGCACCGACAAATAAATCGCCTAAGAGGGAAAAATTACTTGCATAGCTTGGAGCTACGATGCCTAAGATAATACCCAATGCCATGCCTATGCAAATAAGCAGGATTAAGGATGATTTCATATACCAATTAAAAGCAGAGCTAAAAATGCCAGAGTTTTGTGAACTCATAAAAACCTCTCTTACCTAAGTAAAATTTACAGAATGTATCTTATGCCTATTTTACCATATTGGCAACAACTATTCCTGTGCTCTCATTAATTAAAATGGGCAGGCATGTTTTCGCGTTATGCCGATAACATTGGGAAGTTTCACACTTCCTTTTAAAAAAAGCATAATATTTTCTTCATGTTGCCACAAATAAAGGTGTTTTCCTTTATATGCCATGCCTGCTTCAACACCCCCTTCAGTATACATGGCTCTTTTGATTTTCAGCAAAGGGTTATTTTGCAAAACAGTGCGAAATTCTTGGATAGTCAAAGGTTTTGATGCATACATTAATAAGATGTTATTCTCCCTATCTTGCGCAACAGCAGCAATGGCGTGCCGCCGCTGCCCCTTCCATTCGCTCTTGCCTGCAGGCAAATCAACGAGTTTAAAATTTTGCACCACTACGGAATATTTTTTGAGGACGTTTTCAAGGGTCTGTTTTGTTTCCTCCGCAGAAAAAAACATATGCAAATCGGGGTCATTTTCATAAAGAATAGCACAGGAAGGGATTTGTCCCTGATATTCTTCGTAAGGATGAGAAACAAAAAAAGCCCCCAGACTTTTTCCCCTATGTTTATTTACATACGCACTTCCCTTGCGCAAATAGCCAATGCTTGTCTTGTTATCCATTAAGTACATGGAAGCATTGATAACAGCCTGTAAATCATAGTTACGGATCCAGTCTGACAGGACTTTGCTCTCTGTTTTATCAGTCATTACCCCGTATACAGAAAAATCAAAAAAAGCAGGATCAAATTTTAACACGTCAAAATTCAAGGTAAGCGGAACTTTTTGATTATTTTCTTCCCCTCTGTCTGTCAAAATCGTTTCTTCTATTCTGATAAACTGAAGTCCCTTTTCAAAACTCTGCCATGTATTTATTTTCAGGATATCAAAAGGATAGGGTTTATCTGCAGCGGTATCCACAACCACGATATCAGCCCCCTGTGCCCGAACAAGGCAGAAGAAAAAAATAAAAAAAGTAAAAAAACACGCAAAAACAACTATTTTTTTCATTTTTTTCAAGAAATAAAGCATAGTAACCTATAAAAAATACAATTTTTATTCCGTTGACAACATACTGACTACTTGTTATATATTATACACTTTGTGCTTTTCTGTAAAGGAAATATTACATTTGTAACGGTTTCTTATCGGTAAAGGAAGAGTGCTAACCCGTGGATTTTGGGAAAACTTTTATGGAGAGAGAGAAAACATTATGCAAAAAGAACTTGTAGAGTACATTACTAAGTCTTTAGTTGACAATCCTGATTCAGTAAAGGTTCGTGAAATTGAAGGCGAACAAACCTCCGTACTGGAACTTACTGTTGCAAAAGAAGACTTGGGAAAAGTAATCGGCAAGCAAGGACGTACTGCCAGAGCAATCCGTACATTACTCGGTGCAGTGTCCGCAAAAACCCGCAAACGCGTAGTTTTGGAAATTTTAGAATAATGCCTGACAATTCCCTTATTTTTATAGGCAAAATTACAAGACCCCATGGGATTCGCGGCGAGCTTTGTGCACAATATTATGCCGAATCCTATGAATATTTTAAAAACAATCAGGTATTTCTTAAAAGAGGAAAACTGCCTGCAAAACCTTGTATAATTCAATCCTATAGAGAACAGGGGAATATTCTTATTCTTAAAATAGAAGGCATACAGTCCAGAACAGAAGCTGAACTCTACCGCAATTATGATCTTGTTATTGAAGAAAATGTCCTCACTGACAAGGATTTGCAGGCATTAGAAGAAAATGAAGAAACGGAAATCACTCCCTATCTTCATCAAATTATTGGCTGCACAGCTTTTGTAGGAACAGAACCTATCGGTATTATTGATGAAATTTCGTTTCCGGCAGGGCAGGAGATTTGGTTTATCCATAAGGAAAATCAAGAAATTCTCTTCCCTGCCGTTTCTGATTTTATCGACCGTTACGACCTTGAAAATCAAGCTGTTTATCTCAATCCTCCTGCCGGACTGCTTGAAATTTATTTGGAAGAAGCTGAAAAAAATTCCAAGCAGGAAAAAACTTCTCCCGCAAAAAACACTCCAAAATCTTCTCATAAAAAAAACCTGAAAAATCCTGCAAATTCTTCTGCCAAAAAGCCGCTGCAGTCCTGATTAATTGCCATGCATTATCATCTTGTCACCCTCTTTCCGGAATGGTTTTCCTCTCCTTTCAATACCGCGCTTTTTGCAAAGGCAAATCAGGCAGGGATTGTAACTGTCGATTATATCAACCCTCGCGATTTCACCCAAAACAAGCACCATAAAGTGGACGACAGTCCCTATGGCGGCGGTCCCGGCATGGTACTTATGGTGCAGCCGCTTCTTGATGCCATTGCCTCCATTCCCCAAAAAGGGCGCCTCATTGCCCTCACCCCTGCGGGTAAACCCCTGACGCAAAAACTTGCCGAAGAATTAGCCAAAGAAGAGCATCTCACTCTTATCTGCGGGCGCTATGAAGGATTTGACGAACGATTGTATGAACTTTTGCCCATAGAACGCGTCAGTGTCGGTGAAGCAATTTTAAACGGCGGTGAAGTGGCAGCTCTTGCCTTAATTGAAGCAACAGCCCGCCTGCAAGACGGATATATGGGCAAAAACGAATCCGGAACAGAAGAAAGTTTTACACAAAATTTATTGGAATATCCCCATTACACACGCCCGGAAAGTTTCATGGACTTGGAAGTGCCCGCTGTCTTACAGCACGGCAATCATAGTGAAATCAACGCATGGCGGCGGGAACAAGCCCTTGCCGTAACACTGAAATACAGACCGGATCTTTTGGCAAAAGCTGTGTTGTCCGAACAGGACAGAACAACGTTAAACACGCTCCGTTCCCGTTCTTTTGCAAAGAATATCCATATTGCCCTTGTCCATCACCCTGTTTTACTCAAAAACAAGGCGGCAGGTTCAAGTTCTGTCACCAATCTTGACTTGCACGATATTGCAAGAATTGCCTGCACCTATGGGATAGCTTCCCTGCAAATCATTACTCCTCTTGCAGATCAAAAACTCCTTGTACAGGAACTTATCGAGCACTGGACAAAAGGAGACGGTGCAAGAACAAATCCGGACAGGGCAAAGGCGCTCTCTCTTGCACAGCTTGCTGACAATATCGACGAAGCTGTCACGCATGTTGAAAAAATTTCCGGAACAAAACCTTTCTTAGTCGGAACAAGCGCAAAAGCAGAAAAAGATAAAAAAGGCAGAGAAAAACGTCTTGCAGTGCCTTTTCACAAAATCGCTGAACTTGCCGAAGAAAACAGCCTGCTTCTTGTTTTTGGCACAAGCCACGGTTTGGCTCCGCAAGCACTGGAAAAATGCGACTATATTCTTCCCCCTCTCCGTTATATGGGACACTATAATCATTTACCTGTCCGCTCTGCCTGTGCCATTATTGTGGACAGACTGCTGGGAGATATTTATTAATAGTCTGCTCTGCAAAATTTTCTTTTATTAAATTTTTAAATTTTTTCCGAAAAACGCTTGCAAATATTTTAAAATCT
>CAJTMS010000082.1 GCA_910577155.1 uncultured Mailhella sp.
ATATTTTTTCGGAGAGTGGTGAATACTATTCTATTTTGGTTTTCAAATGCTGGAATTTAATTAATATGCTAATTACTTTTAGCATACAAGTTTAGAATAATGTCTGTATATAGTTGTTGCGATTTCCGAATCTGTATGCTATAATAATTGCGTACATTATTTAATTTTTGCATGCGGAAAGTTGGTGTCTGCTTGAGTAAAAAAGAAATTTTAAAAACGGTAATTGAAAATAACGGCGGCATTGCAAAAACTTCAGATTTTGTTGCTAACGGGATAAATAAATATGAGGTAGCGGCTTTTTGTAAAGAAGGAGTCATCGAAAGAATTCGTAGAGGATTTTATCAGCTTCCCCAAAGCAAAAGTATTACAGAAGAACAGCTCATACGGGAGCTTCTTCCGCAGGGAATTATTTGTGTTGAGTCCGCTTTGTTTCACTATGGATATAGTGATTTTTCTCCTCGTGAATGGTCGATTGCTGTGCCGAGAACAGCGTACCGTGCCGTAAAAAACATTGAAGAATTTCCGATAAAGGCTTACTATATTCAAAAGGGATTTTTAGATATAGGTAAGTCCACAAGCAATTTTAACGGTGTAATATTGCCTTTGTATGACCGTGAGCGAACAATATGCGATTGCTTTAAGTACCGCACAAAACTTGATAACGAAATTTTTAATAAGGCTGTCAATGCCTATGCTGCTGACGAAAAAAAGAATCTTGCAAATTTGTCTAAATACGCAAAGGAAATGAAGCTTTATACAAAGGTTATGAATGTAATGGAGGTGCTGCTTAATGGCTGATATAGCTGCGTCCGTGCTGGAGCGACTTAAGAATAAAGCTGCTGAAAGTGGAAGAAGTTATCAACTCTGTTTACAGCTTTTTTGCCAAGAGGAATTTTTGCGGCGTTTGGAAAAGTCCAAGTATGCTGAAAACCTTGTGTTAAAAGGAGGCTTGTTCCTCTATTCTCTTACTGACTTTGATAGCCGAGTAACGGTTGATGTAGATTTTTTGCTTCGGAAAATACCAAATACACCGGAACAGTTAAAGGGCATACTTGGGGAAATTATTGCAGTTCAAACTGGTAATGATTTTGTGACCTTTGAGATAAAAGATATTGCGCCTATTGCTGTTGCGAAGAAATATGCCGGTATAGGTGCTTCAATGGTCGCTCGTATTAAAAATACTCGCACACCCTTTGGCATTGATTTTGGTGTTGGCGATATCATTGTGCCAAAGCAGGAAAAAAGAAAAATTCCCACTCAGCTTGATGATTTTGTTGCGCCGACAATCAATACTTATTCCATTGAAACGACCATTGCTGAGAAAATTGATGCAATCCTCAGTCTGATGGAGTTTTCCAGCCGCATGAAAGACTATTACGATATTTATTATCTTGCCAATAAGTTTGATTTTGATGGAACGATACTATCCGAAGCTCTCAGAAAGACCTTTACAAACAGAGAGCATAGTTTTACGGTGGCGCAGTTTGGACAGGTTATGACTTTTGACAGTGATGACGCTATGCAGAAGAAATGGAAAGCGTTTACCCGTAAGATAGATACGAAAACAGATGACTATAGTACCGTACTGAAAACAATAAAAGCCTTCTTGACAAAGCCGTTTGCAGCAGCGGTAGAAGGCAAAGTGTTTACAGGTAATTGGACTGCCCAAAATGATGAGTGGATGTAGTAGGAGGATGTTATGAGTATAAACAATAATCCATATAATTTTTTGAATACTCCTGTGCTTGACGCTATGCGAAAATTGCAGAAAACCAGTGCATTGACTGCTGTTCATGAGTTGCAAGCTCAAATGTATCTTACTTTTTGGGCAAACAAAAAGTGATAAGTGAGGGCAGGGAGCATTAAATTCCCTGCCCCCATATTCCAATGGAATTTGCTTCGTTTTCGGGCAGTTGCAAATCGGGGACGAGATAATCTCCAATCCGTGTGTATGTACCGTCCATCTGTTCAAATATTGTCTGTCCCATAGTCCTAAAATTCTATAATTTTAACCTTGAATTTTTTAATTGGTGCGTGAGCGACTTTGATAATAATTTTGCGCTCATATTCATCAACCGCTATGTAGTATTTTTGTTCTTACATATTCTTTGACCTCCTTCACTTACATTGTAACAAATTTCTGTACTTTGCTGATGAATCTGTCAATGTTCTTTGTTTGTTCTTCCTGTTCGTTAATTTCTTCATTCAATCGCAACAGCTTTTCCCGCAGTTCTTCCTGCTCGTAATCGTCGGAGAGCATTTGAAATCTGCTGTCAGATAGTTTCCCATTGGCGTTGTCCTCGTAAATAGGCTTGAATAATCGGTTAAGTTCTTCTATCCGGCGTTTTGCTTGCTTTCGAGCGTAGGCGGAGAGATTGAGCGTCGGTATTTGCCGCATTTTTTCTTCAATCAACGCCTGTTCTTCATTTTTAATTGAGCTATATCAAAGTGTCGATTGACTTTTTAGTATCAAAATGATAATATTTTCATATATTAACGCAGGAGGGTGAAAGATGACAGATAGGCTTATGGAGTGCATTACAAATCCGGTGAAATGTAAATTACTGCTTGAAATACATTCACAGGGGAAAGCAACTGCGAAACAGTTAGCCGATATTTATACCGACATTCCCCAAGCTACCTTATACCGGCATCTCAAAAAAATGTTAAGCGATGGTATTTTACAGGTGGTGGAAGAAACACAGGTGCGCGGTACGGTAGAAAAAACTTATTCGCTGGCACATAACCTCAGCAGCGATATAGAAACGATCGTTGAGAAAAATTCCGGCGAACTCTATATGCAGTATTTCATGCAATATTTCATTGGGTTTGCAAAACAGTTTCAGGAATATTGCCACTCTCCGAATATCAATATCAAAAAAGATATGACGGGATTTTCTCTTTCCCCACTATATCTTTCTGATGATGAATTGACTTCTCTTATAACAAGTATTTCTCAAATAATCAGCGCAGTAAAAAGAAATGAACCCAACTCGGAGCGCAAGCTGCGGACGATAGGCGTAATCGTATCTCCGGCAGAAAATACAGATAAATAAAATGACCGTCCCAAATCAGAGGGACGGTTTCTATTGACTTTATATTATCATTATGATAATATTATTGAAACGATAAAATAGGAGGTAAAAATATTGAACACATTATTTGAAATTCTGCCATTACTTGTTCCCGTTCTGCTAATAGACATTGCTCTTGCAGTAGCAGCAGTAAGACACATTCTACGACACCCACGCTATCGCTTTGGAAACAAAACCATGTGGCTTGTAACTGTTGTAGTCCTTTTGCTCTTTGGATCGATTATTTATTTTGTCTTTGGAAAGGGGGAGAACGAATGAACGTCCTCACAATACAAAATTTATCAAAAAGTTTTGGAAAGCAGAAAATCATTGACAATCTTAATCTGTCTGTTCCAGAGAGAAGTATCTTTGGCTTCATAGGAAAAAATGGTGCTGGCAAAACAACGACTATGAAAATGGTGTTGGGATTATTACAGCCCGACAAGGGAGAAATCCATGTCTGCAATGAGCCTGTTTGTTTTGGACAGACAAGGACAAATCAATATATTGGATATTTACCGGACGTTCCAGAATTTTATAACTATATGACGCCGATACAGTATCTAAAGTTATGCGGAGAAGTCATTGGTCTATCAAAAACCGAAATTTCAAAAAGAAGTGATGAACTCCTTTCCCTTGTCGGGCTAAACAGTGCAACAAAGCAAATCGGCGGATTTTCTCGCGGTATGAAACAACGATTAGGAATTGCACAGGCATTGCTCACACAGCCCAAATTACTGATTTGTGATGAACCGACAAGCGCGCTTGACCCCGTAGGAAGAAAAGAGATTTTGGATATTCTTTATGAAATCAGCGGAACGACAACGGTGTTATTTTCCACGCATATTCTTTCTGATGTAGAGCGCGTTTGCGACCATGCAGCCTTTTTGAATGAGGGAAAAATCGCTGTTACTGGAACACTTGCAGAAATTAAGGCTTTACATGGACATGACAGCTTGCTTTTAGAATTTTCGGCGGATCAAGATTTACGGCTTTTCAAAAAACAAAAATCCATAGAGCCAATGCTGCTTCATTCCGAAGAAAATAAAAGGGAACTTATTTTGCATAGCCGAGATATGGTAAGTGTGCAAAAATTATTGTTTCGCGAACTTGCGGAAACAGGGATTTGTCCCGTAAAAATAGAACTTATGGAGCCGTCCCTTGAAAGTCTGTTTTTGGAGGTAGTGAAATGAGTGGATATATTGCTTTTATAAAAAAAGAATTTACGGAAAATATGAAGAACTATCGTTTCCTTATTCTGTTCGCAGTCTTTCTGATTTTCGGTATAATGAGTGCGTTTCTCGCAAAGTTTACGCCGGAAATATTATCGGCTTTAGCCGCAGATATGGAAATGACCTCTGAACCAGTCGCTTTGGACGCATGGAAACAATTTTACAAGAACATTTCCGGCGTTGGTTTCAGTGCATTTATCATTTTGTTTGGAAGTTGTCTGTCAAATGAATATTCCAAAGGAACCTTAGTTTTAATGGTTACGAAGGGATTATCCCGTAAAGCTGTTATTCTTGCAAAATATACGGTAGCCGCCGCGCTTATGACAATCAGTTATTGGATTGGATATGCTGCGGCATACGGTTATACAGCCCTTTTATGGAATGATAACCACCTTTCAAATGTTGCTTTTGCGGCAGTTTCCCTTTGGATAATCGGCTTTCTATACTTGAGTATTTTAATGATTGGGTGCGTGATATTCAGACAGACTTTCACAAGCATACTCTTTACAGGCGGCATTGTCGCCATAATATCCTTGCTCGGAATGATAGAACCGATTGCGAAATTCAATCCGCTCATTTTAACTTCAAAAAATATAGATTTGATTTCCGGCGAAGCTGTTCCGGCAGAATTTATGATACCTGCTGTTATTTCCATTGCCTTATCCATTTTGGGGGTGTTGATTGCCATTCGCCTTTTCAATAAAAAACAGCTTTAATTGTCGACGACTGTTTTTGTCGCGCAAGGGAAAGAAGTTGTCGTTACAAGTAAACGGTCAGCCGACGCATTAGCGAATCTGTCAGAACAAAGG
>CAJTMS010000083.1 GCA_910577155.1 uncultured Mailhella sp.
CATCTTTATTTATTTTGCATGTAAAGTTATCACTCATTATTTTCTTCCCTCTGCGCTTTATCTGTTTTACAGCCTTATTTAAATTATAATTATAAAATTGGCAATAAAAATATATACTATTAGATTTCAGGTTTGTTCTTTGGAGACAATGAGAGGCTAATCAGAAAAAAGAATGCATATGCATAGTTGCAATTAGGAAAGCCACGTCACTAAGCAATAGGAAACAATCCAGACAGCAATATCCAGAACAAGGGGAGGAATAATTTTGCCGTTGATAATGCTTTTAAAGGTGATAATCAGAGAAAGAATTTTGCCGATAAAGGTGAAAAATGCAAAGCCGAGAGCTGCCAAAAAGCCCATTTGTAAAAAGACAAAGAAAATAAGGGCAAGGCTGATGATGCCTGTCAGGCAGGAATCGTTGATTCCGGCGCTGTGCATGGTATATTGTGCAAAAAGGGGAGATTCTCGAAAACCGGAGTACGTGCGTTTGGAATTTTGATAGCCTGTATCGCTGTCCTCAACAATTTCAGGTTCAATGACCTCTTCTTGGTCTGCTTTGTCAGTATTTTCCCTCTCTTTTTCTCTTTTTCTTTCTTCTAATTTAGGATGATGGTAAAGTTCATGGATTTGCCGTTCACACGTTTTGCAATAGCCATTTTCAAGAATTGATTTACAAAAGGGGCATCTCATTTTTTATCCTTATTTTTTGCATGAAGAACTGCAAGTGCTGCAGCTTGAGGCAGAGCAAGAGGGGCTGCGTTTGGGGAATGGAATACGCGGGGTTGCAATAAACGCATCATCAAGCACATCAATAAAAATGCTCCCACATTTATGTAATAATTCAGCATTGATACAGAAAGTATAATTTTGTACGGTTATGATGTCATCACCCGCTGCAGGGCTGTCTAAAAGAAATTCCAGACGGGAACTTTGCTCTCCGGGAGCAAGATAAAGGCGAATAGGCTTTTTTTCTTGGTTTTTAAAAAAATCGTCCAATTCTTTTTGGGCATTTAAACTGATTTCTATCATTGCCGGTAAACGTGTTTGTTTAAAGGTATTCCCACAAAATTGTGGGAATACGGTGTGATTTAAATTGAACAGGATCCACTGCTGCAGCTTGAGCAGCCAGAAGAACCGGCGCTATTAAGGGGCTTATCAGGTTCAACATTGAAGCCTAAATAGGTAATGTCAATGGTTGCACCACCAATTTGAGAGAGCAGGCTTGTTTCAATGCAGAAATCAAATCCCTCTACTTCCATAGTCGTATCATCTGATTTGGACTCATCCAGAGCCAAAGATAATTTTGGACCACGTCAGCCGCCCGGAGCTAAAAATACACGGATAGTGCTTTTTTCCTTGTCTGCAAAAAAAGCGTCAAGTTCTTTTTTTGCATTTTCTGTTAATTTAATCATTTTTCCTCCAACGCAAAAAGCGTGGTTTTTATACGATTAAAATAGGTTGTAAAGACTACTTTGTCAATGTCAGAATTTTGTAAAACAATAAAAATGAGTAATAACCATATGATAATATTTGTTATTTTAAAAAGTTAATTTTTTAGAGAAAAAATAATTTATAAAATTTCATTTGCAATAATTGCGTATTTTGGTAGAGTTAAAAAAAGTTATTTTATTCAGTAAACTATGGAAGTTATGACAGGGGGTCGTATGAAAGTTCTTATGAATAAAGGGGATATGGAACGTACTTTGGAGCGTCTTGCCTATCAAATCATGGAAAAGTATGAAGACTTGGATAATCTTGTTTTAGTGGGAATTGTGCGCCGCGGAGTGCATTTATCCAATAGATTGGCAACAATTTTGCGTGAAAAATCAGGGAAAAAAATTCTTCAAGGTACCCTTGATATCAGTTTGTATCGTGATGATTGGACAACATTGGCTGCCATTCCGGAGCTGACAGCGTCGGATATTCCTGTTTCTCTTGAGGGAAAGCGGGTTATATTGGTTGATGATGTGCTGTATTCCGGCAGAACCGTGCGGGCAGCTCTTGAAGCGCTGCAGGATTATGGACGCTCCTGCTCTATTGAACTCCTTGTGCTTGTAGACAGAGGGCACAGAGAATTGCCCATTTATGCTGCTTATGTAGGGAAACAGGTCAATACTGCAAAAAGCGAACAAATAGACGTGCTTTTACAGGAATTAGACGGTACTGACGAAGTTCGGATTTTGCCTCATTAAGGAAACATATGAACACAGAAAAAAAATATCTTGAACGCCTTGAAATAGTTGTTGAAGAAGAGGATTTTCCCCTTGCGGAAGCTTTGGTGGGGCAGGCGTTAAACTATGGCTGGGAAGAGGAAAGTCTTGCCACTGGACAAATAAAACTTACCCTCCATTGCGAAGATGCGGAAATTCTAAATACTCTTGCAGGTCAAATTAATGATTTTTTACCGGATGCACAATGCACGCGTTCAAAAATTGTACAGGCAGATTGGACAAATGCTTGGAAAGAATATTTTACCCCCATTGAAGTGGGAGATTTTGTTATTTTGCCTCCTTGGCTTGCAGAAACCTATACAAATACGAAAAATTTGCACTCCATTATTATTGAACCAAAGTCTGCCTTTGGAACAGGACATCATGCAAGTACCGTGCTTTGCCTGAAAGCCCTTACCGCCTTGTTCCATGAAGGCAAAATCAAGGCTGGGCAGCGATTTTTGGATTTAGGTACAGGCACAGGCATTTTGGGTATTGCCTGTACGAAATACGGACTGACAGGCGAGGGGCTTGATATTGAATCTTTGGCTGTTGATAATGCAAAAGAAAATTGTGTCTTGAACAAGGTACGGGATTTTTCCATTACGCTTGGAAGTATTGAAAAAGCAAAAGGCAAACAATATGACGTTGTTATTGCAAATATCTTAGCTCAGCCCTTACGGGAAATGGCAGAGGATATTATGGCAGTCACCAATAGCAATAATGTACTGATTTTATCCGGTTTTTTAGGCACGCAAGTTGCGGATTTGGAAAAAGCATATGCCAAAATGGGAAAAGCCCGCGAGTTTAGGCAAGAAACAGATATGAAAGACGGGGAATGGATTTCTCTGTATTGGGGATAATTTTTATTTTGCTTTTGTATTTTTATCATAAGAAAATCCGGGAAATTTCCCGGATTTTTTATGGCAAGGAACTGCTAAAAAGAAAGATATGACATCCTATGAATGATAAAATATAGAGTAAAAATGCAGCATGGGGGATATAATGATAAGTGATATGGGGAAATTATGTAAATTAATTTATTCCTTTTCTTTAACAGAGGGGAAAAACGAAACACGGCTTCCCTATCTGTCAATTTATTTTTCCACCCAAAGAAAAGCGGATATGCCCCAAACGGAGAATTTTTATATTTATCTCGTGCTTGACGGTTCTGTCCGCTTATTTACTCAGTCCGGAATTATGGATTATATGCCGGGTCAATTTTCTGTATCAAAAATTGATACGCCTGCTTCAGGGCATGTTTTGACATTTTCTGAACATGGAAATTTTCTTGCTCTTGTGATTGAGCTTACTCTGCATGATGTTATTTCTGTTCTTCTGGATATGGACGGCAGTCTTGCAGAACAAATTGCCAATTCGGAACTTGACAGTGTGCAAATGGCAATGGCTGATAAGAATGTGATTACTTCTGTTTGCCGTTTGTTTTCGATTATGGACGAACCTGTTCAGCTTGCGTTTATGGGAAAGCATATTAAACGTGAAATTGCATTTTTTATTTTATGCAGTTCCTGTGGAAGTCAGTTTTTACAACGTGTTGTCAATATTCAGCAAGCATGGGAAATTTATGAAATAAACAGCTGGATTAAGGAAAATTTCCGTGACTCTTTTACGGTTGAAGAATTGGCAAAGAAAAAGAATATGAGCGTGTCACTTTTTCATCAGAAATTTAAAAATGCTGTTGGAATGGCGCCGCTGCAATGTCAAAAACGGTTACGGCTGACTGAAGCCAGAAGATTGATGTTGGATGAAAATAAGAATGTAACGGAAGCCTCTTTAGAAGTCGGTTATGAGAGTGTTTCTCAATTTATCAGGGATTATTGTAAAATATTTTCTTTGAAGCCGAAAGAGGATATCTTAAATTTGCGCAGCCAGTTGGAGAAATAGGCGATTTTTTCGGAGGAACAGGCAAGCGGTATCTCCCAAATTCCTGTAAAAATAAAACGGTACAGAAAAAGTACAATTTTAAACTTGCAGGATATGGAGGATATAAAAATGATTTTAACAGATGAATTGTGTGATAAATTATGTGCGGCTGCTCATAAGAAAAGCAAAGAAATGGGTATTGACATCAGCTTTGCCGTCAGTGATGAAAACGGCTTGCCAAGAGTGTATCGGCGCTATGGGGAAGCGCTTGTTTTGAGCATCACCCTTGTGCCGGAAAAGCCTATACTGCGGCAGTTACGCAAAGTAAGACAAAAGATGTGGCTGTCTGGTCCAAAGAAGGCGGGGCGCTTATGGCAATTCAAACAAATGACCCCAGAATAACGTTGGTTGCAGGGGGCTATCCATTGTTTGCCAACGGGAAAATCGCCGGAGCCATTGGTGTCGGCGGCGGAACCGAAGAACAGGATTGCGCCGTTGCAGAATATGTAGTATCAATTTTTGAGGAGGAAACCAAATGAGCAACTTAAGCGAATTTTGCACTTGTACAAATTTTAAATGCCCGTTGCACCCTAGCAAACATGCTAAAGGCTGTGCTCCCTGTATTCAAAAAAATTTGAAACTGCATGAAATTCCAAACTGCTTTTTTTCACTCATAGAAAACAGCGAAAACCGTTCGGGCGACAGCTTTGAAGATTTTGCTGAACTGGTATTAAAAAAATAATACAATATCATTTATGCAAAACCGTTATAGACGATGCCTATAACGGTTTTGTTTCGGAATATAATAAAATTGCTTTGTTTTAGTATGAGGTTGATTTTATAACTACAAAAGATAATTATAAAATT
>CAJTMS010000084.1 GCA_910577155.1 uncultured Mailhella sp.
GATGAAAAGTTTATCTTGCACTTAAAAGAATGTGAGTGTAGATTTAATTTTAGAAGTGAAAATTTTACACTCTTTATTGAACAATTATATTTTAAAAATAAAAAGTGATGGTCTAGAGCCATATCCAATAACATGCCATGTCAGCAAAATTTTACCTATAGAAAAAAAATACTCTTCTGTTTCACGTGAAACAGAAGAGAAAAATTTTTGTTTCACGTGAAACATTGCTTGCAAAAAAAATTAACTTCCCGTATTTGTATTTTTGAAAGGAGTTAATAATCATGGCAAGAATTATCGCGATTGCAAACCAAAAAGGCGGGGTCGGCAAAACAACGACATCTGTTAACCTCTCGGCTTCTTTAGCTTTAATGGAGAAAAAGGTTTTGCTTGTTGACTGCGATCCACAGGCAAATTCCACCAGCGCTTTAGGTCTTGACGGCAAAAACAACCAATATAACCTCTATACCTCCCTTGTGGATACGAACAACTTGGAAAAATCTGTCTTAAAAACAGGGGTGGACTTTCTTGATCTGCTCCCTGCCACAACCGATTTGGCAGGACTGGAAATAGAGTTGGTAGATAAAGAAAAGCGGGAATATTTTTTTAAAGAACTCTTATCACCGCTTACAAAAAATTATGACTATATTATTCTTGACTGCCCTCCCTCCCTCGGGCTGATTACCTTGAACGCCCTTTGTTTTGCGGAAGAGCTGATTATACCGCTGCAGTGCGAATTTTTTGCACTTGAGGGAATAGTCAAACTTTTGCAAACCCACGAGCAGGTGAAAAAGAAACTCAACCCCGATATCAATTTGCTGGGAGTGATTTTAACCATGTATGACTCCAGAAATAAGCTGGCTCGGCAGGTAAAATCGGAAACGGAACGCTGCTTTCCGAAACTGGTGTTTGAAACCATTATCCCGCGAAACGTCCGCCTCTCGGAAGCTCCAAGTTACGGCAAAACAATTTTCCATTATGACATAAAATCAAAGGGAGCAGAAGCATATCTCGCCCTTGCCCATGAAGTGGAAAGCAGAAAAATTGTAAAATAAATTTACTTTAAAATATCAATGAAAGAGTTTGTTATGAAAAAAAATAACGGATTGGGCAGGGGACTGGATCACCTCTTTAACAGAGACGAAAATACGATAACAAGCGATAATGCCAACGAAGTAAAATTTATTGCCATAGAAAAAATAAAACCCAATATCCACCAGCCGCGTAAACAGTTTGATGAAAACGCTTTACAGGAACTTGCCGCCTCAATAAAAAATCAAGGTATTGTGCAGCCACTTATCGTGCGCAAACTCGATAAGGAGAACAGTTACGAAATCGTAGCGGGAGAACGCCGTTACCGAGCAGGAAAAATGCTTGAACTAAGCGAACTGCCCGTTATCATACGTGAATATTCCGATATTGAAGCAATGACTATTGCCCTTATTGAAAACCTGCAGCGGGAAGATTTAAACAGTATGGACGAGGCAGAAGCCCTCAACCAATTAAAAATTGTCCATAAACTTTCTCAGGAAGAACTTGCAGAAAAAATCGGCAAAAGCCGTTCCAATGTTGCCAATACTCTCCGTCTGCTCGCATTGCCGGAAAAGATAAAGGCGCTTATTGCAAATAACAGCATAAAAGCAGGACACGGCAGGGCACTGCTCGGCATTACGGACAAAGAAGCACAGGAAACGTTGTGCCGCTGCATTATGGAGCGGGATTTAACCGTGCGCGATGTGGAAAATGCCCTTGAATATTGGAAGCGATACGCCTCCCTGCCGAAGGAATACCTGCAGGCTATGCCAACACAAAACAAAAAAACAGAGAAAAAAGGCTTGTGCCTCTCTAAAAATTTGCAGGATATTGACACCAAACTTAAAGATATGTTCCATAAAAAAGCCTTCATCAAAGGCACGGAAGAAAAGGGCAGCATAAAAATCAATTACAAAAATAAAGACGAATTACTGTATATTTTGAGTGTTTTTTCCATTGACAGCAAGGAACTTTAATATGCAAAACGATATTTTCAAACTTGAAACAGGCAAAGTCCTTGTCATTGGCGACATCATGCTTGATACCTATTATGAGGGGGACGCCTCCCGTATTTCTCCGGAAGCACCTGTTCCTGTTGTAAAAATTGAAAGGAAACGCAATATACTGGGAGGGGCGGGCAATGTAGCACGCAATATTACCTCCCTTGGCAGTGAGTGCACCATTATTTCCCTTGTGGGAGCGGATTATCATGGTAAAATAATCAAAAAACTGCTGGAAGAAGCCAATGTCCGCCCTGTCCTCCTTGAAGACGAGGAGAGAGCAACCACCGTAAAGTCCCGTATTTTTGCCCGAAACCAACAAATGATACGCTATGATGAAGAAACGGTCAAAGCTCTCACCGATCCCATAAAAAACACGCTCAAACAAAAAATTGCAGAAAGCATAGAAAACTGCAATGTCATCATCCTGTCTGATTATGGCAAAGGTGTTCTTTATCAGGAGCTTGTTCAAGATATTTATTCTATTGCAGAGCAAAAAAAATGCCCAAAACCGAAAATATTTATTGATCCCAAACCACAAAATAAAGCTTTTTATAATAATACATGGCTGCTGACACCAAACCATAAGGAAAGCGAAGAACTTGCAGGACTGTCCATGCAGACGCCTGCAGAAATAAAAACCGCTGCTCAAAAAATCCTGCATGACCTCAATGCAGAAAATGTGCTCATTACCTTAGGAGCTGAGGGAATGGCATATTTCAGCAAAAAACTCCCCACAGCCTATCATATCAAAAGTTCGGCAAAACAAGTTTTTGACGTCACAGGGGCGGGAGATACGGTTATAGCCACCATGGCAGTTTGCGAATCCATTGGACTGGAGAAAGAAAAAGCCTGCAATATCGCAACCCTTTCCGCAGGCATTGTCGTTGAAAAAGTGGGCTCTGCCACGGTAACACAGGAAGAACTTATCCAAGCCCTGCGCACCAAAAAAATTGTCACGGAAGAGTGGTAAAATTTTCGTTTGCTATTTTAAACGCTGCCTGCCATACCCAGTTTTGACAAAGTAAAAGAAAAAAGCCGTTATCATATAACGGCTTTTTTAATAATCTCTTTTGAAGAATATATGTTAAGCAAAAACGCCTATTTCTTGCTTTCCTTTGTCCAGCTGTCTTTCAATGTCACTGTGCGGTTAAAAACAGGTTTTTCAGCTGTGCTGTCATAATCCACACAAAAATAGGCAAGACGTTCGAATTGTACTTTTTCGCCGACAGGCAGCGCTGCCGCATAGGGTTCAGCATAGGCTGCCACGATTTTAAGGCTGTCAGGATTGATAAGATCCGTAAAGTTTTCCGCATCTTCGCCGGCAGGATTATCCATAAGGAAAAGGTGGTCGTAAAGACGTGCTTCCACGGGTTTTGCATGCTTTGCACTCACCCAGTGAATAGTACCTTTGACCTTTCTGCCGTCAGGGGACTGCCCGCCCTTGGTTGCGGGGTCGTAAGTACAAATAAGTTCCTTCACAGAGCCGTCCGCATTTTTGATAACCTCTTTGCAGGTAATATAATAGGCATAACGAAGACGAACCTCATTACCGGGTGAAAGACGGAAATATTTTTTAGGCGGATTTTCCATAAAGTCATCACGTTCAATATAAAGTTCACGGCTAAAAGGCACATCGCGCTTGCCGTAGCTTTCATCTTCAGGGTGCAGGGGACAGGTAAAAATTTCTTCTTCATTTTCAGGGTAATTTTCAATAATCACCTTGATGGGATCAAGCACAGCCATGACACGGGGCGTAATGGCGTTCAAATGTTCCCGCACACAAAATTCCAGCAGCCCGTATTCAACTACACTGTCTGCCGCCCGTGCTACCCCGATTTTTGCACAGAAATTTCGGATGGATTCCGGTGTATAACCGCGGCGGCGCAGACCGCTGATTGTAGGCATGCGCGGATCGTCCCAGCCGCGTACAAAGTTATTTTGCACAAGGTGAATAAGTTTGCGTTTGGAAAGCATGACATGGGTAAGATTTAAACGTGCAAATTCAATTTGCTGCGGATGATACAAATCAAGGGCATCGAGCACCCAGTCATAGAGTTCGCGGTTATTTTCAAATTCCAGCGTGCAAATGGAATGGGTGATATGTTCTATGCTGTCGGAAATGCAGTGGGTAAAGTCATACATGGGGTAAATATTCCATTTATCGCCCGTTCTGTGATGATGCGCATGACGGATACGATAAAGGGTTGGGTCTCGCATAATCACATTGGGAGACGCCATATCGATTTTTGCCCGCAAAACCATTTGTCCGTCCGCAAATTCCCCTGCTTTCATACGGCGGAACAAGCTGAGGTTCTCTTCCGCGGAGCGGTTACGGTAAGGACTTTCTTTACCAGGCTCTGTCAGCGTTCCGCGGTATTCACGGATTTGGTCAGCATTGAGCTCACAAACATAGGCTTTGCCGCGTTTGATAAGTTCTTCAGCAAGCTCATACAGCCTGTCAAAATAATCAGAGGCATAATGGATATCCCCAGTCCAGCTGAAGCCAAGCCATTTTACGTCTTCCTGAATGGAATCCACATATTCCGTATCTTCTTTCACAGGGTTGGTATCATCAAAACGTAAATTACATTCTCCATGGTAATCTTTTGCAATCCCAAAGTTCAAACAAATAGATTTTGCATGCCCGATATGGAGATAACCGTTTGGCTCCGGGGGAAAACGAGTGTGAACACGAGAATCGAAACGACCGCTTTCATTGTCCTGATTAATTCTCGTACGGATAAAGTCAGTGCCTGCTTTTTCTTTTTCGTCCAAATTACTCATAATTGCCTCATAAAATAGGAATGAGCAAAAGTATACAGAATTATTACAAAAAAGTCTATGGAATAAAATCCAATCAAAAACCTTGTATTTTTCTTATGCAAAAAAATATATA
>CAJTMS010000085.1 GCA_910577155.1 uncultured Mailhella sp.
CTCAATGCCCTGTTATGAATAATATTCATAACAGGGAAAATATTTTTCATTCCTCATGTTAACCGGAAATGTTCTAGTCTTTTTGATACACAGCACCGGTAGCAGCAGAGGTGACAAGTTTTGCATAACGGCGTAAAACAGGAGTTTTTGCTTCAGGTTCAGGAGCAACATAGGCTTTTGCCCGCTTTTCGAGTTCTTCGTCACTGACCAGCAAATCAAGACTGCGTGCTTCAATATCAAGTTTAATCTTATCACCGCTTTGAATAAGTCTGATTGGTCCTCCTTCAGCAGCTTCAGGGCTGATGTGTCCAATGGAAGCTCCGCGGGTTGCACCGGAAAATCTGCCGTCAGTAATCAGCATAACATCTTTGTCCAGTCCCATGCCTGCAATAGCGGAAGTAGGTCCCAACATTTCACGCATACCGGGTCCGCCCTTAGGTCCTTCATAGCGGATGACAACGCAGTCGCCTTTTTCAATTTTGCCTGTCAAAATAGCCTGCATTGCGTCTTCTTCCCTATCAAAAACCTTTGCGGTTGTTGTTCTGAGGCGCATTTCAGGAGCGACGGCACTTTGTTTTACAACTGCACCCTGAGGGGCTATGTTGCCATGCAAAATAGCAATGCCGCCTTGTTTTGAATAGGGATTATCAAGGGAATGGATAACTTCAGCATCGAGCACATGGCAATGATTGTTTTCAATATTTTCGCGCAGCGTTTTACCTGTTACCGTAAGGGTATCACCGTAAACAAGGTCTTTTTTGAGAAGTTCGCTGATAACAGCAGGAACACCGCCGGCACGGTGCAAATCTTCGACAATGTGATGCTTGCCAGCAGGGGATAATTTGCAGAGGTTTGGTGTAACACGACTGACTTTATCAAAAATATCAAGAGTTAAATGAAGATTTGCTTCAGAAAAAACTGCGGGCAAATGTAAGACAGTGTTGGTGCTTCCGCCTAAAGCCATATCAACGGCAACAGCATTATGGACGGATTTTTCTGTTACAATATCACGGGGGCAAATATTTTTTTCAACAAGGGTCATGATTTGTTCGCCTGCCTGTTTTGCAAGACGAATACGCTGGGCAGATACAGCCGGAATAGTTCCGTTGCCGGGGAGGGCAAGACCGATTGCTTCAGACAGGCAATTCATAGTATTTGCAGTAAACATGCCGGAACAGGAACCACAGCCGGGGCAGGCGCTTTCTTCTACAGCATGGAGTTCTTCTTCATCAATTTTTCCCACATTGAATTTGCCGATTGCCTCAAAAACACTGTTGAGGTCACTGGCATTTGGTCCTGCCATCATAGGTCCGCCTGAAACAACAATTGCCGGAATATTCAACCGTAAGGCAGCCATAAGCATGCCAGGTACAACCTTGTCACAGTTTGGGATAAGAACAAGTCCGTCAAAAGGATGTGCCATAGCCATAATTTCAATGGAATCCGCAATAATATCCCGTGAAGGCAGGGAATAACGCATACCTTCATGGTTCATGGCTATTCCGTCACAAACGGCAATAGCAGGAAATTCAATAGGGGTACCGCCTGCAGAGCGAACACCGGCTTTTACTGCTTCGGCAATTTTCCCAAGATGGATATGTCCCGGGACAATTTCATTGGCAGAGTTTACAACGCCGATAAGTGGGCGATCAATTTCATTTTTTGTGAGTCCGAGAGCAGAAAGCAAAGAGCGGTGGGCAGAACGTTCTTTTCCTTTTTTCATGATGTCGCTTCGCATAGTGTAAGTACCTCTGATACGTAAAATAAAAGCTGTAAAATGAAGAAAAGGCACAAAATATTTTGTGCCTTTTGGGAACTGGACACCCAATAACAACCGTTACCGTTGCTTCCTTTCGGATCTGGCGGGGTTGGCGGCGTTACCGCCGTCCAGTTTCCTATAAAAAACTATAGGTAAAATTTTTTTTGTTGTCAAGTTTTGATGAAAAGAAAAAAGCCTTAGCATTAAGGCTTTTTCCGGTTTGTATGCATAGAACTATGTATTTTTTACGAGAATAGTAAGCTTATTATTGTTAGCACATTTATTTTTGTGTCAGATTAGTTTGCAGGAGTTTTTTCTTCCTGTGTTTCTCCATCTGCGGCAGGTGCAGGCGCTGCTGCAGGAGCGCTTTCTTCTGCTTCAGGAGCTTCTTTATTGATAATGGTACCTGCTGCAGGAGCTTTTTCTTCTTGAATATCATCAACTTTTGCAGGTGCCGGTGCAGGTGCTGCGCTTTCTTCAAACTGCACATCTAAAATAGAAGAAACATCGTTTTTATTGGCGGTAAGAATATTGTAACCCAAGGAAGTAACAACAAACATGACGGCTAAAAATGTTGTGAGTTTTACCAAAATACCGCCGGCGCCTTGGCTTCCGAAAACTGAGCTGTTTCCGCCTCCGCCAAAGATAACGCCCATTCCTTCACGTCCTGACTGTAAGAGAATAAGGACAATTAGAAATAAACAAACTAAAACGTGAAGGATTAAAATACCTGATTGCATGTGAAACTCCTTATTGAGTTGATAATCTTTTCAATATTATGACGGGTAACAGTTTAGCGAAAAATAAATTTTTTGCAAGAAAAAAATATAGGTTATAAATTTATGCACAAATTATTTTTGCAAAACTTTCAGCTTTTAAAGACGCACCGCCGACAAGCAAGCCGTCAACATTTTCCAGCTTGATAATTTCAGATGCATTTTCAGCTTTAACACTGCCGCCGTATAAAATTCTTGTTTGGGAAACAGAAGTGCCGATAATATCTTTTAAAAGTTCACGGATAATGGCATGTGCTTCGATAATGTCTTCATTATTTGCAGTTTTGCCTGTGCCGATAGCCCAAACAGGTTCATAGGCAATAACAAGGCGTTCCGGGCTAAGGGGGGTAGGAAGTTTTGCAAGAGTTTGATTTAATTGGGCAGTCAGCACATCGTAGAGCTTTCCGGCTTCTCTTTCTTCAAGAGTTTCTCCCACACAGGCAATGACATTAAGTCCGCATGCTAAGGCAAAGCTTGTTTTTTGCCCTACAAAGGTGTTGTTTTCATGGAGTATATGTCTGCGTTCGGAGTGGCCTGTTAAAACCCATGCCGCACCTGCATCTAAAATCATGGAAGGAGAAATTTCTCCTGTAAAAGCACCTTCTTTTGCAGGATATATATCTTGTGCACCAAATTGGAATGGGCCGGAAACAAGGGCATGGGTACTTGCTTCAAGGCTGATAAAGGGAGGGAATATGATAACTTCTTTTTCATCAGGAAGGGAATTATTTAAAATAGCTGATAATTCAGTAATGGTTTCAACAGCTTCTTTAGAATTTTTATTCATTTTCCAATTGGCAGCTATAATTTTTTTCATATACAATCTCCATTAAATCATTTTAATCAAGACAGACAGTATATAGTATCATTAAAATTTATGCAACGAGATATTTTTTCCTTTAAAACTTTGCCTTAAAGCTTTCCCTTAAAACTTTGACAGATTGTTTGCATACGTATATACTTAATCATCGAGGTGGATTATGCTTGAACTTAATGATGTAGAAAAAGCAATTTCTGTGCTGCAGGATGAGGGGATTATTATTTATCCCACGGAAACATTTTACGGTATTGGCTGTAAAATTTCTTCCGAAAAGGCTATTTCTTCAATTTTTCAAGCGAAAAAGCGTCTGCTTGCCTTGCCGCTGCCAACTATTGTCAGTGATTTAGAGCAGGTTTGTGCCTGTACGCAGTTATCAAAAGCCATGCAGAGTGATGTTGAGGAATTGGCTCATTTATTTTGGGCAGGACCATTAACGCTCCTTTTGCCGGCAAAAAAATATATTTCCACGCTATTGACCGGCGGAACAGGAAAAATTGCAGTTCGTCTGAGCTCACACCCGATAGCTGTCGCCCTTGCAAAGGGAATTGGTGAACCTATCGTTTCAAGCAGTGCAAATATCAGCGGAAAAAACCCGACAGCTTGTTTTGAAGAACTGGACGACGAATTATTAAAACGTGTTGACGGATATATTAATTCAGCACCTAAACCAAAAGGCGGACAGGCTTCCACAATTATTGATGTGCTTGGGGATAAAAAAATAAAAATTTTACGCAGCGGGGCGATTTCCTTAGAACAATTACAAGAAAAAGGTTACCATTTAGCCGGTGCATAGTGAGGATGATATGAAAAAGTGTCCATTTTGCAAGCATGATATTTCAAAATATGATAATCCGTATCCAACTGCCGATTGTATTATCTATGATGAGGAAAAAGGCGTTGTTTTAATTGAGCGGAAAAATGAACCCCACGGGCTTGCTTTACCCGGCGGCTTTGTTGAAACAGGGGAATCAATAGAACATGCTGCCATTCGTGAAATGAAAGAAGAAACAGGACTTGATATTGAACTTCTTGGTATTGTTGGGGTGTATTCCCGTCCTGACCGTGATCCGCGTTTTCACACCTTGACCGTTACGTACGCGGCAAAAGCAAAAGATGTAAATCAGCTTATGGCGGGTGATGATGCTTCCAATGCCCATTTTAGAAAACTTGAAGATATCCCTCATCTTTGCTTTGACCATGATGAGGCGTTAGCCCATTTTAAAGAATATTTACAGGGTAAAAGACCTTTGCTTCCTGTTGCCTATAAATAATTTGTCAGGACTTGATTGACAGTATGCGCACAGCAAAAATTTTTTGAATTTTTCTATGGTTAAATAAAAAGATTTGCTTTGTTATAGAAAGAGGCTGATAATTAATCACCTATAAAACATATATTCCTGTTTTTCTGAAAGAAAAACAAGCAATGT
>CAJTMS010000086.1 GCA_910577155.1 uncultured Mailhella sp.
CATTCAACTATACGCTGTAAAAGAAAAAAACGCAGCAAAAGAGAAATTAGTGCTTGCAAAATTTTTTTATTTTTTTAAACTGAAAAAGACGTTTTCAAAAAATACATTCGGGAATACCAATAGGGACTGAACCCAAATATGGCAATACAAAATAACAAAAAAGACGGATCCCTCCTTGTTTTTCTCGGAGCGCTTTTCTTCAGCGGATCCGGTACAATCCAAGCCTATGCGCCAAGCGAAGCCACCGCTTTTATTTTGGGGGCGCTCCGCCTTTTTGCTGCGGGCTTATGTCTTATTCTCTGGTGCTCTGCAAAAAATCTTCTGCACCCCCTGCAAAAGGTCAGTATTTCGAAGATTATTCTCTCTGCTCTGGCTCTTGCCGGTTTCCAGATTTCTTTTTTCCTCGGAGTACGTTTTGCGGGAGTTGCCGTTGGCACTGTAATAACCATTGGCACAACTCCGCTCATGGCAGCTGTTTTCGGGCTTTTGTTTTTTAGAGAAATTCCGGGCAAAAGCTGGTATATCAGCACGGTTATCGCCATTTTCGGGCTTATTTTGCTCAATATTCACGGTATGGAGACTTTCACTTTTAACAATATTCTTTTTCCTGTCACAGCGGGAACAATTTATGCATTTTACCTTTCCCAGAGCAAGGAACTTTTGCAGGCAAACAGCCCCGAAACCGTCATGGTGTTTCTTTTTATGCTCAGCTCTCTGTTTCTTCTGCCGATTTGGTTTTTCTTTCCCTGCACATGGATTTTTACGGCAAGGGGCATACTTATCGCCCTCGGACTTGGGCTTATCACCACAGCAATCCCCTATTGCCTTGTTATGGCAGGGTTAAAAAATTGCGATACAGCCAAAGCCGCAACCCTGAGCCTTGGAGAGCCTCTTGGCGCTGCCATTTTAGGCTTTACCGTACTGCATGAGCCGATAAATATCATGGGGATTATCGGGATAATCGCCATATTTACCAGTGTGTTAGTCCTTATTTATTCCAAAAAAAATTAAAAAAATTTTTTTATAGATTTCGCTTGACAGGCACAGTAATAGTCGGTACAAAGTTTCCATAACATTTAATGACCTAATAGACTTTGTTCTGTTGGCACTGAGGAGTTACTATGAAGAGTTTAAAAATTCTTGCTCTTTTGTTTATGGTAGTTTTTGCTGCTGCATGTTCTAAAACTGCACCTGTTGCACCAACCGAGCAAGGTCAAGCAGCTATTGATGTTGCAGCTCAACAAATCAGCGACGGTATCATCTACTTTGATTTTGACAAATACGACATCAAAAATGAATACCGTGAAGTTCTTAACCAAAAAGCTGCACTTATGCGTCAATTCCCAAGCATCCGCGTGAGAATTGAAGGACATACCGATGAACGCGGCACTCAAGAATACAACTTGGCTCTTGGCGAACGCCGTGCTAAAGCTGCTTATGAATTTCTCGTTCTTTTAGGTGTAAATCCTAACCAATTGGAAATTATCAGCTACGGTAAAGAAAAACCGGTTGTAGAAGGTTCTAACGAACAAGCTTGGTCTGCTAACCGCCGCGATAACTTCCGCGTTATTGCACGCTAGGATATAAAAATTTCGGGACGTAGCGCAGCTTGGTAGCGCATCTGTTTTGGGAGCAGAGGGTCGCTGGTTCGAATCCAGTCGTCCCGACCATCTAAAAAAAGGAAGTCTGAAGACTTCCTTTTTTATTCCTTTTTTTCACTTTCACCCATTGTACCTGCAAGGACAAACCGGCAATATGAGCTGTCAGCAAAAATAATTTTCTCCCCAAAAAAAACAGGCTGCTTTTTTTGACAGTTTTTTCTCGGCAATCTGCATATAACGCTTTGAAATCAAAGAGAATAAGCAAGGACAATATTGTTTAACGGTTTGCTTAAAAAATTTTTCTTTTCTTACATTTAACAGGTAAACAAAGCTTGCCAACTGTTGAAAAAAAAAGTATCATTACTCCGTTATAAATATTTCGGGATGTAGCGCAGCTTGGTAGCGCGTCTGCTTCGGGAGTAGAAGGTCGCTGGTTCAAGTCCAGTCATCCCGACCATGTTTCAAAAGGAAGTCATAAGACTTCCTTTTTTTTATCGGGCAACTTCCCTTTTCTGCTCTATGGAAGAGAACAGCGGCAAAACCTGTTCAAGAGCCCTTATTTAATTTTGAATTGTTCTTAGAGAAACTGCTGCAAAGAAGGTACAGGAACATGCTGCATGATGTTGCCGCAAGAAATATTCCCAGCATTTCAAATTTAAATCTATAGCTGAAATCACAAAATATGCTGCTTACTAATTCCAAAGCAGGAACAGCAAGGGTTTGCCCTATAAACATGGAAGCTGTGGTATACGTGATTAATGCGGTGTTGCTTTTGCATTGCTCGGCTTCTTTGTTTATATTTGAGAAAATTTCCGCATACAAGAGCGTATTGCTTCCTCCTGCAAGTATTGCACAAAGGCACAGGACAAGGATATTTGCCGTCATGCTCATGCTCATATAGCCTGCGCTCATGCACAGCACCGCTGCTGTGCAGGTATATTGTTTTAATGCATTTCGGATATACACGGCATTGATACCCATGATAAAGCCCGCCCCCATCAGAATGGAAACAACAATGCCCGAAGAGGAGTCAACTCCTATCTGTTCAGACTTCATAAAAAGTGCAATATAGGTCGGGAAGGTATAAAACGACAGATTTGTTAATGCCATTGCCAAAATTAACAGGATGGAACGCTGAGAAATTTTTTCTTTTTCTTTTCTTTTTGGGGACGGAATATCCGGAGGTAAATATTTTACGTTCAGGTATAAAACGGGAAATGCGGCAAGATAAACAAGAAAAGCCAGCCTCCAGTGTATGGAAGCAATATACCCGACACAAAAAGCACACAGTATCCCCATAAGACAGGAAGCGGCAACAGGATAGCCGATAATCTTTTCTTTGAATGATCCTGAAAAATTATCGCTGATAAGTTTCTGCGCAAGCGGCAGAATAATTCCGCACCCTAAACCCAAAATCCCCCTGAAAACAAGCATGACAAAGAAATTTGCAGATGCTCCCGCGCCAAGTCCTCCGATTAAATACAGAATCAAGCCTGTTATCAACGTTTTTTTATTTCCGTACCTCCTGCAGCATACCTGGCAGCAAAAACAGCCCGGAATAATGCATAGTGTCGGAATGACAAGCACCATTTGAATAAAAGTATCAGAAAAATGCGGGAATGCCGTTTTAATACCGGCAAGGACAGGCGCAACCGCCATGCTTGCTAAAATAGTAATTGTCCCAATGGATAAGATTGCTGCGGCTTTTTTATTTTTCAGAGGCGAAATCCAATCGTCCATAGCTCTTTTCCTTATGCTCTTCCCCTGTGCTTTCTTTATAGAGACACAGAGTATGCCGGACCGGAGAATTTCTCTCTCAGACTGAGAATATTCAATGGGCATAGTCGGAGAATGTTATACAGCAACAGAGAGTTTTTATTGGCTGTATCGAATAATTGCAACGCTGTCAATATACCCGTACAAACTTATTTCTTATAGCTTGGCTTTAACTGCTTGACAATAGTTAGACATCTAATTATATAGAGTGTATGCGACAGACACTTTCACTTATTGCCAAAATTCACGAAAAGGGAAACCGTTTTATCGTAGAACAATTACAAGAAAACGGAGCAAACGGACTTGTACCCAGCCACGGGGATATTTTAGCTCTGCTTTATGCCCGCGGCACGCTGCCCATGAAAGAAATCGCAGATAAAATCCATAAAACAAAAGCAACGGTGACAGTTCTTGCGGATAAACTGGAAAAAATGGATTTTATCAAACGGGAAAATACTGCAGCCGACAGCAGATATACCTATATTTCTTTAACAGAAAAGGGAAAAGCATTCCAAGCGGTCTTTGAAAACATTTCCGTCAGACTCAATGAAATGCTGCACCAAAATCTCAGTGAAGAAGAGGCTGAACAGGTGGAAAACCTTTTGCAGAAAATGAGCAAGTAATTTTTTTTCAAAAATTAGTTAGATATCTAACTAATTTCCGCCATAAGGAGCATTCTATGCAAAACTACATTCAAAAAGACTTAGGAAACCTTGCAAACATCATTAACAATGAACATGGCAAAGCATTTTTAAAAGATGAACTGCAGCTTACAAGCTGTGAAATTTCCGTAAATGTCCTGCCTGCAGGCGCAAAACTCCCTTTTAGTCATAAACATAAGCAAAATGAAGAAATCTATATTTTCTTGAAAGGGACCGGTGCTATGAACCTTGATGACAAACAAGTTGACGTTCAGGAAGGCACATGCATCAAAGTTTTGCCCAAACCGAGCAGAACAATAGTGGCAAAAACGGATTTACAATACATCTGTATTCAGGCTAAAGCCGACAGTCTTGAGCAGTGGGGCATGAGTGACGCTGTTTTATGCTAATGCTTTGTTATAGTTTACGGTTGATTTTATAACTACGAAAGATAATTATAAAATTTTCTTTTTATGGGGGAAATGATTATCTCTGCTGTCGCTATCCGCAGAGCTCATTCACTCGCTAGAGTATTTCCTATAAATCTTGCGACTTTTCTCTGCAGGGGAAAAACTTTTGAAAAAGTTTCTTCCCCTGCACCTCTTTACAAAACTTTTTAAGCTTTCTTATAAAAATTTGTTGCAATTATTTCCGGAAGTGCTCTAACGGCTGCCGCTCCCCC
>CAJTMS010000087.1 GCA_910577155.1 uncultured Mailhella sp.
ATAAAAAGAAAATTTTATAATTATCTTTTGTAGTTATAAAATCAACCTGATACTATAACAAAGCATTAGTTTTTCGCATAGTCATATTTTTCAAAAATATCCAAACAGTTGGCGACAAGCATTGCCATTGCCCCGGAAAGGGGCACAACAGATTGCTTATCCGCTTCCCGAATATCTTTATCAAGCAAACGCCTGTAAAATAACTGCGGACATTCCTTGACTTTTTCTTCAATAATGAGTCTTATATACGCTTGAAATTCATTATCTAAAAATTCCGTGATTTCCTCATCAGCATAGCCATATTCTTTCAAAAAATACTTGACGGAACGCACATATTCAAGCACCATAAAAGCAGGTGCATATTGTGAAAAACCGTGATAAATCGCCCCAAAAACAAAGGCATACCATTCTCTGGCAAATTTCTCAAAAGGAACGCCGGCAAGAAAAACTTTTTCCTGAAATGTTTTCAAGGCTTCACTTTGGCAGTTTTTTTCAAAAATAATAAAGCAAACATCAAGTGCATTTTGTGTTAACAGTTCTTTTTTCATAGCTTATCGAATGTTCCGCCTTATTCAAATTTTCTCATTTATTCACACTTTCCGTCCAGTGTACAGGATTTTCCCATAAGTACCGTTAATGGCTCAATTTGCTGATTTTTTACTGCCTGCATGGTATTGACAACTGCTTGCCTGCACGCCTCATATTCTACATATCCTCGTGAAATAAAATGATGTTTTCCGTTTTCAACATAATACAAGGTTGGATATAAAACAATTTCTCCTAAAATATCAAAGCCTTTTTCTGTTTCATCATATGCATCAGCTTGTATCTTTTCCTCTTTGAGCATGGCAAAAATTGCTTCGCTCGATACACCATATTGTTCTGAAAAAGCATGCACAATTTTAGGACTAAAAATATCTCTGCCCAAATCATAAAACTGCTTTTGTAAAAATTCCATAATTTCAAGGGCATTTTCAGGCTTAAACTGCTTCAGCACATAAAACAAATGGCTTGCTTTTCTCGAATCCATCACTATGGAAGCGGCTTTATCCGAATACAACATTTCAACATAGGAATCGGAAATTCTTGTTCCTGTCACGCTATACATTTTATCAATAAAAGCCTGTACATTGGGGCTATTTTTTAAACGATTTTCCAAACTGACTGCAGGCTCAACAAGTGCCCCTGCATAAACTTCAAAAGGCAGAGCAAATTCCTGTTTAATCTTTGCAATATTTTTTGAAAAACCATAACACCATGGACAAAAAACATCAGAAATATATAAAAAATGTGCCATTATTTTCTCACCTCGTATAATCAATAAAAATAAAAAGAAAAATCATAAAAAGCAAGATTTTTTTCTTGACTGCCGGCATAAAATGAGGCAAAAAAGTAACAGTTATATGAATTTCAAAGAGGAATAGTGCTACAAAACGAACTTCTGGCATGTATTGAAGAGTTAGCCCCTGAGGCTCTTGCCGCTCCTTGGGATAATTCAGGATTACAAATTGCAGCCCATCGTGACGAAATAACCCATATTGCTGTTACGTTGGATCCCTGCCCTGAATCGGTCCAAAAAGCCTTATCCATTAAGGCGGACTTCATTTTTACCCATCATCCCATTTTACTTTCTCCTAAATATCTCAATAACTTAGAAGATAATTACTATAAAACTGCTTCCCTTTTAATAAAAAACGATATTCCCCTTTACTCTGCCCACACAAGCTTAGACAGCATGCCCATTGCGTTTTGGCTTGCAGATGATTTTAACCTTACCAACAGAAAAATTTTAGAACCAACCGGAATCATTAATGATATTCAATATGGCATTGGTGTCTGCGGCGACCTCGCTGCTTCTCTTTCAGCCGACACATTGTATAAAAAACTTTACCAAACCCTGCCCCATACCCGCCCATTTTTCAGTATAGGCACATTGCCCAAATCCATAAAACGCATTGCCATTTGCGGCGGATCCGGAAGTTCTCTCACGGAGGAAGCAAGAAAATTAGGGGCTGACTGCCTGATAACCGGTGATACTAAATACCATACAGCCCTTGACCTTACTCAAGAATGTAATAATTTTGCTGTTCTTGAAGTCGGTCATCACAGCCTTGAAGAAGAAATGATGAGGCGTTTTTCTCTTCTTTTACAGCAAAAACTTCCGAAAGTCAGGATTAGTTTTATCCCTTCAAAAGACCCTTTTATTCAGATAATGGAGTAAAAAATGAGTTTATACCTTGAACAAATCAGACAATTGGTTGAATTGCAGCATATTGACGATAAAATTTATGCTGTAAAGAAAGAACTTGAAGAAGCACCGTTACAAGTTGAAACGTTGCGGGAACGATTCAATGAAGAAGAGGCAAAAATCGCTAAAATTCAAGATAAATTGCAGCACATGTATGAGCAGCAAAAACGTCTTGATATGGATTTGGAAGACGAAACAGCACGCCTCAAAAAAAGTAAATCCAAACTCATGCAAGTGGGCAATGCAAAAGAATTTCAAGCAATGTCCAGAGAAATGGACAATATGGAACGTTCTACCAAAACCCATGAAGAAGAACGTATTGCCCTTCGTGAAGAAATTACCGCCCACGAAGAATTATTAAAAGAAGCGGAAGCTGTGCGTGACGAACTCAAAATTGACCTTGCGACAAAAGAAGAAAGCTTGGTTGAACGCATCAATACGGCAAATCAGGAACTGGAAAAGCTCAATGCTATCCACGAAGAAACAGGAAAAGATGTTCCCGAACGTATTTTGGAGCGTTATGATTTTATCCGCCGCCGTCTTGAACATCCTGTTATTGTTCCTGTTAAAAACAGTGTCTGCACAGGCTGCAATATTGCTATTCCGCCGCAGACATTTATTGAAATCCAACGCGGTCAACAAATTTGGAGCTGCCCAAACTGCCAGCGTTTGATTTACTGGGCTGAACATTTCCAAGATCAACACCAACAGGAAAGAAAAGCAAAAACTGCTAAACCGCAAGTTTTTGCAGAAGATTTAAACCTTGGAGAATCTTTAAATTAATTTTTCACTTTGAGTTGGGCAGACTGTCGCTGCATATCGTTTGATATGGGGAGGAAAGTCCGGGCTTCACAGGGCAGAGTGCTGGGTAACGCCCAGAAAGAGTGATCTTTGGCAAGCGCAACAGAAAGCAAACCGCCAGCAATGGTAAGGGTGAAACGGTGGAGTAAAAGCCCACCAGTTATTATGGCGACATAATAAGCTAGGCAAGCCCCACTCGAAGCAAGACCAAATAGGAAAACCGATTTGCCCAATCTATGGTTTTCGGGTAGGTTGCTTGAGGGTAATGGCAACATTGCTCCTAGAGGAATGACAGTCACACGTTTGTGTACAGAACCCGGCTTATGCCTGACTCACTGTTTTGAAAAGTTATGAAAAAAGAAATCTATGCTGTCATCCTTGCTGCAGGCAGTGGAAACCGCATGCAGCTTGGAACAAAAAAACAATTTCTTTGCTATCAAAATAAACCGCTTTGGTGGCAAAGTTTCAATACCTTTTATCACTCCCCTCTTATCCACGGTATTATTCTTGTTTTTCCTGATGACGAGCCTTGTTATGGGCAGGCTGTGGAAGAGGCACAGCGTCTTATAAAAGAACATAACTATACCATACCTGTGCTTTATTGCAAAGGCGGTGCCTTGCGGCAGGACAGTGTTTTCCATGCCTTATGCATTGCCCCAAAGACGTGTTCCCATGTTCTCATCCATGACAGCGCCAGACCTTTTTTCACGGCAGCACTGATTACTTCCCTTATTCAAAAATTAGACGAAGGACAGAAGGCGGTCATCCCTTCTCTTCCTCTTTCCGATACTATCAAAGAATTTGCTGTCGCCAAGGACTTTTCTAAAATCGTTACCAACAGCCCAAACCGTAATTTTTTGCGTTCTGTGCAAACGCCGCAGGCTTTTTCACTGCCGGAGCTTACCCGCGCACATCAACTGGTGCAAAAGGAAAAAATAACAATAACAGATGACGCCATGGCAATGGAAGAGATAGGCATACCCGTCCTTTTGATAGACGGGGAAAAATCCAATCAAAAGATTACGTATAAAGAGGATTTAGCCTTGCTTGAAAAAACTCCATTGCTGCCCGTGAGCGGATATGGCTATGACGTGCATAAATATGGAGGCAATCGTCCCTTTGTTCTTGGGGGTATTGCCTTTGATACAGATATAATGATTGAAGCGCATTCTGACGGTGATGTGCTTATCCACGCTCTTATGGACGCCCTTTTATCCTGCATGGCTATGGGTGATATCGGCAAACATTTTCCTGATACAAACAAAGAGTTTGAAAATATTTCATCTCTTATTTTGCTGGATAAGGTCATGGAACTATGGAAAAAAACTTCCCTTACCCTGACCCATGTTGATTTGACAGTTATCTGCCAAAAGCCAAAAATTTCCCCATACACGGAACAAATCAAAAAAAATATCTGCCGTCTGCTGGGACTTACTGAAAATCAAGTCAATGTTAAAGCAACAACGGAAGAAGGATTGGGCTTTACAGGAAATTTGCAGGGAATAAAAGCTGCTGCCCTTGTCAGTGCAATAAAAATGCTCTAACATAGGTTCATAAAGCAAGAAACATAAAAAGGTAATGCTTAGTTATAGAAAGAGGTTGATAATCAATTACCTATAAAACGTATCTTCCTG
>CAJTMS010000088.1 GCA_910577155.1 uncultured Mailhella sp.
CGGCAAAAATTCGATCGGGGTAGCTTCCTGCACATAGCCGCGGCGTGGAAATTGTACTAAATTCATGTTTATTCTCCTGTTAATTTAAATCCATTTCGTTAACGACTTCTTCAATAATATCTGCTATTAAATCGCAATCTTCTGCAGTAAATGTAAGAGGCAGCCGCATATCGCACATTGTTGCCAGTACTTTTTTGGTATGAGGCAAATCCAAATTGGACAGGTAAGGGAAGTACTGCCAGCTGTCATATGCACTTGTAAAGCCATTTGGTTCTTTATTGCCAAACCATTTCACAGAAACACCGCGTTCAGCACATTTGTTAATGAATGTTTGGATTTGTTCATACGTTGCTTTTGGCAAATTCCATTGAATAGAGCTGCCAACATAATATTCGCGGTTATCCCGTTTAGGGCATACGCAACCGGAAATTTTATCAAGACGAGCTGCCATATGATTGAATAAAACATTCCAGCGGCGGCATTGCTCATCTAAATTTTTCAATTGCGGCAAAAGGAGGCTTGCCCGCAAATTATCCATGCGAGAGCTATAGTTAGGAGTAATTTTCTTTATTTTTTCAAATACTTCCAACGCAGGGCGTCTTGTATGGGCAGAATAAAGCATATATGACCCTGAAAACATAATTGCTCTTGCCATGACATAATCATCATCAGTGATAAGAAGTCCGCCCTCTCCTGAATTCATATGTTTATAGGTTTGCGTACTATAGCATGCAGCTTTGCCAAATGTTCCGCTTTTTTTTCCGTTCCAGTTTGCTCCCATTGTATGGGCACAGTCTTCGAGCATAATAAGATTATGTTTGTTTACCACTTCCATAACCTTATCCATATTTGCCATGTGTCCGCGCATATGTGACAATAACAGGAATTTAGCCTTTGTTTTTTCTGCTTTTCTATCCAGATCCTCAATGTCAATGGTATAATCATCCATGATTTCAACAAGTTCTATTTTTCCGCCGGCATTCTCAATGGCACCGGGAACAGGCGCCAAAGTATACGCATTGCAAAGAACAATATCACCATTTTGTACACCTAATGATTTCAGGGCAATATATAATGCACTGCCGCAGGAGGCACAAGCCAAACAATATTTTGCTCCCATGTAGTCAGCAAACCCTTCTTCAAGATCTGCCGCATAGCCCCTTTCACCATGCATAGTGTTGTAACGATGAATACGACCTGTTTTTAATACCCCAAGCGCCAATTCAATTCCTTCATCCGGAATGGGCTCCTGCAAAGTAAAATCTTTAGTAAATTTTTTCATAATCGCTACTCCTCATATTTTGGATGTTCGTAAACATGGAAGTCCCATTTTCTGTTAGGATAGAACTTTCTCAGGCGCCAGTCACATGCTCTTGCATGTCCTTCCATTCCCTCAACACGGGATAAACGGGAAGCAGCGGCACCAATAACATCGTTGCTCATTTCATCGATATGCTGATATGTACAAATTTTTAAGAATTTATGAACATTCAAACCGCCGCTGTAATATCCTGCTTTCTTGGTTGGTAAAATATGGTTTGTGCCGGAACATTTATCACCATGAGGAACAGTGCTTCCTTCTCCTAAGAATAAAGAACCGTAATTTTGTAAACGTTCACGCCACCAGTCAAGGTCCTTAGCCATAACCTGCACGTGTTCGGGAGCATAAATATCACTCCATTTTGCAAGTTCTTCTCTGTCCTCACTAAAAATAATTTCACCATAATCATTCCATGCAGTAAGGGGCACTTCCGGATCAGGCATATCCGCACAAAGTTTCGGAATAATTTTCATGACACGCTCCGCAACTTTTTCACTTGAGGTAAAAAGCCAAACAGGAGAAGCAAAACCATGTTCCGCCTGAGAAACAAGGTCAATGGCAACAGTCATGGGGTCTGCTGTTTCATCGCAGATAACGGCTGATTCCGTAGGTCCTGCAAAGACATCAATGCCGCATAAACCGGAGCCGCTTAAAAGAGCCTTTGCTTCTGCAACATAGGCATTGCCCGGACCAACTAAAATATTGGCAGGTTTGCCGGTAAATAACCCATACGCCATGGTTGCAATAGCCTGCACGCCGCCCATTTCCAAAATAACGTCCGCACCGGCAATATGCATTGCATAACAAGTGGCAGGATCAATATGGGTACCACGCGGAGGAGTTGCAGCGACAACAAAAGGTACGCCTGCTGCTTTCGCTGTTGCAATACTCATAATGGCGGAACAGGCATGGGCAAAACGTCCGCCGGGAACATAACAGCCCGCAACTTTCATGGGAATGATTTTTTGTCCCAATTCAACACCTTTTGTGATTTCTACTTTAAATTCTTTCACACTGTCACGCTGAGCTTTTGCAAAACTGGATACTTGTTTATATGCAAATTCCAGATCACGTTTTACATGATCAGGTACCATGGCAATCAGTTCCTGCTTCTTTTCATCGGATAAAATAAATTCCTGATCCCAATTATCAAATTTTTTTGCAAGCTCTTTAACTTTATCTTCACGTCCTTCTTTAATCTCAGAAAGCATTTGTTCTACAACTTTACGAGCATCTTGGCTGTTTCCTTCTGCAGATTTCGTTGCTTTTTTAATGTACCGCATACAATGTCTCCTTATTGATTTATACCGATTTTTCTTTTTCCGTTAGCAGGAAACAAACCATTTTGTTTCCTGATTTAATACAGTTTCTTGTCTTTTCAAGAACATGATTGCATGATATCATATAAAAAATTTTTGTCAATATTTTATGAAATATTTTATAAAAAATTTTAATTTATCTTTCTCATCTATTGACTTATATACGTGATATGCTATTTATTTCAGTCATGAAAGATAATAAATTAAAAACAAAATCAAGTATTGCCTATGAAATGATAAGAGAAATGATCCTGAATGGGACAGCTCTTCCCGGAACAAGGCTCATACTCATGGATTTGGAAAATGAGCTCAATGTAGGACGCGGTCCTATTCGTGATGCTCTGTTATTGCTTGAAAATTCAGGACTTGTGCAAAATATTCCCTATAAAGGGGCCATTGTTATGCTTCCTCCAAGCCTGCAGGAAATGGAATTAATCTATGAGCAAAGAAAACATATTGAATCCGCTCTTGCCAGGGAAGCATTATTAAAAGCCAATAATAAGGATTTAGATAAGCTCAATAAAATTGCTTCTGAAATGGAAAAAAGGAGCAAGGAAGAAAATTATTTTTTCCATTTGGACAGGAATTTTCACAGAGTATTGTACAGCATTTCAAATATGCCTCATTTACAGGCTATTGTAGAACATTTAATGGATTTTGTGCAGATTTTTCTCACAGACAGGAAATATTCGGAAGAACAAATAGAAATTGTCAATAAACAGCATAAAATCATTATTCAAGCCATACAAAAGAAAGATGTAAAACTTCTGCAAAAAACCATTGAAGAAAATATTATGATAGGGCTTGAATTTGTCCGCGACGAAATGCAGCACTATATCAGAAAATAAATTCCTCTTCTTCAGTGCGATAACATTATGCATTATTGATATCTTATTTGAGTAAAAAAGGTGGCATACGCCACCTTTTTTGATTTACTTCCACTCAGGCTTGCCAAGCAGCTTTAAATATTCATTAATAAATTGTTTTCCGCCGACAAAATTTTCCATTTCAGGCCATACTTTTTCATAAGCAGCCTTTTTCCATTGATCTTCATCTTCAAGATAGGAAACGACAAGACCATCAGCAATCATTTCTTCTTTTGCCTTTTGTGTAAACTGCTTATGGAAATCTAAAGCATCTTGCTGGGCTTTTTTACCGGCTTCAATGATAAGATTCTGTTCTTCTTTGCTTAATTTCTTGAATATTCTTTCACTCATGACAAGCGGCTGAACTTGGTATGTATAGTGCACTTCTGTCAAATATTTCTGATTTGCTTCAAGAAATTTCATTGTTTGAATTGTCAAATAACCATTACATTGTCCGTCAACAACACCCTGCTGCAATGCAGTAAAGGTTTCTGACCATGAAATAGGAGTTGGGCTGGCGCCAAAAGCCTTGTAAGAAGCAATAAGAATTGCTGATTGCGGTACACGGAATTTCAATCCCTGCATGTCAGACATTTTTGTAATAGGTCTGCGGCTGTTGGTCATAAATCTGAAATCCGTGTATGCATAGGCAATAAATCTGAAACCAACTTTTAACGCATAGCTGTTGATAAATTCTGCCGGTGCACCGGTGGTACCTACAACAACTTCATCCAAGGTATCCCATAAATAAGGCAATGTCATAATGCCTAAATTTTTTTGGAAAGGAACAACATTCGCAATACCTGCAACAGAGAAAGGCAGGGTTCCGTTCTGCACGTTGCGCAAGGTTTCAGTTTCATCACCTAAGGTTGAACTGTAAAAAATTTCAATTGTGATGTCACCATTGCTCATTTCTTCAATGTGTTTTTTGAACGCATCTGCTACTGCTGCTTGGTCAGAACCTTTAGGATCTCCAACAGCTACTTGATAGGTTTTCGCAAAACTACTTATTGGCATTGCCAACATTGCAGCCACAGTCATAGTAAGTAAAAGTTTAAATTTCATAATGACTCCATTGTTTTTAAAGTTTTATTGACCAATTCCTATGTAGCTACATATTTAATAAAAATATTTATGAAA
>CAJTMS010000089.1 GCA_910577155.1 uncultured Mailhella sp.
CCATACCCCCACATTGCCTGTTTTTCTTTCAGAAAAACAGGAAGATACGTCTTATAGGTACTTGATTATCAACCTCTTTCTATAACTAAGCAAACTTTTTTTTTATTTTTTCCCATAACATTTTGTATAGAAAATAGATAAACCGTTGGCAAAAAGAAAAGATATAAAGGCATGTTGTTTTTTAAACAAGAAAGAGCACCTTGCTAAAAGCCGGGTGCTTATTTGCGACGTAAGTAAAAAGCATGAAAGGGGCAAAAAAGCCCCCGGAAATTATTTGCTGTTTAATTTCACAATGCTTTTTACGGTGTCAGACATGACTGCGCCTTTGTTTACCCATTCTTGGAGTTTTTCAATATCAATTTTAACTTCAGCAGGGTTTTTGTGAGGATTGTAATATCCTAAAAAAGCCAAAGGACGTCCGTCACGGCGGGTTTCGCTGTTAATAGCAACAACACGGTAAAAAGGAAGTTTTTTAGAACCGCTGCGGGTAAGTCTGATTTTTACAGCCATTGTAATCTCCTGTGTTATTTGAAAAATATTCTATTTTTTTCTTTTTTTCTTTTTATCTTTATCACGTTTTTTCTTGGTTGCGGAACTGCTTTTGGAACCGGGCATGCCGCCAAAGGGATTTAATCCGCCTAAGCCGCCCATACCGCCAAGACCTCCAAATCCGCCCATGCCGCCAAGATTGTTCATAGCGCCTAACTGGTTCATATTGGGCATAGGGGGCATTTTCCCCTTACCGCCTTTCGCCCCTTTACCGAGCATGCCGGACATCATTTTACGCATTTGTTCAAATTGGCGCAACAGTTGGTTGACGTCCTGCACTTTTGTGCCGGAGCCATTGGCAATACGCACTTTCCGTGAAGGATTTATAATATCGGGGTTATGCCGTTCTTTCATGGTCATGGAATTGATAATAGCCTCTGTTTTGGCTAATTCTTTTTCATGTCCTTTCATTTCGCCTAATTGTTTGGCAATGCCGCCAAGACCCGGAATCATTTTCAAAATAGATTCAAAAGACCCCATGGAACGCAGCCGTTTCATTTGTGTGCGGAAGTCTTCAAGGTCAAATTTAGCTTTTTGCATTTTCTTTGCAAGAGCTTCTGCTTCTTCCTGTTCTATGGTGCTTTGTGCCTTTTCCAGAAGGGTGAGCACATCGCCCATGCCAAGAATACGCCCTGCAACACGGTCAGGGTGGAATACTTCCATTTCTGAAAGTTTTTCGCCCATACCGACAAATTTTACCGGAGCACCCGTGACAGATTTAATCGAAAGGGCTGCACCGCCTCTGGCATCTCCGTCCATTTTGGTCAGTACCACACCGGTAATACCAATTTGCCGGTTGAATGCATCCGCAACCGTGACAGCATCCTGTCCTGTCATGGCGTCAGCCACAAAAAGGGTTTCCTGTGGCTTTGCAATTTCCTTGATTGCTTTGAGCTCCTGCATGAGGGCATCATCAACATGGAGACGTCCTGCCGTATCCAAGATGACAACTGTACATTGTTTGTCTTTTGCGTCAAGAATGGCATTTTTGACAATATCGGCAGGTTTCATATCGGCTTTGGAATCAAAGCAGGGGATATCAAGCTGTTTTGCGAGCGTGCGGAGCTGCTCTATAGCCGCAGGACGGTATACGTCAGCAGGAACAAGGTAAGGCTTCATTTTTTGTTTACGAAGCAAAAGGGCTAACTTACCTGAGGATGTGGTTTTACCTGAACCTTGTAAGCCTGCCATAAGAATGACGGCAGGTTGCTGCCCTTGTAATTTTAGTTCCGTGCTTTCACCGCCAAGCAGACGCACCAGTTCGTCGTTGACAACTTTAATGACTTGCTGAGCCGGACTCACGCCTTTCATAACAAGCGTGCCCAGTGCTTTTTCCTTTACGGTGTCTGTAAATTCTTTCACAACCTTGAAGTTAACATCCGCTTCCAGAAGTGCCAAACGCACTTCCCGCATTGCTTCTTGGATGTTCTCTTCCGTGAGTTGAACTCGTCCGCCAAGTGTACGAAAAACACCGGAAAGCCGGTCAGTTAAGCTTTCAAACATAATTATCCCTATTAAAAATACCCATAATGCGAGCAGTCAATTAGCGTTACTTGAAAAAGTGTCTTACGTCAAGAAAAAAAGCAGCTATTTAAATATAACCGGAAAGAAAGTTTAAAATGTAACGAGTAAAAAAGTTACACTGTATAATGACGCTGCATAAAAAATGAACAGGAGCAAGCAGGGAAAAATAAAAAAAAATGTTGTATATAAAGAGATTGTAAATAGGCATGTATTTTGCAAAAGAAAAAATACCTCTCTAAAATGAAGCAGCACTTTTTTGTGCGGTGCTTCTTCTTATCTCCCCTAATAAAGCCACCGTCACGGTGGCTTTTCTCGTAGAAAAAAAACTTGTCAATCAGCAAAAGAAAGTGCAATATACAGAAAATTTTTTGGAGGGACGCTATGAGTCTTTGTCCTTGTGGTTCTCAATTAGAAGAAAGCAATTGCTGTTTGCCCATTATTGAAGGCACGAAAAAAGCGCCTACAGCTGAAAGTTTAATGCGTGCACGCTATACTGCCCATGTGCTCAAAAAATATGATTTTTTAGTGGAAAGTGCCCACCCTGAATTCCGTGATGATGTAAGCCCCAGTGAAATCGAAGAATGGTCTGCTTTAATGGATTGGCAGTCCCTTGAAATCCTTGAAACAAAAGATGGGCTGGAAAATGATGCAACAGGGGAAGTCAGTTTTTGCGCCCATTATACGGTTAAAGATTTTCCTCAGGAATTACGCGAAGATGCATTTTTCCGCAAAGAGGGTGATACATGGTATTATGTGGACGGCACCGTGCATGGAAAAGATCCTGTCCGCCGTGAAACTCCTAAGATTGGCAGAAATGATCCCTGTCCCTGCGGCAGCGGAAAGAAATATAAAAAATGCTGTGGAAAACAAGCATAGAAATTGCTTTTCCGTTCTTTTCTGTTTCGATAATACAGCTTGCATAAAATAAAAAACTGGTTTATTTTTTAAGCATGGAATTGTTCCATGGGAGGTGTATATGCTTATTCGTGAATGGATGACAACATCTGTTATTTCCGCCAAAGAAGATGCTTCAATGCTCAAAGTTCAAAAACTGATGCAGGAGCACGGCATTAAACGTATTCCTATTGTAGATGATGAAATGAAACTTATCGGTATTGTTTCTGATAGAGATATTAAAGAAGCATCACCTTCAAAAGCGACGACCTTGGATGTCCATGAACTTTCTTATCTTTTGTCCGAGCTGAAAATCAAAGATATCATGACAAAAAATCCTGTTTGTGTCAGCCCCATGGATACCATTGAACAGGTTGCGCTCATTATGCTTGAAAAAAAACTGACGGGGCTTCCTGTCGTTGACTGGGAACATAAACTTGTCGGTATGATTACAGAAGCGGATATTTTTAAAATCTTTACAGAAATTTCCGGTATTCGCCGCGGCGGTATCCAGTTTGCGCTGGAGCTGTCCGAAGAGCCCGGAACCCTTCCTCCTGTTCTTGATCTAATTTTGGAAAACGGCGGTCGGATAGTTTCTGTGCTGACCGGCGGCTATAAAGATCACGATACCATGCGTGATGTATACATCCGTATCCGCCCCATGAGCGAGGAGGAAGAAAATAACCTTATCGAGAAAATGAAAGCAGCCTGCAAAGTTGTGTATTGGGTAAAAGATAAAGTTAATATGGTTGGCTAATACCATGTAACTATTTTGCTTTTTCCCAAAGCTATGGAAAAAGCAAAAGAAAATTTGCGAAAACTCTTTACAAAAGAAAGGAAAATGCGTATTGATAACTTAATATGTCTTTCTTTGTGAAGATTCGAGTCGAAAGAAAATTTGGATAATTATAGAAAAGGCTCTTGCAATTTTTCGGTAATTATGGCAAAAATTAACAAGGATAAAATCCTGTTCGATTCAAATATTTAACATTGTTTTAGTTTATATGACTGAAACGAAAAAACTAAAATGTCCATATTGTCCAAGAGGAGGACCACACATGGCTGAAGTAACCTACAAAGGAAAAACCTTTGAAGTAGATGAAGACGGTTTCCTTCTTCGTTTCGATGACTGGTGCCCGGAATGGTTAGAGTATGTAAAAGACTCTGAAGGTATTGCAGAACTCAACGAAGACCATCAAAAAATTCTTGACTTCCTTCAAGATTACTACCGCAAAAACGGTATTGCACCAATGGTTCGTATTCTTTCTAAGAACACCGGTTACAAATTGAAAGAAGTATATGAATTATTCCCATCTGGTCCAGGTAAAGGAGCTTGCAAAATGGCTGGTCTTCCTAAACCTACTGGTTGCGTATAGTCTTTATTCTTTGAATGTTTGGGCAGGAACGAAAGTTCCTGCTTTTTTTTGTGCCAAAAAAGTTTGCAAAATAATCCAATTTTCCTTTTTTTGCTAAAAAGTTGGCAATCCGCTATTTTTTCAATAGGTTGAAAGTAAAAAAAGAAGTGCGGATTATAAAAATTTTATCCGAATTTTTTTTAAAATTT
>CAJTMS010000090.1 GCA_910577155.1 uncultured Mailhella sp.
TATATATATATCAAAAAACTGCAGCACTTAAAAAATTTCTTTTTATTTTAGCTGTGCTTATCAATTTATCAGCATTATTTTTCTATAAATATTTATCCTTTTTCATAGAGAATATTAATATTCTTTTGAATTTTCTCCAATTCCCGTCCTTTAATGATCCACAAATAAAACTTCCTATCGGTATTTCTTTTTATGTTTTCCAGCTCCTCTCCTATATTATTGATGTTTATCGCGGTGAGATAAAACCACAAAAAAACATCATCAACCTTGCTGCGTATATTTCACTTTTTCCACAACTTATTGCCGGTCCCATTGTTCGCTATCAAACCATTATTGCCGATTTAACCAATAGAAAAACAAACGTTGACAATATTTATTACGGGCTGCGAAGGTTTTCGGTTGGCTTAGCGAAAAAAGTTCTTATTGCTGACCAGTTAGCCCTTATTGCTGACACGATTTTCGGGCAGCCAACGGCACAAGTTCCTTGTTTTTTTGCATGGTTAGGCGCTCTTGCCTATGCCTTTCAAATTTTTTATGATTTTTCAGCTTATTCTGATATGGCAATTGGCTTAGGCAGAATTTTTAATTTTCATTTTCTGGAAAACTTTAACTACCCCTATTCTTCCCTTAGTATACGTGAATTTTGGCGGCGCTGGCATATTTCTTTGTCAAGCTGGCTGCGGGATTATCTCTATATCCCCCTTGGCGGCAATAAAAAATCAAAAGCCAGAACCTATCTTAACCTCTTTATTGTTTTTACCTTATGTGGTTTATGGCATGGGGCAACATGGAATTTTGTTGTCTGGGGACTCTATCATGGCACACTTTTAGTTATCGAACGTCTTGGTCTTTCTATGCTTCTCGATACGTTTCCAAAAATTCTTGCAAATTTGTATGTCTGGATTTTTATTATTATTGGCTGGGTGGTCTTTAGGGCAGATACGCTTCCCCACGCAATTTCATATCTCAACGTGATGTTCCTTGGAAATCCAGATGTTTCTTTAAATTCTTTCAGGATTGCACTCGATTTTATTAATTACAGCAATGTGCTTATTTTCTTGCTGGCATTCTTTTTCTCTTATCCTTTATTTGAAACAAAATATCAAAACGTATCCTATACCCTTGTTGATACAGCTTTTATTTTGTTTTTATTTGTCATAGCATTTACTTTTACCATGACTTCAACATTTTCACCCTTTATTTATTTTAGATTTTAGAAAATTTCCATGAAAAAAATTTTCATTGTAATCATCATCTCTATTTTTTTTATCCCATTAGGATGTATTTTTACTTTAAAACAAAAAAGTCATCTTTGGGGCGTTGAAGAAAAATATTCTTTTCCACAAATTTCTCTTGAAAACATTTTTGATAAAACCTATCAAAATCAATTTGAAAAATGGTTTCAGCAAAATTTCTTTCTCAGAAATTCCATGGTAAAAATCAGAAATCAAATCTACAGTTGGGTAAACTTTAATAGCTTTTATTGTGGATATCATAATTCTATTATTCGTGGAAAAAATTCCTTTTTATATGAAAGAGCTTATTTATCTGTGCGTATTCCCAATCAAGGACTTAATGAAACGCAAATAGAGTTACTAAAAAAAATTGTTCAAGAATGTCACTCCAATGAAATTAACATATATTTTATTATTGCTCCAGACAAAGTCAGTTCTTATCCAGAATATTTATCACCCCTTTATACCTATTTTTATAAAAATGAAACCAACTATGCAGAACAAATAAAAAAAACTTTACAGCAAAATAATATTCCTGTTTATAATGCTCAAAAACTTGTTTTTCAGCTCAAAGAAAAGAATGAGTATCCTCCTTTTAACAAAACAGGAACCCATTGGAATTTATACGGGGCAGGAAGAACTGTTCAGGAAAGTTTTAACTATTTTCATATCGCCAATATCATGTTGACAAATATTGAAACCTCAAAAAAAGCTTTTCTCACAGAAAGAGATATCAGCAATCTGCTAAACCTTTCAATTCACTATAAAACGAATGAAGACTATTGCAAACCTGATTTTACGACATCAACCCCACTTGTCACTCCTACTGCCATTATTGGAAATTCTTTCAGCAATGAGTACAAATACATATTAACAACTTCTCATCTTCTTAACGAAAAAACATTGCAACATTACGCAAATAAACCGATAACAGATGACGATGCAAAACAAATCTGGAAATCAAAAAACATATTTTTTATTTACACAATTATTGCATTTTTAAATCCAGATGACCAATTATACAAAAAAATACAAGTGCTTTTAGATAACAAGCCCAATTAACTTTATAAACAGCATGAATAGCCAAAATTTTTCATAAAAAAAGTGAGAAAATTTTCTCACTTTTTCAATTTTTACACAATAAAATCAATAGCCTGCCTTGATGTTGCATATTTTTTTAATTCTGTGCCAAATTCCACATGGATAGGGTGTCCGGCGTATTCGGCAAGGGCATGTTCATCCTTATGGGTGCTGTGGAGCAAGAGCTGCACATCTTGCGTTGTTGTTTTGGCAAAATCTGTTGTTATTTCCAAAGAAAGCAACGCATCAATTTTTCCCGCCATTTTTTCCATACCAAGTTTTACTAAGAAATCTCCGGCTTCTTTTGCTGATTTTCCGTTGACACCGTCTTGCAATGTCCACCATACAACGTGATGTACCATAATCCACCTCACAAATTTTTTCTTAATATAGAGGTTCTTTTACACTTTGACAAGTCAGAATTATGCCTTATAATAGAGAAAACAGGAAAAGCAATATGCAAAGACAAGCACAGCCAAATACCCCCCTGCCCAATTCTCAGGTTGCTGCCCGTATTGAAGAGTTATTACGGGAACAATTAGAAGAACTGGGCATCAATATTAAAACATTAACGCCTGAAGAAATTTCTGCCCATATGAAATGCCATATTGGTCCAGATAACAGTTTAAGTTATTTTTGGAAAAATGTTGCTATACTGGATGTTATTCCCGAACAGACGGCAGACGGCACAAATTGGCGTATGTTTACCAAGGACGATAACCTTTAATCTCATTCGAGGATAATGATGGATATTTTATCAAGCATTGGCAATACTCCCCTTATTTATCTTAAAAATCTCTCCCAAGAAACGGGAGCTCATCTTTATGTCAAAGCAGAAATGCGAAACCCGGGCGGTTCCATAAAAGACAGAGCCTCCCTTGCCTATATCAAAGACGCTCTTGCCACGGGAAAACTCAGCAAAGACGGTACAGTTATTGAGGCGACAAGCGGAAATCTGGGTATTGGACTTGCTGTTGTTTGTGCGGAAATGGGAATAAAACTTGTTGTCTGCATGCCTGAATCAGCCAGCATTGAACGGCGTAAACTCATGCAGGGCTTAGGTGCGGAAATTGTACTGACACCTGCCGGCAAAGGCATGAGCGGAGCACAGAAGAAAGCCGAAGAACTTTTTAACAGTGCCCCAAATGCCTATCGCCCTAACCAATTCAGCAACCCCATTGGTCCCAAAGCCCATTATGAAACCACAGGTCCTGAAATTCATGCGGAAGCGGAAAAAAATCATATCCGCATTGACGCTTTTGTTGCTGGAGCCGGTTCCGGAGCAACGTTTATGGGTGTTGGCAAATATTTAAAAGAACAATATCCCAATATTTTCCTTGGCATACTTGAACCGGAAGAATCTGCCGTTCTTTCAGGAAAAGGCGCTGCCCCCCATGGCATTCAAGGCATTGGAGCCGGCTTTATTCCCGATATTATTGACAAAAGTCTTATTTCCGAAATTCTTACTGTCAATACCCAAACAGCCAAAGAATTTGCCCGCAAAGCCCTGAAAATGGACGCCCTCAATGCAGGTATTTCTTCCGGAGCAAATATTGCCGCTGCCGCTGCTCTGGCAAAACGTAAAGAATTTCAAGGGAAAAATATTGTAACCATTGCCTGTGACACGGGTGAACGCTACATGTCCACAGATTTATTTTTAGCGTAAAAACTATGCTCATCACAATACGTCACGAAACAAAACAGGATTATTTTGCTTCAGAAAACTGCTGCCGCAATGCCTTTTGGAATCTGTATACGCAGGGTTGTTATGAGCATTTTCTTGTGCATGCCATGCGCAGCCACAAGGATTTTATCCCGGAATTAAGTTTTGTGCTTGAATATCGCAAAGCTGTTATCGGAGGGATTTATTATACACATTCAAGCATTGTATGTCCTGATAAGCCCGCGCTTCCAGTTATAACCTTTGCCCCTATTTTCATTGAACCGAAATTCCAGCGGCAAGGTTTTGGCAAACAGCTTATTACCCATTCCATAAACAAAGCAAAAGAAGCAGGACACAAAGCAATTGTTATTCTCGGCTATCCTAGATAGTGTCGTCAATAGATTTTAGCCCAGATGGCGATACACCTTATATGTACCGCTGCCAAGAACGAAGCAGTATTTTTCGCAT
>CAJTMS010000091.1 GCA_910577155.1 uncultured Mailhella sp.
TTCCATGGCAGAATCCCATTTCCAGTTATATGATCACGGATGATATGGTGAAAGATCCGGAATATATAAGCAATATACGAAATATGTTGGGACTGGATTTGGATGAAGAGCAACTGCCCAAACAGGAAGAAGCTGATGCAATGTATGACAGAATCCCTATGGTAAGAGTAAATGATAAATTATATTATGATACAGGGAGAGAAAGCACGATCAGCGGGCGCTGTGGAAATATGGATGGAGAAATAACGTCAACTGTCGATGGAACTGAAATACCAACAGAAGATAATCAGTCTAATTTTGGAAGTGGATTTGGTTATCAGTATGGAGCGGACGATACAATAGAGATTTATATGAATGAAAAGTGGTTTATCTTTGAATACAGAGAAGAATCTGAATGAGAAAATAAACGATAGATAAGTTAAAATAAATCCAAACAGCTACCCAAAACGGTAGCTTTTTTCAATTCTCAACCTTAATTTTTTCAATATTCAGTAGATATAAACAGGTGGAGGGATATAACATGTTCAACATTGTCAGTTTTTTTGCGTTCTTGGGAGAGATTCATAACTATTGTACCTTATTGGATATTAGTAGTCCAATAAGTGTGAATTACCGTATTTTGAGTGCCAATTTGGGGGATTTCTTTGGCAAGGGGTCTCCCCCAAATGGTATGTGAAAGTTTGCCTTGTTCTTTTAGAAAAAGGGGAGAGGTTTGCTTCTTGTTTCTTTTTAGGGGATAGCACTATCTTCCAAATTTGAATGTAAAATGGTGTATCTTCTACAAGTTTTTTATAAAATGGTTGATTATCTCAAATAAGCCTTGATTTACGAGCATACAAGCAGGATTTCAAGTTGAATTTACTACCAATTTACTACTTTTAAGGGAAAGAGCCTTGATATGCCACCCAGAATACTGCAAGCCCCAATATCAGCACAGTATTGAAAGAATAAATGAAAACTGAATATGACACGAACACGGCGTTTCTCTATCCCATAACAGGGAGAACAGGAACGCTGCTTTTTTATACCTTTATGTTACGCAATAGAAGCCAAAAGAGCCTTGCTACAAACGGCTTTGCAGACATGTTTTTGCAGGAGATAAGGATTTATACCTAACCCCTGTCCATTTGTCGTGAAAGCAGCACCACAGCCGGAATGGAAATGAACAGATTAAGCTATAAAAGGAAAAAATGAGTTTCGGAGCAAGCATAGGAAAGGAGTACCTTTCCGTAAATTTGTCCATCTGCACCCTATGGCTTGCCGGACAGATTTTGCTTGTTGGGAGGAATCCCAAACCCTCTAAAATACCCCGTATGTCCCACAATGCCACACGACAGCTTTACCAAAGTTATGCAAAAATTCTTTTCCGTCATTTATGAAAATAGTATAAACTTTTCTCGCCCACTTGACAACTGAAATGCGTAGCAGTAAAATGAATTCTTGTAATTAGAATTCTAAGTAGGGACAGGGCGATAGCATGAGGGATGAAAAAAAGCTAATGGAAAAATATGACAAGTTGAATCGGCGAATGTTGAGATACTTTTCAAGTTTTTTCACAGGTACGCAGATAACCAGTATTCAAGGTCTTATCCTGCACTATATTATCGTTGAATCTGAAGCAAGGGACATATTCCCGAAAGATATAGAAGAATTTTTAGAGATTAAGGGTTCTTCTGTCACAAGCCTTATCAGCAATCTGGAGCGCAATGGCTATTTGCGCCGGGAAAGTTTGGACAGCGACAGACGTTATAAAAAACTTGTATTGACGGAACAGACACTTGCGATAAAGGACGATATTACAAGCCGTGTCAATGAGTATATGCACAGTATGTTTGCCGGTATATCCGAAAATGATTTGGAAGTCTTTGAAAAGGTCATTCTGCAAATGACGGAGAATACAAAATAGGTATTCTTTTGCCCATATACTTAGGATTCTAATTAAATGGAAAGGAGGTTTTCATATGAGATTACCACCCACGACAATTATTTCGATGATTACCTGAACCTATTTTTTGCCTTTATATTTAGAATTCTAATTAAAGGAGGACACGATGATGAATGACACACAGACGACAGCCAATCCACTTGGTTATGAAAAAATCGGAAAACTACTTACAAGCTATGCCGTTCCCAGTATCATAGCTTTGATTATCAATTCCCTTTACAACATGGTAGACCAGATTTTTATCGGTCAGGGCATAGGCTTTTTGGGGAACGGAGCCACGAACATTATCGCCCCAATCGCTACGATTACGATTGCCATTGCCACTCTTTTTGGTGACGGTCTTGCCGCCTTTTTCAGCCTTAACCTTGGGAAAGGCGAGGGAGAGAAAGCCGCAAAAGGTTTAGGGACTTCGATTATGTTTGGGAGCATTTTCGGCATTATCTGGACTGTTCTTGCCTTTGTTTTTTTGAAACCGCTATGTCTGATATTCGGGGCAACGGAAAATATACTGCCCTATGCACTTGATTATGGGCGTATTATCGTCATTGGATTTATCTTTCAGATTGTCGGGAATACCATTAACAGCGCAATCCGAACAGACGGAAGCCTGCGTTATGCCATGCTGTCCATGATGATTGGCGCGGTTTTAAACATCATTCTTGACCCGGTTTTCATATTCGTATTTCACTGGGGTGTTGAGGGCGCTGCGACTGCCACTGTTATAAGCCAGTTATTTGGGCTTTTGTTCAATATCGCTTATCTGTTCCGAATGAAGACAATCAGACTTTCCAGACAGTCTTTTACTTTGGATATTTGGACTGCGGGAAGAATCGCAAGCCTTGGATTTGCGAGCGGAGCAAATAACTTGACTTCAACGGTAGTGGCGTTCGTATCAAACAATCTGATGACAAAATATGGCGCACTCTCTCCCTATGGAGCAGATATTCCCCTCACCACCTTTGGCTTGTGTATGAAAGTGAGTATGCTTGCATTTTCCATTGGTATTGGTGTTGCAAGCGGAAGCCAGCCGATTATCGGGTTTAATTACGGCGCAAAGAAATATGACCGTGTGAAAAAAACTTTCCTGCTTAGTGCCGGAGTTGCTACAATCATTACATTTGTTTCATGGATTGTTTTTCAGTGCTTCCCGTTGCAGCTTATTCGGGTATTCGGTACGGAATCCAGTCTGTATGAAGAATTTGCCGTTAAGTGCTTCCACATTTATTTACTGCTTACATTCTTGAACGGTTTACAGATGTGTGCCGGGGTGTTGTTCCAGGCAATCGGTCAGCCCATGAAAGCAGCGATTACTTCCCTGTCAAAGCAGGTAATTTTCTACATTCCCGCTATGCTGATTTTATCGCGCTTTTTTGGTTTGACAGGTATTCTAATGGCAGGACCTACCGCAGACGCTTTGGCTTTTGTCCTTTCGGGTGCTTTTTGTTTTAAGGAAATTAAGAAAATGGAGCAGATAAGCGAAAATGCGTCCTAATTTGTCTGAGGGGATATACCCCAATAACAGCGCAGCTTTATCCATTGAATTTTGCTTGACATATGGGACATACGAAAAGATTGGAGGAACAGTACCATGAAAAAGAGAATTATCACCATTAGCCGTGAGTTTGGAAGCGGAGGACACAGCATAGGAAAAATTGTTGCCGAAACGCTGGGAATTGGATTTTACGATCAGGAACTATTGGAAAAAATTGCAGAGGAAACAGGGTTTTCAAAAGAATTTATCATAGAAGCCGCAGAATATTCTACTGCAAAAAACAGCCTTCTATTTAACCTTGTTATGAACCGTTCTTTGCATGGACGTATGGAACCGTCTCCTGCTGATACAATTTACTTTGCACAGACAAAGATTATTAAAAGCCTTGCGGAAAAGGAAAGCTGCGTAATTGTCGGGCGGCGTAGTGATTATATTCTTCGGGACAACAATGACTGCATACACGTTTTTATTTATTCAGACAGGGAGAACCGGGCGAAACGTATTCTTGAACGCTACGGAGAAAGCGATAAGCCTATTCAAAAGCGAATCACAGATAAAGATGAACGGAGAAAAATCTACTATTCACACTACACAGACTGTCCGTGGGGCATACCGCAGAATTACGATTTATGCCTTAACAGTGACGCATTGGGTGAAGAAGGATGCGTAAACATCATTACAGACGTTTTCAAAAAATAAGAGTATTTATTTTAAGGATATGGCGGTATAGGAGGGGTATTGTCATGTCCTTTTTTTATTACCAGTATATTTCTGGATATCAAATACCATTAAAAAAATTCTATTCTATGCAACGGGAAATTCTGCCTATGAATATGAATACACATATCATTTAGTATGTCTTAATAACTCATATTACGCCGATATTCGTGCCGCCTTATGCGGCATAGGTGTTTGCTGTAATAGCCCCCTGCTGGGAAGAAAGACCAACTATTAAAAGTCAAGTAGATAATTGAAAAAATCAA
>CAJTMS010000092.1 GCA_910577155.1 uncultured Mailhella sp.
TCTATGGAAAGACTTTCTTCCATGAAATGCTTTTCTTCATTGGAAAGGCTTTCCATTCGTATCTGGGTATCGGGTGTAGGAGAGTTATTAGTTTTTGACATAAACTTTCTCCTTTGACGGTTTCCCTAAATTTTATGAGAAGTGGCAAGTACACTATACGGGAATAGCGTGAACTTCCCCTCTACTACTTACTACGCACGAGAGGTAAAAAATGGAAAAGTTTCCGGGAAATTTTATAAAAAGTTTAGAATAACGGAATAGCAAGCATAGGGATTGAGTACCCAATCCCGTAAAATTTTCTATTCACATGTAAAGTGACTTATAGATTTTTTATTTGTTGGGAAATTCCCAAACCCTTATAGAAATATGAATACGGAAAACAAATACAGACAGTTAGAACGTGAGCAGGTAGTGTTTTAAGGGCATTCCCGGGGCGTTTTGTAGTGCAATAAGGAAATGCCCAAATAGGGGCTTCTAAGCGTTCACAAGGAGAAAAAGGCACCAGGGAATGACAATGTCTACATTATCATTCCCCGGCGTTTATCCGTCAAATTTATAGCCGACACCTAACACGGTTTTTATGTAGGTCGGGTTCTTGCTGTCCGGCTCTATCTTTTTCCGCAGGTTGTAAATTACGTTGACAGCGCTTGAATGGCAGCTGTCGCTATCCATGTTCCAGACAGCTTCAAAAATCTGTGTCTGTGTTAGGACAATGCCGGGATTGGAAGCAAGGAATACAAGGGTACTGTATTCAAGGCGGGTAAGGTTGATTTCTTCCCCGCCTTGAAGTACCTGCCGCCTGCTCTGTATTATTTCCAGTCCCGGAAAGGATAACACGGAAGCGGGTGTAATTTCCATAGGTTCAAGTTGTATATAATCAGATATTGCCGCTATGATTTTGTCAATAACCGTTTCCTCATGTTCATTGAGTGTCAGCAGTACCATTTTTCCTATGATACCACCCCCTTTTAGTATTTTATCTTAGAATGTGTTTATTGCAAGTTGCTTCAAAACATCTCCTATATCGTTACCGATACAAACAGATTGCTTTCTGATTTCTGTCGGGATATAGGCTTCTGATAAATTGATACATACATAAGCAGCATTGGGATTGTTATATGTCATCTGCCAAAACGGATATTTAATAATTCCCGGCGTATTGCCGCCAACGCCTAATTCAAAATATAAAATTTTCAATCCCTTATGGCGATGTATAAAGTCTTGATACCTTTCTGCTGCTGTGTGCCAGCCGCTATCTTCAACAAAAGTATGGTCTGCCCGTAAATTCATTGACATAGGCGCGCCGCAGACAGGGCAATGCGGGATTAACCCGGACGGAATACACATATTTTCCTGTTCTTCAACCATTTTTTTAACAATGGCTTCATTGTCATAGGTCTTATCGTGACAGGGCTTTGAGCATTGCCATAATCCATAATCGCTCTGTGTATAAAACAGCCTGTGTTTGTCAAAGCCCGCCTTTTGAAAGCAATGGTCTACATTAGTTGTCAGTACAAAATAATCTTTGTCCTTTACCAAATTGTATAAATTATCGTAAACATTTTTAGGTGCATTTTGATAGCGGTTGATAAAAATGTATCGGCTCCAATACGACCAATATTCTTCCAACGTATCATATGGGTAAAAGCCTGCTGAATACATATCCTTAAAACCATATTTTTTAATATAATCCGGGAAGTTATCTTCAAAGCGTTTCCCGGAATAGGTAAATCCCGCAGAGGTAGACAGTCCTGCACCTGCGCCGATCACAACAGCGTCAGCGTTTTCCAGTATCATTTTAGTTTTTTGTATGTTATCCCAACAACTGCTTGTAGATTTGATAGTCGCTGTCCTTGAACACATTAAAAACCACCTCCAAACCATTCTGATTTTTTCTTTGATAGTCCTGCACTGTCTGAATTGCTATTGCAGCGGCTTTTTCATTGGGGAAATGAAACTCCCCCGTAGAAATGCAGCAAAAGGCAATGCTTTTCAACTGATAGGCTGCTGCAAGCTCTAAACAGGAACGGTAACAGCCCGATAGCAGGTCGCAGTCTTTCCCGGTAACGTCCCCATAGATAATCGGACCGACCGTATGGAGAACATAACGGCAGGGAAGATTATAGGCTTTTGTGATCTTTGCTTTTCCCGTTGGTTCTTCTGTTTTTTGTTTTTCCATGATACAGTAACATTCTAAACGGAGTTCAACTCCTGCGGCAGAATGGATTACATTGTCAATACACCCGTGGCATGGGACGAAACAGCCCAACATGGCACTGTTCGCCGCATTTACAATAGCGTCTACGGACAGGAGGGTAATATCGCCCTGCCATAAATAAATTCCTGGTTGTTCCAGTGAAATATCTGATAATGAAATAACGCCTTTTGGGGCACATTCTTCCTGTAAATATGCGTCCTGCACTTCTAAAAATGCTTTTGAAGCTGTTTTCGGCGGGCGTATATTCATAAGGGAACGCAACAGACGTTTTTTTTCTGTGTCCTGTGTAGGAATATCTATTGCCCTCAATTCGCTATTTTCACCTATTAGATAGTTAATCAGAAAATCAAGTCTTTCTGTCTGTGTCATAGCGCCCTCCTTTCTACCGCCTGCGAGGGACATATTTCCATACATTTTCCGCAATGCAGGAAATGTTCCGGTTTTATTTTTACGGGGCAGATGGAAATATCAATGCAGTTTTGCGGGCAGGCATTAGCGCAGAGCGTACAGCCATTGCATTTATTCGTAACAAAAAAATATGTCGTATGGTTTTCCATTCCACCGAATGAAAATTTTTCCCGAAAAATGGGCTTGCAACTCAAATCAAAAAATTCTCCGCTGCCTTTATAAATTTGGAATACGGTCAATGTGGTACGGCTTTCCTTGTTGGGGTAAATGGTTTCCATGTAAGGATTTTTTTCAAATATTTCTGATAATCGTTTCTGTCCGATTTCTCGTACTTCTCCACGCAGGGTAATAGATTTACTGGATAAAGTATCAGTCCCTTTCATGCCAGTAAAGGAAATGAGAGGTTGATTTTTGAGTCGTTTATAAAAGGCTTTTCCCTTTGCGGTCAGAAAATAAAGCCCGTCCTTATCCGACAGCATTATATCAATCACGCAAGTAACTGGGAAATGGTTTTCATCAGTTGTGGCAAAGACAACAGAATGAATATCCTGTTGTACCATACGCAAATATTTTTCTGCACTCATATTTCCTCCTGTAAGAAGTCTCCTGTCTTTATGGGGCAGGGGACTTCATATTTGACTGAATGATAGTCTGTTCTACTTATTCTGCCACAACAGAAATTCTCTGCTGAATGTGGTTTCCGTTTAATGCTTCCTCCACCATAGCAGCCGCATAGTCGGCGTAGCTGATTACGCTTTCTCCCTTAGAGTTCAGTGTCAGTTCTTCGCCGCCCCAAATGTATTTCCCGGTTCTTGCTCCGTCCATAACCAGTACGGTATGCTCCGGATTTACATATAGGCTGCCTGCACCGCCGACAACAAGAAGCCTTGTTTCTTTGCCACTTACAAGGTCGCAAAGATGTTTCAGAGAAGTGCTGTGCTGCGGCAAAGTTTCCGGCGTCCATGCCCCGAAAGCGTCAATCACAACATCAAAGTTCTCTAAATCGGCTACGTTCAAATCAAACAGGTCTTTCTGAATGACGTTTTTTGCTGCCGACTTGTTTTCGCCACGCACAACGGCGGTAACGTCTGCCCCTTTTGCGATAGCTTCCTCAACGATTAACTTTCCCTCTTTGCCATTTGCACAAATAACTGCGATTTTCATAGATTTGTCCTCCTAAATTTTATTTTATTTTTGCGGCTTGTTTTTTCCCGTTTGCAAGATTATAATATAGCCGTAAAGAGAAAACGTAAAGTAAGCACTTTATTGTGCTATAGTTACCCAAAAGAAACTATTGTGAAGAAATTGGGGTTTTTAATGGAAAAAATTTTACCTGCCTGCCCAGTGGAAACTACTTTAATGCTCATTAGTGACCGTTGAAAAGTGTTAATTATCCGTGACTTATTAGACGGTACAAAACGATTTGGAGAAATAAAAAAATCTGTCGGGAATGTATCTCAAAAAGTTTTAACAGTAAATTTGCGTTCAATGGAAGATAGCGGGCTGCTTACCCGGAAAGTATATCCAGAAGTGCCGCCACGGGTAGAGTATACTTTGACAGAAACAGGG
>CAJTMS010000093.1 GCA_910577155.1 uncultured Mailhella sp.
CCGGACGCTTCTGTGCTTTTCGGCCATTCGCTGCACCATGCGGGAACACCGGGCGTTTCAACTCTGTCAAAACTCGGAGTGTACGGCTTGATGTCAAGTACGGGCGTATTGTCATTTGCGTCAATGAATGTAACACGAATCATGCCGTTGGTGAAATCAATGTTAATAATTTCGGACGCTGTTAATGCAATAGGGTTCGGACGCGCAGGAGATCGTGTCGCAAATACACCCATGACTTCGGGTGCGCCTTTATAGGGCTGTTCTGTCTGTAATTCATCCCGGTCTGCGTTGTTGTCGCAATCGCTGAACCACCAAAGGACATTGATGTGGCTGAAGCCCTCTAAGGCCTGCAGTCCGGGAATGTACTCCGGCTCTAGCTGAATAAATGTGCCGTTTTCATCATTTTTTACTTTGCCAATGGCTTTTAATTGATAGGTCATATTTTTCCTCCTTGCTTTTGTTGGTAAAACCAGTATAAGACCTCACATCATGTGAGGTGCAATAGGGAAAATTAAAAATGCCCTGCATTTTTAGCAGGACATTTCAAAGCCTGTACAATCATGCGTGTTCCAGCGGTATTTGAAGCTCAATCAAATATTTTTCAGGGTTATTCTCATTCCACGGGCCCCTATGCACGATCTGACGCATCGGGTTAGACATTTTGTATTCGCTGTTTGTCTGCAACCATTCGGCAAAGGCAAGGTAGGCGCCTTTTATATTTGCAAAATCGCCATAGACCATTGTGCAAGCCATATACGGGACTGGTTCTGTCATGTGGAAACAAAATGGCTCTTTTGCCTTTCTCATTTTCTTTACCGGAGCGCATAGCTCAATATCAACATCTGTCTCTCGAAATTCTGTATCGTGATAAATGGAAAGTGTATTGCCCATTATTTCGATTTTTTGCACTTCTGTAAAAGTAGAAAGTTCTTTCCATAAGTCGCCCTCGGAATAGTAATTCGGTACAATTTTCCGCAAGGATAGCACCTGATACGCCGGGATTGACTTAACGGATATATTATAGTGCAGTTCTCCTTTACCACCCTGTATTTCACTTTTTGTAAGTTCAATCTTCCGCAGTTTTTCTCGTTCGGCCTGTATTGCATTTTCTATCTCTATGCGCTTTTTGTCGAGCTGTGCAAGAAGGGATTGCTCGTCCATCGTCAGGGCAAGCGCAATTTCCGAAACATTCAGTCCACTGTCCCGCAGATACAGAATCTTATTTAGACGCGGTATTTGCTTTACTGAATACAGTCGGTGTCCCGTCCACTTGTCAACCTCTGCCGGTGTCAGAAGTCCTACCTCGTCATAGTAGCGAAGCATACGAATAGATACCTGTGCCAGCTTTGAAAATTCACCTATTCTAAACATTTTATCACCACCTATCTATCATTATATCCATAGTTTTTGATACTTCAAACAGAAATTCGCTTTAAGTAATATAGATTTATTTTGGCTAACTGATAATGATATGGCGCTTTTTCAAATACATTATCTCTTTTTCTTGTGTAGCTTTAAGTCAATATTTTTCGTTGCCGCTGCATCCTGCAGTAATCCAGCAACAAAAGCGCTTTTTTCTTTGAGCGTCAGTGTTTCCATATCAGGTTTACGGTAAATTTCTTTAAGTACTGTTTGCAGTTCTTGCAGTTCCAGCAGGTTGACGGCTACGCAAAAGAGTGTCTTTTTGCGGCCATCATTATAATTGGATAATAAAACCTCCAAAATGTTGGCTTTCACCGCCTGCTCTGCATTATAAGCGTCTATTCCAAGGCGTTTGGCCTTTTCCATATCGGATCTTCGATTTCGATGTGTAATAAAGGAATCGAAATCATCAATATGATCGTATTTCTCACAGGGGTATTCACTGCATTGAAAACAGTATTCAACTCCGTCATGCTCCAAACTGCATCTTGCAATTTTACAGGACTGATTCCCTTCACCGCCGCCGCAACCAGGACAGTTTTTATTCAAAAACATGGGGCAAAGCCCGCAATTCAAACCGCAGAGGGAAAATAATTGGTTTGGTCGATTAAATCCTTTCATGGAACCTCCTTAAACAGCCTGCCTGCAAATATTCAAGACAAGCTCTGATAATGCTTGACATAGCAAAGTAGAAAATTTGAAAACTTAAAACTCATATCTTGTACCATGCGAGAGCAACAGGCCATCTGTTAATTCCACACGCAGAATGATAGTGTTTTCATCGTTAAAATCGGTATGACCGTTATCAATCCATTCAGCAAAGACTTTTTTCAGCTTTTCAGCAATCACACAGTTTTCTTTTTTCCCAAAATAACCCAAACTGACGCCATTCCCATGTGCTGTAAACCACTCGCCGGCGATTGCAACAACATGGTTATCTTTTATATGTTTTATTTTATTTGAGAGGGCATGAGTAATGATATAAAATGCACCATCTTCGTAATAGGCATTTACATATCGCACATAAGGCGTTGCATTTTCTATTGTTGCTAATGATATAATCGTATCTTTCCCGAAACGCTCAATCATGACCAGTTCTGCTTCTTGACTAAATTCTTTCATTAAATCTTTCTCCCTTCAAATTATATTTTTCGGATCTGTTCAAAGTCTCGACAAGCTGGAATTTAGCTATTGTCTTTTCTTTTCTATTGTGTAGGATTGCAGACCCTTCTGACAGCCATTCTTTTCATAAAATCCCTCTACTCCCGGTTGTGAACCAAAATATAACATAGTAGGCGTATTATCCTTTGCAAGTTGAAGAAGTCTACTTCCTACTCCTTGTTTTTGATATTCTGGAAGAACAAGCAACTCTGTAATTGTTCCAAAATAATAACCATCTGAAAGAATACGCAAACACCCTATCAGCACTTTGTCATCATAGGCGGTTATATTCAGCGTTTTAGATAATGCCTCCTTTGTTCTTTCGATGTCATAATCGCCTTGCCATACTTGATTAACAAAGGAGAGAAAAGTTGAAGCATTAAGTTTTTTATCACCCACTTTGTATTCCATTATTATACCTCCACAACTCCGAATCGTTTTTCAATTTGACAAAAGCAGAAGCCATATAAACATCACTAAAATGATAGCCCCTATTAAAGAAAAAATGTTTACAACTTTATTTACTTTTGCCTTAAATATTTTCGATAGAATGAAGAAGACTCCCATGCCTATTACTCCGCCCAAAGTGTTTGCTAAAAGGTCAGTAATATCACTTGCCCCAATAGCAAAAACAAATTGTACGGTTTCAAAAAACAAACTTGTCAGAAATATTGGAATAAACTTTTTAAGGAAAGGCTTCTCTTGTTGCAATGCACATAACAAAATTCCGAAAGGAATAAAAGCAAAAACATTATTATATATCTCACCAAAACTTATTGTTCCGTTGACGATAACAGAACCTCGGAAAGGAATTAGATTCACACTTCTCAAGTGATCTATATCTTTAAAAGAAAATTGTAGTTTAAATATTATAATCCATGTTAATGCTAACAGATATGCAATAAGTAATCCTTTGGTTATTTTTTTTGATTGCATTTTATCGCTCCTTTCTATAAAATTCCGGTTAGTTTATCCGTCCACAGTACATTAACTATTCAGAAGTTTTGTCAAATCCTCCACGGAAGCGTCCATTTTCACAGAAACTTCTTCCATTGTCATACCGGTAGCAAGAAAACGCTTTATAACCATTTTCATATCCTCGCCAACCTCAATGATATGTCCGTCCAAATCGTAAAAGCGAATCACCCGCTGGCCCCAGCTATGATCGATCACTTCTCCCAGATATTCAATATCCGGGTATTCTTTCAACTTGTTCAAAAAACCGTCAAAGTCCTGTTCCTCAAAGACGATTTCCGCATTGTTGGATTTCTTTAATATCTTTTCTTTGGGCAGGTTCACAAGCCAGTCAAAATCCTGCTGCAATGCCAGGCCGCAGGTAAAAGCAATGTTTCTGCCATAATCCTGGAACACCTCTAATCCAAACAAATCCTCATAAAAATTTCTTGCGGCACTGATGTCCACCACCGAAATCACAGTACATGTATATTTCATAATGATAATTCCTCACTTATAGATATATTTTCGTGGCTCAACAAAACGGAAATTTGTCATTTTCGGTTCGGTTTTCTTTTGATAGCCAACAATTTCATAACTGAACAGATGTATTTCATGCTTGGATCCTCCTCATAGTCGTTATAAGTATATTGAC
>CAJTMS010000094.1 GCA_910577155.1 uncultured Mailhella sp.
TACCCCCACATTGCCTGTTTTTCTTTCAGAAAAACAGGAAGATACGTTTTATAGGAAACTGATTATCAACCTCTTTCTATAACTAAGCAAAATAAAAACAAGCGATGTGCTGCGGCTGTGTTCTCACTTCTTTTTTACACAAAATAGCCTGGGAGGTTAGCTATAAAAGCGTGTTTCCAATTCTGTTAACAGAGCTTCAATACCTGCTGTTTTCATGCAGGAACTCATGACAGCTCCGCCGTTCGCTCCGGCTTTTCGCAGTGCCGGCATATTTTCCAAGTTTATGCCCCCTATCCCAAAAACAGGGATTTTCTGATTTATAACGCGGCAAACAGAGGCTAAAAAATCCAATCCTCTGGGAGCTGCACCTTTTTTACAGTCTGTTGCAAAAATATGCCCTGCTAAAATATGTGATACAACGATATTTTTCGGCTGCTGCATGATATATTCCGCTTCTTCCGTGCTGTGGATGGAAATTCCTACAGGAACAGGACTTTTTGTCAGCTCCTGATATTTATGAAAAGGAATTTGCACTCCCAGTCCCAATTCACAGGCAAGGGTAAAATCTCCATTGATAAAAAATGGTGTTGGATATTGTTTCGCTATGGGCAAAAGTTTTAACACAAGCGCTTTATATTCTTCACTTGACAACTCTTTTTCCCGCAAAATAAAGGCAAAAACTTCCTGCTGAAATATTTTTTCCACACGAACAAAAAAATCTTCAGCACAAACACTTTTTTGACTGACACAGATAATGGGTTTCATTCAAAATCCTTATAAAAAAGCCCTGCAAACTGAACATAGCAGGACTTTTACACTATCACAGCATGATACAATAATGACAGTCTAAACCCCAAACTTTTTGTTTTTCAATAAGAAAAATAAGCGATAAGGGGTATGGGACTTTTTTATTTGTTGCTGGCATGTCGTAAGGCATAAAAAGCCTGCAACAAGTTAAAACGTTCTCGTCCTCGAAAAATCAAGCTCGAAAGAGATTACTTGACTTTTCGGGGGAAACAATTTCCCCCAAGAAAAATAATTCTGCGTATTAAGTGAAAACACGCTAGACATACAAATAATCTGTCATGGCTGACTGTAAGCCAAGAGATTGTATTTTTTCTATAATTTCATCAACACTCCTCTCATCGGAAATAATGAACTGAGCATCGCCCTTTTCTTCTTCACTATGCCCGCCGACACTTGTTTTTACACCGGCAGAAATCTTGGTTGCGCAAATGTTGACAGCATTATTCCTAAAGCGTGCACATTCACGGGTAGAAATATTTATCCCCGCAAAAGGCATGAATAAGCGGTAGGCACACATAATCTGCAAAAGCTGTCTTTCATGCACATCTTTAGGGTTAATCGTATCGTCATTGACAATGGGACGCAAACGCGGACAGGAAAAAGAAACCTCTGCATGAGGATATTTCTTTTGTACATAATAGGCATGAAGTCCGGTAGCAAACGCATCTTTCCTAAAATCGTCAAGACCAAGCAAAGCCCCGAATCCAACCCCGCGCATGCCGCCCATAAGCGCCCGTTCCTGCGCATAAAAACGATAGGGATAAACTTTTTTCGGTCCTGATAAATGCATTTCGTCATATTTTACAGGATTATATGTTTCCTGATATACAGAAACAAAATCAGCCCCCGCTTCGTGCAAAATGCGGTATTCGTCCGTATTCATGGGATATACTTCAATACCCACAGTAGTGAAATATTTACGGGCAATTTTACAGGCTTCCGCAATAAATTCCACAGAAGATTTAACCCTGTGCTCACCTGTCAGCAGCAAAATTTCCTGCAAACCGGTAGCGGAAATAGAGCGGAGTTCCTCGTCAATTTCCTCAAAACTCAAACTGCCCCGCTGGATTTTATTTTTGCAGTTATACCCGCAGTATATACAGTTATTGGCACAATAGTTGGCAATATACAAAGGCGTATACAAGCAAACAGTATTGCCGAAACGCTTTCTTGTTTCTGTTTGCGCCTTCTGCGCTATTTCTTCCAAAAAATCCTGCGCTGCAGGAGAAAGAAGCGCAGCATAATCCTGCACGGTAAGGGACAAATAATCTTTTTTCAAGGCTTCACGCACATCGAGAGCTGTAATGGCAGCAAAATCAACCCGGGCAACTTCATCAAGAACCTGCTCCAGCATGCTGTGTTCGTGCTGTTCCATATTGGGTAAATATTTAAAACTCATTGTCAGCCCCTATTCGTCTAAAAAGCCTGTCAAAGGAGAAGAGGCTTCCGCCTTGTCTTTTATCCTGCCAAAACCAGCCAAATATGCCGTCCTGCCGGCTTCAATTCCTTGTCTGAAGGCACGCGCCATGCCAGTCACATCTCCTGCTGTTGCAATGGCGGTATTTGCCATAATGGCGGTAACGCCCATTTCCATGGCTTCACAAGCTTGTGAAGGTCTGCCAATACCCGCGTCCACAATAATCGGCAAATCAATTTCATCCACTAAAATCTGGATAAACTCCTTTGTGACCAAGCCTTTGTTGGTGCCAATGGGGGCTCCTAAAGGCATAATGGCAGCTGCCCCTGCATTCACCATATCGCGGGCAGCATTTAAATCAGGATACATATAGGGCAGAACAATAAAACCTTCTTTTGCCATAAGTTCTGTTGCCTTGGCAGTTTGATAATTGTCAGGCAGCAAGTATTTACTCTCATGGATAACTTCAACTTTGACAAAATCACCGCAGCCGCATTCACGGGCAAGGCGGGCAATACGCAAGGCTTCGTCAGCATTTCTTGCCCCTGAAGTGTTCGGCAAAATAGTTACACCTTTCGGAACATAATCCAAAATATTGGCAATACCGCCAATATTGGCACGGCGCAGAGCCAGCGTAATCATTTGTGCTCCTGCTTCCTGCACGGCAGCATTGACGACATCCAAGGAGAATTTGCCGGAACCTAAAATAAAACGGGAACTAAACGTGTGATTTCCAAGTTTATACGTATCTTCCATTTTCTCACCTCATCAGACTTTACATTATAGAGATTTTTCATTTAATATAATTCGCATAATCTGTGTTGCCTGCATGGACGCACAAAGCGCAACACGCGGGGCAAAAAGACAGGCGTCGGCCACATCGCTGATACCGTCGCCGCACAAATAATAACGACTCATAACGTTTTGCACTTTCATCAAATTTGCACTTTTTATATCTGCCATGCCATTTCCTCCCACCAAGTATGCATGGGGCAGCCGGCAGAGCACATTTTCTGCGAGCATGGCTTTTTGTTCTGCCCTGTCAAAAGCCTCACAAATAACACTGCAATTTCCAAATAAATTTTGTATATTTTCAGGTACAACTTTTTCTTGGCAGCAATGATAGGTAATATAAGGATTAATCCGCATAAGCTGTTCATAAAGAGCCGTGGTTTTTGCTTTGCCGATATCAGAAAGTTCATAATGCTGACGGTGGATATTGGTTTCATCAACCACGTCAAAATCAACCAGCGTCAACACCCCAATTCCAAGACGGGCAAGCATAATTGCCACATGGGAGCCAAGTCCCCCAAGCCCTGCAATACCGACATGGGCTTTGGCAAACAAGGCTTGCTTTTCTTTTCCATGCCGCCTTTCCTGTACGGCATAATACTGCTCTTTATTCATAAAAACAAAAAAAATCCTTATTAAGGTACCAATCAAATTTGCCGGTTTAAACCTATCCGCCGCCAACAAAGCTGACAATTTCAAGGCTGTCTTCATCACACAGCATGACTGCTGCAAAATCAGCCCGCGGAATAATTTGTCCGTTTTTTTCAACAGCAACCCGCAAAAGGACATATCCTTCCTGTTCCAGATATTCTTTTAAGCTCAGGGATTTTGTCAGTTTGATTTGCTTCCCGTTTACTTTCATAAAAAACCTTTCAAAAATAACGATACGCTTTTATGA
>CAJTMS010000095.1 GCA_910577155.1 uncultured Mailhella sp.
TGTATCTTGGCGGAACAGGTAGGCTTATCGTCTAATCTCGTGAGGTCAACCACTTTGTGGGCGGTTGTTTCCTCTTTTGTATCTATAATATAGCATAATCCCCGGATAAATTCAAGAACAAATTCCATTAATGCAAACCGTTAGGGAAGTAATAGACTGCTGCCCTCTGTGGGCTTGAAATACTCGTCCGGGTTTTCTCCGGCTTCTATCAATTCCTGTCTGTATTGCTCTATCCATTGTAATTGCTTTATATCCCATGATGTTTTTCCTCTCTTTCTACATTATCTTTCGTTGCCTACGTCTTAACCAATCCTTGTCCGTTGGAAATGTCGCCGCCATCTTCCGCCAGCGTTCCATTCTGTCCGGCTCAGTCATAATCTGCTTCATTTTCGCTTGTTCCTCCCGCTCCTTTTGTTCAAAAAGTGCCGCCAACCCAGGATTGTTTCTTTCAAAATCCCTTATAATCTTTTGATTGTCCTCGCCCCTAATTCCTTTAATTGCTTTCCATTCCGCGTATACCATATCATTGTACTCCCTATCTAATCAAAAATGGTTTGTTTTTGAATGTATTTTCGGTCAATCGCCTATTGTATAGGTCATAGTTTTGTTTCCCTCCCGTTTCATTTCCGCAATATCCTGTCTTGTGATACGCCCAAGCATATAATCCTTTTCAAGATTGAATACCGCCGTCCTGTCTGTTTCACTCAATGCAGAATAGGCTTGCTCCCGCTCCCTGCTGCCTAACCACACTTAAAACCTCATTTTGCAAGATTTCTTCAACATATGCTTTAAAACTCATTTTCTCCCTCCTCATAATCCAGCTTCATTCCCAATTTCGGCAAATCCTCGCCTTGTGTCTTTGTAGGCTCTCCCAGTTTAGGCAGTTCGGCAGCAGTCAGAATACGCTTTGTTTCTTTGTTTGGTATACTTTCTTCAATGCTGATAGCATCTTTATAAGACAACCAATTTTTCAATAAGAAAATGCCGCTTGGAGGGCTTATTTTACCGCCTAACATGGCTTGCTCAATAAATGCCCCTATAAACGCTTTATGTAAACTCGAAGAAATTTGTACTTGTAAAGCATACGAGAGAATGCATTGTACTGAATAAAGATTTGAAAAATCTTAAAGAAATTAAGGAAATCATCGAAAAGGTCATGTGGTCAAAATATCTTCCCGAAAAACTGCTAGACAGATTTGCAGAATTGACAGACAGCGAATCATCAGACATTTTGCAAACATATTTTCTTGAATGGAGAAAAGAATTGCAAAAGAGGGAACTCAACAGACAAGCCCTATCAATGCTGAAGTCTGCTAAATCGTTGCGTATCAGTTGGAAAGTCAAACGTAACAAACAAATTATTAAGGAACTTTTTGATATTGGTTTTGGCGTATGCGAGAAAAAAGCAGTATGTAATTGGCAACAAGGGGCAGAAAACGCCTTTATGTACGGTTATCTTTTGGGTGTGCAGTCGCAGAAAAATAATACTTCACAGGATTCTAAGCATAAAAAGTGACCGTTACATAGAACCGCATTAAAGGGTGTCTAGCAAAAACAGATGCCCTTTATTCATTCCAAAAAGAAACCGCTGCCCTCCTACTTTGGGTAACGGTCTTTGTAAAATGCACTTATGCAGGAATTAGACAATCTTGATGTTAATAACTTATCCCGGCTTTTTCATACTCGCCTTTGATAAATTCCTCAACATCTTCTGATGTCCAGAGATGGTCATAATTGGAATCGTAGCAATCCCAAACAAGAAAACCTGTGCTTAAATCTTCAACAATATATCCAGTATATGATTCTCCGTTGCAATCTCTCACAACTGCAACATTATAAAAATAATGCTGAAAACCTTTGCATACTTTGTAACCAGCTTCATAGGCTTTGTTTCTGATTGTCCTTAAAGAATATCTTGCCATATTACATACCTCCGTTAATCTGAAAATTGATAGTTTCAGTAGGATAGTAATGTAATGCAATAAATTGTACTGTAGTGTTCTGTTTTATGCTCTCCTGCTTGTGCCTTGTACCGATATTGTAAACTTTCATTGGTCAAATTACAATTTTTAACTGCAGATTCCCTTGTTTACTGGCTTTTAAGCATTTTAGCAAAGTCTTTCGCAAGACACAACACAGAAACTATATATCAATGGTGCTGTACTGGTGTTGTAGTGGTGCTATATGGCAAAATTTATGACAATTTATGAAAATTATTAAACACTTAGAAAATAAAGAAAACCCCACAAAATACTGAACTTCAAGGGTTTTGAACGCTTTTTGAAATTGTTGAAAAATTAACTCTTACATAGTTTCAAACCCTTATTTTCCAGCATTTTCAGGCATTTTGTTAGTTACCTGTCACTTACCCATATGATTTTATAGTGTTGCATACCATCTATCACAACAATTGCCCTGCATTCTAATTTATTGTCACAGATATTTTTTTCCCAAGCGATTCCGCTATTTTGACAAGAAAATCCAAGCTAGGATTATAATTTCCACTTTCCAACCTGGAAATATTGCTTTTCTGTGTACCTACTCTTTTTGCAAGTTCCGCCTGTGTTATGTTTTGTTCTTTCCTTGCTCTTATAATCTGCTCAATCGCTTCATATCTGGGCTTTAATTTTTCATATTCTATTTTAAACTCTTCATCCTTAAGCATATCGGATTTCATTTCTTCAAAAGATATTCCTGCTTTACTCATGATTCAGACCTCCTTTTATAATCTGCCATATATTTTCTTGCCCTCTTTATTTCGTTTTCTGGTGTCTTAAAGGTTTTTTAATAAACCCATGTAACAACACAAACTTATTGTTATGATATGTAAAGTAAAATATTCTTGCTATATCGCTTGAAAACCTTATCCGTAATTCATACAACCCTTTATTATCTTTTCCTTTTATTGGTTTTACACATGGCTCTTTCAATTCAGGGCCTAACTGCTTTAATAGCTCAATATCTCTAAAAGCTTTAGCCCTTAGTTTTGGATTCAGTGAATACAGAAAATCTTGCACTGGAATTTTGCCATTCTCTTTCATGTAGAAATCTAATTCAATTATTTTAGTCACTTCCTTTTATTGTTTTCAATCATATACTGACGGTCAATATATTCTTCACTCACTGGACAAACATTCTGAATTAAAAAAGGTCTGTATTTTCCATTTACATATCCAAATCCTAAACCATCATATTCCTTATATCTCTTTTTCTTCTCCTCATATAATGCTTTATATTTTTCCGTTTTAGGTGATATAGGCACCATCCAGCAATATCCATCCATCTCAAAACAATAGAAACAAGGTCTCCCATGCACTCCTGCCTCATCACTATCCTTATTTCCCATTAATCCACATTTGGGAAACCTCTTATAATACTCATCTTTGATAAAATAAAAATTACCCGTATTCAAAATATCTCCTATGTACAAAAATGCTCCGCTAAACAGCGGAGCATAAATATTTATATCCCAGCCATTTATTAGTCGCCCGCTGGGTAGCGAAAAATATTTGTATCTGCACCTTTTCTATAAATGCCGATATGCAGTTCCGGCAGAATAATAAGAGGTTCAACTGAACTTCTTACTTATATTATACTCATTTTCTGATAAATATCTACTGGCATTTTATACAAAAACCAGACAAAATCCCCAAAACGCATAAGTTCTGGGAATTGAAATCCA
>CAJTMS010000096.1 GCA_910577155.1 uncultured Mailhella sp.
GCTGCCGCTCCCCCAATCCCCCTCAAAGCCCTGTTATGGACGTTGTCCATAACAGAGAATTAATATTCTTGATGTTAACAGGAATTGCTCTAACGTATGATTTTTTCATGATTTCTTTTCATACCAGTCTTCCGGTTTAATGACTCTCACCCTATCTCCCCACGTGTATAAGTGCCAATCCATTTCCAAACGCCCGCCTGCAAAAAATTTTACCGTCACAGAACCGTCTGGATTTTCCTGCATACTTTGTTTTGGATGAAATTCATACCGTTTCACCTCTTCGGCAACACACTTATCAAATAGCCATTCCACCTCAAAAGGCTTTTCCTGAAAAACCCCAAAGGATTGTTCGGCAAGGGCTTTTAAGCTGAAATTACTGTCTATTTCATAAGTTTCCTCCAATAATTCAATGGAAAGAATATTGCTCAAAATAAAATAACGCTCTTTATTTCCGCCATAACCGTCACTATGCTTTGCCACAAGATAATGGTTTCTGTCCCCATATAAAATTCCATAGGGCAAAAGCTGATAGGTTCTGATATGTCTGGACGATTTATTTTTATAGGATATTTTAATTTGCCTGAAACTCAAAATAGCATGACGGATTTCCTGCACAATTTCTTTTGCAACAATGATTTTTGGACCTACTCTGTGGGCAAAACCTTCTGCTTCCAATAAAATTTCTGCATCAGTATCAATATGTCGATAGGTTTTATCCACAATATTGGCACGTATTTTTTCAAGAATTTTCTGCAATACTGCAGAATTTTCATCCATATTATTTGCCTGCAAATATGCAATAGCCTTTTCAAAAGCCACTAATTCCTCGGCAGAAAATTGAATAAAATCTTTGAGTGTACCTTGAGGAATATACCAGCGTTTGACATTATTCTCTCCAACACGAACTTGCGTTTGCGGAAATTCATCCAGAATAACATCTCTCATTCTTTCGGCTGTTCGGCGTGCAACGGAAAATCTATTCATCATATCTTGTATGGAAACACCCTCACGGTTTGACTGCATCCAAATAGCCAGCTCCAAAAGATTATACATTTTATCATACGCCATATTTTCACCTCGATACTAACCACTTACAAAAATACGCTAAATTTACCTGCAGGACAAGCGATAAAATTTTCTTTATTTCCTTTGTTTTACTTGACGGAACACATAATTTTGCATACAGTAAATATACATAAATTATATAATATTTTCATAGAGTTATCATATTTATAGAAAGGAGTTAATATGGAATTTTACCGTGGCAGACGCCTTCGGGGCAGTGCCCCCCTTCGTGATTTATTGGCAGAAACGCAAATTACCGCAAATGATTTAATCATGCCTTATTTTGTTGTTGAAACTGATGACGAAAACTTTAAAAGTCCCATTGCTTCCATGCCTGGTCAATATCAATTTTCCTTGAAGCAGCTTAATTGTGCCGTTGAAAAAGCAGTCAAAAATGGTTTAAAAGCAGTCCTTCTTTTTGGTATCCCCAAAACAAAGAATCCCATTGCTTCTGAGGCATACAATGATAATGGCATTGTACAGCAGGCTGTGCGCATGCTCAAAAAGAATTTTCCGGATTTGGTTGTTGTTACAGATGTGTGCCTTTGCGAATATACTTCCCATGGACATTGCGGACTTTTGCAGGAAGGCGATAATAAAGGACTGGTTCTCAATGACAGCACATTGAAATTATTATCAAAAACAGCGGTTTCTCACGTCAGGGCAGGAGCGGACATTGTTGCGCCTTCCGATATGATGGACGGAAGAATTTTAGCTATCCGCAGCGCTCTTGATGAAGAAGGATTCCAGCAAACACCTATTATGTCCTATGCTGTAAAATACGCTTCTGCCTATTATGGACCATTCCGTGACGCTGCAGAATCTGCTCCAAAATTCGGCGACAGACGCACCTATCAAATGGATTTTAGGAATAGGGAAGAAGCCATGCGTGAAATTTACGCAGATATTGATGAAGGAGCAGATATTTTCATTATTAAACCTGCCGGTGCATACCAAGATATTATCCGCATGGTTTATGACCGCACGGATGTTCCCCTTGCAGCCTATCAGGTAAGCGGCGAATACTCTTTAATCAAAGCGGCAGGCATAAACGGCTGGGTCAATGAAGAAGCTATTATTATGGAATCATTAACCGGTATGAAACGTGCCGGAGCAAAACTTATTATTACGTATTTTGCCGAAGAACTCCTTGAAAAAGGTCTTGTCAAATAAACGGAATTTACGCTAAAAAAGGATTTTTTATTACATTATGAATAAACCACATTGTACAGAACTTGCACCTGACATGAGTGATATGGAAAAAAAGCACGGTGAACAAAAAGGACATGCAGGACATGCTCCCCATGGAAAAACAGGCGAGGGCAAAATGGGAACAGGACATCCCCATGCAAACCGTTTTTTAGCTGACGGCATTACTCCAAAATGCCGCCTTATCGCTTGGGAAGTTACCCGTTCCTGTAATCTTGCCTGTAAGCATTGCCGAGCGGAAGCGCATCCTGAACCCTATGAAGGGGAACTTGGCACAGAAGAAGCAAAAAAACTGATCGATAGTTTCAAAGAAGTAGGAGATCCTATTATTATCTTTACCGGTGGCGATCCTATGATGCGCAAGGACGTATATGAGCTCGCCGGTTATGCAAAAGAAAAGGGTCTGCGCTGTGTTATGAGCCCCAACGGAACATTGATTAATGAAGAAAATGTCCTCAAAATTAAAGAAGCCGGCTTTGCCCGCTGTTCCATATCCATTGACGGACACAATGCAAAAAGCCACGATGAATTTCGCGGCGTAAAGGGTGCTTTTGACGCTTCCATGCACGGCATTGAGCTTCTCAAACAACACGGCATTGAATTTCAAATCAATACCACCGTTACCAAGAGCAATCTCCATACCTTCAAGCAAATTTTTGAACTGTGCGAACGCATCGGAGCTGCTGCATGGCATATTTTCCTGCTCGTGCCTATGGGAAGAGCGGCAAGCCTCAATGAGGAAGTCATTACGGCAAAAGAATACGAAGAAGTGCTCCATTGGTTTTATGATTTTAGAAAAACAACGTCCATGCATTTAAAAGCAACTTGTGCTCCCCATTATTACCGCATTATGCGCCAAAAAGCCGCAGAAGAAAATCTGCCTGTCAATTTTGAAAACTTCGGCATGGACGCCATGACACGAGGCTGTCTTGGCGGAACAGGTTTTTGTTTCATAAGCCATACCGGACAAGTTCAGCCCTGCGGATATCTGGAACTGGACTGCGGCAATATCCGTGATACCTATTTCCCGGAAATTTGGAAAAATACCCCTTGGTTTAAAAAATTCAGAAATCAGGAAGAATACGAAGGCAAATGCGGTATTTGTGAATTCCATAAGGTTTGCGGCGGCTGCCGTGCAAGAGCTTATTCCATGGACAATAACCCCATGGCACAAGAACCCCTTTGCTCTTACATCCCAAAGAAAAAAGCCTAATTTTTGATAAAAAAAGATAAAGACCTCCTCATCAGCAGGGGGTCTTTCTTTTTTAACTGCCTTTTAGAGCGTTTCCTTGTAACATTAAGAATAATACCCACAAGATTTAAACCAGTTTTTTGCATC
>CAJTMS010000097.1 GCA_910577155.1 uncultured Mailhella sp.
CCCTTGTTTTCAGCGGTTTTCCCGATATTCTGTTCATTTCCTTTGTATCAATTAAGCGGTTTACATTTCCACATAGAAAGAATAAGCAATTTTTCCTATTTCCATCGCATATTTTTCCAAAATAGCTTTCTGACTTTGGATACTCATGCTGTCCCCGACATTCCCATCGTCCTGTGACAGTCTGCAATATAAAGCTGTAATTTTTGTTCCGTTCCCTTTCATCTTCCTACCTCCATAAAAGGGCGGAACACACTATAAGCATTATAGCATGACCGCCCTGAAAGTTAAACCGTTTTTGCCAAGATTTCAGTAATATTTTCCTTGACTGTTTCCTCATTGATTTTGCGGAAAGCGTCTTCCATGCTCTGACCGCCGAGATAGACACGCTCCACGACAATTCTCGTCGGCTTTTCCCGTTTTTCTTTCCTGATTTTTTTCTTATTTACCATTCAATTTCCTCCCTTATAAACGCAAAAAAGGCAATTACAAACTGTTACGTTCATAATTGCCTTTACGCTGTTTTGTTGCACTAAAAAAGATTACAAATTCCCTGTCACTTTCTCTCATTCCTTAATCAGATAAATCACATACAAGTGGCAGGTCATTACGCTGCCCACATCGGTATCGCACCGTCATTATATGACTGAATTTTAATCAAAAAGTTCAGAAGTATCATTATCACGGATATGCTTCATTGCCCCGCACAACTGCTGTGCATTTTGTCAGGTTTTTATCGCTCCATGTCTTTGCTTCAATAGATTATTTCCATTTCCTCACGTTCACCCCAAAACGAATTAGGGCAGGCATATCGTGGCGCACCTACATAGTGGCTACACATATCCTCACGTCTTGTATGTATTACAATATTCAGTTTTTCATTCAGCTACAGTTCCAGCTTATATGCACCGTATTTCCGCAGAACACGTTCGAGGATTTTTTTATCCTCCCCCTCTGCCGCATCATACATTTTTTTGAGCCTTTCCTGCTCTACGGGAGTGAGTGTGTTATTATATGGTTTGTAACTATCCATGATAAAAATTCCCCCTCCTTCCCCCGGCTTTGTGTATACGGGATACCCATATGAGAGGACTGAAACATCATGCAATATTGTACGCCTTGTAACACCAAATTCCTGTGCCAGCTCCTTTGATGTAGTATGACCGCTGACCACAAGAATACTGATAATCTCTAATCTGCGGTCTGCGGCGGTCACTGCCACTCCCTCCTTCTACTCAGCCCCAGTTATATTCTAAATGGTAAATATGCAAAAAACCTTCCTATTTGCAAAAACTTTTTCAAATTTTTTTAATAAAATCGGACGGCAATATCCGTATGGAGTTTTAGCAGTCTTAAAGAAAAACTGCCTTACAGACTATTCTCTGCTTACTATCCATACTGGAATAGTTATCATGACTTTTGAGTTATCACGACTTTCAGAAAGAAAGCTGATAAAATCAGGGGTTTTCATCAAAAAAGTCGGGATAACTTTTTACAGATTTTCAGAAAATCCGAAAATTCCAGCCGGAAATGCAGAGCAAAAAGTCGGGATAACTTTTTTTCTGAAACAGATATAAAGTCCTTCTTTTGTGACAAAGTAATAAAACTTTTTAAACCTTTGATGCGATATGCCCCAAAATCAAGTTCCGTAAATGTTTCATGTAAAGAGTTATCCCGACTTTTTACGGAATTGATTTCTGAGAAAAATCGGGAAATTTTTGGCAATCCCCAAAAAGTTATCACGACTTTTTTGTAAAGAAATCCAGTGTCTACAAGGCTTTATAATCAAAAGTCGTGATAACTCAAAAGTCATGATAACTCCGATTATCAAGAATTATTGACAACCGTAGCAAGCACTGCCTATGGACGTCCATAGACAGTTTTTTTACAAATTTTCCACGAGTGGAAATCTGTAAAAATTGCTCTTAAGGGGAAAATCCCCCTAACCCCCATTACAATACAAAATTCAAGCTATAAACATCAAAAAGGTGTACTGCATGATATTATTCAATCCACTCGCAGTACACCTTGAAATGTAAAATAAAATTCAACATTTTAAATTTCAACACATTATAATATCTCTTAAAACTTTAACATATATTTCACTTTCTGATTTATTGTAATCCAATTATTCTCTACCCCAAAGCTCCTGCCACATCTTTCAGATATTTCCTAATCGGAAGGTGCTGCGGACAATGTTTTTCACACTTCCCACACTGGATACACTCCGATGCTTTTCCATGCGTTTTTGTGAGATTGTTATAATAAACAGAAGCCACCATCCCCTGCGTCTGACTAAAGGATTTCAGGTTATTGTAAATGGAAAAATAGTCCGGTATCGCTATTTTCTTCGGACATTCGCTTTCACTGACACAGTAGCGGCAGGCGGTACACGGAATAGCAATTCCTTCCCTTATCACATCCGTTGCTTCTTTCAGAACAGACAGTTCCTTTTCGCTAAGAGGCTGGAAATCCTTCATGTAACTGAGATTATCTTCCATTTGCTCCATATTCCCCATACCAGAAAGCACCATCATCACATTTTCATGGGTAGCGGCAAAGCGGATCGCCCACGAAGCAACAGATAAATCCGGAGCCTGCCGCTTCAAAATTTCCGCCGCCTTCTCCGGTATATTTACCAAAGCACCGCCCTTGATCGGCTCCATGACGATAACCGGCTTTCCATAGCGAGTGGCAATTTCATAACACGCCTTCGCCTGAATCGCCTCATCTTCCCAATCAAGATAATTTAATTGAAGCTGCACATATTCCACCTCCGGGTGAGCCTTCAAAATGCGCTCCAATAATTCAGGCGAATCATGGAATGAGAAACCGATATGCCGGATTTTGCCCTCCGCCTTTTTCTTTGCAATAAAATCAAACGCCTTTACCCTCTGGACATTTTCGTAATTACTACTGCCCAGCGCATGGAGCCAGTAATAATCAAAATACTCCACGCCGCACCGGTTTAACTGTTCCTCAAATATCCCCTGCATCTGTTCCGTTTTCTGCACCATGTAAACCGGCATCTTATCCGTAATAGTAAAACGCTCTCTCGGATACCGTTTTACCACGGCTTCCCGGAAAGCCTTTTCACTGTTGCCACCATGATAAGGATATGCCGTGTCAAAATATGTGCCGCCCGCTTCCAAAAAGGCATCCACCATTTCTGTCATGCGCGGAATATCTATCTCACTATAATTTCCGTTTACCACCGGCAGCCTCATTAACCCAAAACCAAATTTTTCCATCACATTTCCTCCATTCGCTCTATAATTTTTTATGGTGTTAGTGTGAAAATGGGTTGATACAGTGTTTGAGTCCGTTTTATAGGACTTAATATCTGTTATAATTGCCTGAATGAAGGTAATTATAACGGAGGCTGACCATGGAACAGAATATAAACAAACTGATCGACTGTATCAAAAACCTTACCAGTGATGCCATCAGCAGGCTGCTGGCTCTGGCTCTTGGAATGCTGGTCGCAGAAACAGCTGCTGCCACAGAATGCCCTTACTGCGGGGGCACCCGCATCGTCCGCAATGGAAAAAAGTGCAGGAAACAGCGTTATTTGTGCCGGGACTGCGGCAGGACATTTGTTACTACAAC
>CAJTMS010000098.1 GCA_910577155.1 uncultured Mailhella sp.
GACATCTGTTTGACATCCTCCGTTTCAGCGTTGTCCGCCATACTTGAAAACAAGAGACATCAGGCTCTCCCCAGTTGACTGGGTAGTCACAATGTAAAACATGAAAAGCTCTTTGACCCCGCAGAAGCAGACTGCATCTCACCATAGCAATGCCGCCTGTGTTGCTTTCCGCCGAAATTAGAGCGTCAGCCCTCCAAATGTCAAAATTTCGAGGCTCAATCACTTTCCCTGTTTTCTCGCTGTCTACGCTTAGCAGGCTACATTACTGCACCCCACCCAAGACTCGCTACTGCTGGTTGGTTAAACCTTCGCAGACAGGCTTCTCACCTGCCAGACTACCCGCCCTTCGTCTGGGCGCACAATCCCGATTTGTCGTTGTTTTATTATATATCCTTTTTTTCAAAAATGAAAGCGTTTTCTTATACTTCCTGTTCATCAAAACGGAACTGTAACAGGGCAGCGATAAGCCGCCGTTTTATATTGTCCTCGGTGTCCTTGTTGACCTGTCCGTTTTCAAGGGAAGCAAGCCGGATTCGCTTGCCATAATGCCGTAAAACCTCGTCCACTGCTTCTGGCTCTCCGCTGGTCGCTCTGACAATGGTTTCATATGGCACAAGTTTAGGATTCCTCACGGAAAATCACCTCCATTTCTTCATGTAACATTTGCAAGGCACTGTGTATGTGATGCCATGCCGTACTCCGGCAGCGTCCATATAACTCCCCGATTTCCTGCTGCGTGTAACGCCCGAAAAAGTAAAGGTAGATGATTTCCCTCTTTTTCTCTGGCAGAGAGAACAGGGCTTCGGCAAGTTCCCCATTGGTGAGGATAACTGTCTGACCGCATATCGTAACGGGGTGTTCTTCATAGGGTGCTTCAAAATATTCGTCTGTTGTGCCTAAAGGGTAAAACTTTTCTTCTGTGAGGTATTCAAAGGATATTTCCTTTTGCCGCCGTCTGCTCCTGTCACGCCATGCGTTGATAGCCGCAAAGCGTATGACGGTCTTGCAATAGCCGTTGAAAGTATACATAATGTGTTCTCTGTATGCTTCTGTGCAAGGCATAAATGATTCCCCCTTTCTCCCACATGGGGCGGTGCATGGTTTACGGTTATTTTTTTAATTCAGAGAGGGCAGTAACAACACTTATATGCTATTGCTCCTTGATTATCTACAAGAGAGGTTATCAACACCAATACAAAACTGTATTTATTTTTATTGTTGACTGGACTTTCCATTATCTCGTTAGAAAATTCAAAATCCGTTCATTAAAATCTTTAGCTTCTTCATACGCCGCATGTCCAAGACCATTATAAATAAACAATTCGCTATGACTAATTTTTTGGGCTATTGCAGAAGCAGCAGTTGTTCCAACAATTTTATCGCAATCCCCACCAATCACTAATGTAGGGCATACTATGTTACTTAATTCCTCATAAGCATTGTGGCTGATACAGGAAGCTGCCTGTATGAGAAAACGCTGAAAACTTTTGGGTTTTCCTATTTTTCCAATAAACGGATAAATTCGACGGTACTTTTTTAAGTATTTCTCTGAATATGATTTTTCCGCTGTATCTATCATTAAATCCTTATAATTTCCTTGCTTTGCCATTTCAATCCAGACACCAGCTACTCGTTTAATTATTTCATTTGAGTTTGCGCTTGTTACCGCCAAAATAAGCTTATTGACCAAATTCGGATAATCAATCGCAAGATACTGCGCTATCATACCACCTTGAGATATGCCTAAAACGTCTGCTCTTGAAATACCAAGAGCAGTCATAGCTTCTGCATGGTCTTTTGCCATTTCCCTTGTAGAATATCCCTCTTGCAAATGATTTTTCCGGCTGAAAACATACACGGTAAATTCTTTGGCATATATCCTATACATCATTGAAAAAACAAAAGCCATTCCTTTTACCGTAGACAGTCCATCTCCCAAACCGGGCAGCATAATAAGATTTTTATTTCCATTTCCAAAAGATACATAATCCATTTCAGAATTTCCAACACGGACACTTCCATTATGGGCATTATAAAACATAACAACCTCCTTTATTTTACGATTCCCGCCTTTAGAATTTCTATATACTCTGATAAATCTTTTACATATTCTTTTTCTATCATTTTGAAGTCCGCATAGGCTTGTTTTTGTATTTTTGTCAAAAAATCATCATTAAAACCTTTGAGAAACCACTTCACCACATCAAGCGTTTTATGTCTGCCCCACCGAAATTGAGTTGTATCAATATCCTGTAAAAACCAATAATATATCTCTTGTTCTCTATTGCCATATTTTAATACGGTTTTCTTATAAATGTCGGTGTCGTTTTTGGTGAATGCCTTGACAATCATTTTGGATTTTTCGGGGTACAAAATATACCATGAAAACTCCAAAACAGAATACTCTATTATCCGTTGAAATAAATCAGCGGAAAGGGTATTTATTTTTTCTTCTAAGCTGGAATTAAGCTCCGCAGTGATTTCGTCAAGAACATAAAAATAAAAATCCTCTTTTGTCGGAAAATATTTGAATAAACTTCCTTTACTGATACCGGCTTTTTTTACAATTCTATTTGTAGAACTGTTTTCATAACCATACTCAGCAAATTCAGAAACTCCTGCCATAAAAATATTTTGCTGTTTTTCAGTATCCAGTCCCAAAAATAAAGGTGTTGGCACTATAATCTCCTTTCTTCAATGACCACACGGTCACTTTATATGTTTAATTTTAGTGACCGTGTGGTCACCAAAATTACTATACCCGATTACAGACTATTTGTCAATTAAATTTCAACATTCCTTTCAGTGCTTCATGGTAAGTTTATCTTTAGCCTCCCCGTCAACAAAACTATGTAGACCAAATGAAAAGTAGGAGTAGGGGAATTCCGCCGTAGTCGGCATTCGTGGAAATGTGTATAACTGGCTGTCTTTTGTTCTTTGGTACGGAATAGTGTGGTGCTGGCGGTCTATCTCTTGTTTTCGGTTGCTTGCTTCTTTACCGTACATGAGCATTCGCGCCAGGGTTATCATTGCCGTAACCTTCCAGCAGGTTGATGACGCCCCAGATTCCAAGGCCGGCTCCCAGTGCGATCACGAGGGTCTGCAAAACGTCGATTGCGCTGTTGAAAAATTCCATACTTTAATTTAGCCGGAATCGCTTTGTGGTTAGTGTTGGTTCATAGGCATACAAAAGCCGGACAACAAAACCGCCCTGCGTTTTGGGCGGCTCGATTCCGGCTATCCTCCTTCTTCATTTTTTTGTTGAGCTGTCCGCTTTGTACGCCAATGGCCTCAACCGAGGCAGGTTTCAGGGACCCTGGCGGGTAGATAAGATCACTCCTTTCTCGCGGAACGGGATTATTCGCCCTCGGTGTCTACGTCAACTTCAAACACATCGTAGACCTCGTTGGGTTTTGGTTTGAGCCGGGTGGACAAAAACGCTTCAATGTCAAAGGCGTTCTTATCGTCCGCATCGGCGGTGTACTGAAAATTGGGGTGCCTGGTGATGTCATACTTATCCGACAAAAACGGGCGGGCGTCCCGCAGCTGGAGGATACATTTTCCCCCGTCCATCACCGCAAGCTCATCCTGGCTC
>CAJTMS010000099.1 GCA_910577155.1 uncultured Mailhella sp.
CACCAAGCGCTGTTTTTGAACATTTTATTAACAAGTGCATTATTAATAAATATTCAAATGAACGTTTTAATCCAGATGATATTATACTTGATGAGGGGACATTCGGTATTGACGGAATAGCCATCTGTGTTAATGATACTGTCATAACGACAATTGAAGAGTTTGAAGCTATTAACGCTGAATCAAAAAAATTAGATGTAAAGTTCATTTTTATTCAATCTAAAACAAGTACAGCCATTGATTCAAAGGAAATAGGAAATTTTTTTGACGGAGTAAAATTTTTCTTTGAAAATAATATGCAAGCCTTTCAAAAAGACGAAAAAGTTCTCAATTTAAAAGAAATTAAAGATAAAATTTATTCCAACAGCTTAAAAATGAATACTCCGCCTGTTCTTGATTTATTTTATGTTTACTGCGGAAAACTTGACGATAGTAATCATTTTATAATGAACTACTCTTCCCAAAAAAGAAAAGAGCTGGAAACAACACAGAATTTTTCATCAGTTAACTTTTATATCTATGATTCTGAAAAAATTATTACTTCTTATAAGGAACTCAAAAAGAAAATCAGTCGTTCCATCTCTATGGAAAAAAAGATAGCTTTCCCGCCTATTGAAAAAGTCACGCAAGCCTTTCTCGGACTTGTAAAATGTAAGGATTTCATCCATATTTTGACCGACAGTGACGGAAATATGCTCACTAATATTTTTGAAGACAATGTACGGGACTTTCAAGGCTATAATACCGTCAATACCGAAATTCAGGAAACCATTAAAAACCCCAAAGATCAGGATCGTTTTGGACTGCTGAACAACGGTATCACCATTGTTGCTAAAGATATGAAAGTGGTAGGTGATAATTTAGATATTTACGATTATCAAATTGTTAACGGCTGCCAAACAAGTTATGTTTTATTTGACAATAGAAACGAATTGTCTGACAAGTCATATTTAATGGTAAAAATTATAGAGGTAGCTGATGAAGAAGTTTCTGATAAAGTTATCTATACCACCAACCGCCAAACTGAAGTAAAATCCGAAGCCTTCATTGCCACGAAACCTTTTCATAAACGACTGCAGGATTATTATAATGCCATTGAAAACGAATATCGCCTGCACTATGAGCGCAGATCCAAACAATATGATTTAAATGACGATATAAATAAAGATAAGGTTGTGACTTTAACTTGCCAGATTTATTCTTATATTGCTATGTTTTTTAATGAACCGCACAGCACGCACCGCTACTATGGAGAATTATTAAGAGCATATAAAAATCGTCTCTTTTTGGAAAATGATTGTCTGGATTTATATTTTTGTTCTGCTTATTTCAGCTTGTATGTCGATAAAATGTTCAGGGCAGGCAAACTGGATAAGAAGTACAAAAAATTTAAATATCATTTGATTTGTGCAATGAGAATTTTAATCACGAACAATTCAATGATTATCAAACCAAATAAAGAACAGAAAAAAATCAGTGAAAAACTTTGGACAGTCATCAAGAATTCATCAATGATGTCCCAGTATTTTACCCATGCACTGGATTTTTTAAAAAAAGCACAAGCGCAATGTCAAAACATTCAGTACTCTGAACAGCATCGTCAGAAAGAGTTTACTTATGCCATGATTGACCTTATCGAACAACATATTAAAATTGTAAAAGAAAATAAATTTCTCCAGAAAGGTCAACAGGTAAGATGTAAAATCACAAATATAAGAAAATACTCTGCCGATGTTGAAATTGATACACAAGATGAACGCAACAGAGGATCAATCCATATATCAAAGATTAAAAGAAAATATATAGAAGATATCGGTAAAGAATTAAAAATTGGCGAAATCCATACCGCTCAGATTATCAATGATGATTATTATGAAAAAAAATGGGGTTGGGAATTAAGCTTAATTTTTGATAATAATTAAGGCAATGCTCCTGAAAACGTTCAAGGGGAAACTTTTTCACGCCTGCTGTTACGGCAAAGAAAATTACAGATAACGGCAGCAGAGATAAAAGTTTTCCCCTTTAAAATTATCCTTTTTGAAATATTCATACCGAGGGATTTCCCCCCTTATTCCTCTGCCTTTTGTTTTGCTCCATTTCTTTTTTGCGTTATGCAATACGCAAGTATCATTCCCAAAATACAAGGTATAATCCATACAAAACCGACATCGGCTAAAGGAATTATTTTCAAAAAGCCGGAAACTGCCGTAAGCCCGAAAGTGTCAGCCAATACTTCGACAGTAATTGTAACAAGCGTTGCATAGGCTGCAGTTCTGTAGACCAAAACATTTTTTACGCCAAAAATATTGAGAAGAATAAGAATAATTGTGACAGGGTATAGGATACACAAAACAGGGACGGAAAGTTTTATAATAAAATCAACTCCGCCCAATGCCATGACACCGGAAAAGAGGGAGATAACAAAAGCCCATAAATTATAACGGATACGCGTGAGCCGTGAAAACCAGTCAGCGGAAATGGCAACAAGCCCGACTGCCGTTGTAAAGCATGCGGCGGCAACGCAAATGCCAAAAGCAATTTTTCCGGCTGAACCGAGCGTCACCTCAGCAAGATATAACGCTGAGCTTGTGGTTTCAAATGTTCCCGCACCGCTTATTTTCGAACCTAAAAACATAAGCGAGAAATAAATAAGCCCAAGTCCTGCCGCCGCAATAAACGCTGAACCTGCAAGAAAATATCTCTGTTCTCTTTCGTCCGTAATTCCTTTTCCTTCAAGACCTTTTACAATTATCACCCCGAACAAAACAGAAGCAAGCGCGTCCATTGTCTGATAGCCGTTGACAAAACCCTGTGAAAAAACTTCCGTAACCTGCTTATCAACAGCCGTCCCTATGTCGCCCGTTATGCCTAAAACAGCGATAGCAGCTAAAATAACAAGAAGAACCGGAGTTATAAATTTTCCTATAATATCGGTAATTTTTGACTGCTTGATAACCACCCAAAACGTTACTCCAAAAAATAAAACAGAGGATATGACTGACAATAAAAACGGGTCAGTGTTCGGAAATGACGGAAGAATCCCCATCTCAAAGGTTGTAGAGCCGGTTCTCGGTATGGCAAACAAAGGTCCGATGACAAGAACAAGAGTTGTACAATAAATCGTATTAAATCGGGAAGATATTTTTACGGAAAAATCTTCAAGCCGTCCTACTTTTGTGAATGCCAAAACGCCCAGCAGCGGAAGCCCTACGCCTGTTAATAAAAACCCTATCCCGGCTAAAAACCAGTCTTCCCCCATAGCAATCCCCAGTGAGGGAGGAAAAATCAGGTTGCCCGCGCCAAAAAACATGGCAAATAAAGCAAATCCCAAAATGACGGCTTCTTTTTTTCTGTCCATGAAAATCCCCCTTTGCCGGACTTGTAAGTTTGCCTAACAACAGGAGAATTCCTCATAACCAGACAGTATCGCCTTTTTGCTTCGTTAATCCATAGTTACCGGATGTTGTTAGCAAATGAAATTTAATCAAAGATAATAACCTGTGTCAATGAATATTTAGGCTTTGTCATAAAAAGACTGATTTTCAATCAAAAGCACCAACCGGGAGGAAATGACAATATAAAATTT
>CAJTMS010000100.1 GCA_910577155.1 uncultured Mailhella sp.
CGCGAATGCTCATGTACGGTAAAGAAGCAAGCAACCGAAAACAAGAGATAGACCGCCAGCACCACACTATTCCGAACCAAAGAAACCAAAGACCAAAAGACAAGCACCGTGGAAATGTGTATAACTTGCTATTCCGTCATGGAAAAGTCCGTTCACAGAACATGGAAAAGCTAAAGTGCAGCTTTCCCACATTCTGCAAACAGACTTTCCCACAACTCCATAAGATAGCAAGTTATGCACATTACGCACAGTGCCGACTACTACGGAATCCCCCATCCTTTATATCCCTCTTTCAGAATGACAAAATATAATTTCGCGCCTAAAATGGAGTAGTTCACACCCTGCGATTAGCAATAAAGCGTAAATGACGATATAATAAAAGGCAATGGATTTGTTTTTTATATTTTTACGCTATGAAAGGAAGTCGGAATCGTATGAGGATTGCAGTTTGTGATGATGACCGGACGATTAGGGAAGAACTTTTCCGGCTGATACAAAAGCAGGTGCCGGAAGCGGATATAATGGAGTATCAGTCTGGGGAAGAATTGATAAATGCCAGAGGAAACTTTGATATTTATTTCCTTGATATTGAAATGGGGGAAGTGTCTGGCATGGATATAGCAAGGCGTATCAGAGAACAGGAGGAAAACGGCAGACAAAGGAGCATTATTATTTTTGTGACGGGGTATCGGGAATACATGGAAGCGGCGTTTGATGTAAATGCGTTCCATTATCTGATAAAGCCCATTGACACGGAAAAATTTTCAGAGGTTTTCAGACGGGCATGGAAAGAGGCGGCTGTTTTCTATGAACAGGAAAAGAAATACATCATAGTGAAAAGTTCTGGCACACAGCAGAAAATACTGTTGAAAAATATTTATTACATAGAGAGCGGCAACAAAAAAGTCATTTTTCACACAACGGACGGTACGTTAGAAGTTTACGGGAAAATGGAGGAATTGGAAAAGGGGTTGGGGAACACTTTTTATCGCTGTCATAGGTGCTATCTTGTAAACATGGAAAAAATCTCTGCTTACAGTGCGGATAACATACAGGTCATAAATGGGGATAACTTACTGCTTGCAAGGAAGAAATATTCTGATTTTATCAAAACGTATATGAGGTATGTAAAAAACGGAGGGATTGTTAATGTATGATATATTGCTTCCAGTAACTATTTACTTGATTGACAGCGTATTAAGCGGTATGTATATGCAGGGGTTTTTGAAAAGAAAATATGAAAAAAGAACAGTTTCAGCAGCATGGGGCACAGTATATTTTTTTATCCAGATTGTTGTGTTTGAAGTATTGGACGGCATACTGCCAGTTGGGGAGCTTGCGGGGATAACCTTAAATATTTTTGCCGTGCTGTTTCTTCAATTCATTTTCTTTGAGAAAGATGTGCAGAAACAATTATTTACTGCTTTTAGCTTTGTGGCGGGGAAAGAGAACGTAAAATATATTGCCAGTGTGTTTCATATTGCAGTAAATGGGATATGCAACAAAGTTTTAGATTATCTGGTTGCGGAGGAAATCATAAATTCATTGGAAAAATCGTTTATGTGGATAAAAGTTTTTTCGTTCATTATTGTGGTTTTATGCGGTCTGCTTTACGCTTTTCTATTGTCCGTATTTTTGCTTATGATAAACAGGAAGTTTGTCAAGAAAAATTATGTGTTGCAGACACATGAAAATGTTTTTTTGATGTTGCCATGCGTTGCTGCCATGTGCATTTCAGTAACGATAAAGATGATGATTCTATCAGTTGAAAACGGAATGACTATGATTATTTATGACACAATCCCGGCGACAAAATTCTGGATACCGCTGATCTGCGTCCTGCTTCTTTCCACTATCGTGGCAAGCGTCATATTATTTCAAAAGCTGGTGGAGTATAACGAGGAAACCGGGAAACGTGCCATACTGGAAAACCAAGTACGGCAAATGCAGAAAGAGATTGTTGAAATTCAGGACATATATACGGATATGAGAGGGCTTCGGCATGATATGAGAAGCCATTTAGCCAACATTTCCTTGCTTGTTAAAAATACAGCCGGTTCTATGAATGAAGAATTGGAAAGTTATATCGGGAAAATGGAGGAAACCGTAAAAAAACTGGATTTTGCCTATCAGACGGGAAATCCCATTACAGATATTATTATCCACCAGAAATGGCAGGAAGCGGAGAAAAAACAGATACAGTTTAAGGTTGATTTTGCCTATCCGCCAAAGCTGCGGATAGATGTTTATGATATTGCGGTTATCTTGAACAATGCACTGGAAAACGCCATAGAAGCGTGCTGTAAGGCAGAGGGGAAAAAACAGATTAAATTACGCTCCTATGTGAAAGGAAGTTTATTCTTTTTGGAGATTGAAAATGATTTCGTGGAAGAAATCGCCATAGAAAAAGAAAGTGGGCTGCCAGCCAGCAGCAAAGGGGGCGGGAAGCTGCACGGGATTGGAATATCCAATATCCAAAGATGTGCAAAGAAATATATGGGTGATATTGATATTGTGATTTCCGATACAGGGGGCAGAAAGAAATTCAGCCTTACGGTAATGATGAATGGGAAGTCAGCGGCGGGAGTTTGATACCCGAAGAAATTTCACGCCCAAAATGGAGCAGTTCACGCCAAATCTATGAAAAATCTACGGGTATTGGCGATATACCAAATGGAAGCTATTTTCAATATCTGAAAGGAAAGGTGGTCTATATGTCAATGGAGATTACGAACAATTACAGCAATTATGCGGCAAATGGCACAAATACTGCCAAAAATAATGGGAACATGAAAGAAAGTAATGTGACCACAAGCACAGTGGAGCTGAAAACTTCGACACCCGGCGTGACGAGAACGGAGCAGATTAAGACCGGGTATAGCAACGTAAATGATTATTCCAAATATTTACAGAGCAAATACAGCTATATGAATACAGGGACAACCTCTATGCAGGGCATTCCGACGACGGTATCCGTATCGGGGGCATTTCTGAAAAAGTGCATGAATGACCCGGAAAAGGCTAAATATTTGGAGGAAAACCTAGCGGCGTTGCCGGATTGTGTATCTTATGCAAAATCTCATGCGCTGGGAACCGTGACAAGCATATCTTACGAAATTGACGCTAATGGGAATATTACAGGCATTATGTCTGGAACAAATGACCCGGACGGAAAGATAGCCAGAGAAAATGCGGAAAGGAAAGCACAGGAGAAAAAAGCAGCCGAGGAAAAAGCAGCCAAAAGACGGGCTGAAAAAAGAGCAGAGGAAGAAAAGGCGGCTGAAAGACGGGCAGAGAAAAAAACAGCCGGAGAAGCAAGAAAAGAAACGGGCGAATATACGATAAATGCCACAGGTACGGATATAAAAGCTGTTACGCAGAAAGTCATAGCTGCTACTCTGGGTACATCTGCGCCGACAGGAGCAAGTTTTGATATAAAGGCGTAATGAAATTTTCACCAAATAGAATAGAAAAATATATTTACAAGGGTGACAGTTTAAAGCGCTGCCACCCTCTGTAATTAAAAAGGAACCATTAACTATGCACCGCCCCATGTGGGAGAAAGGGGGAA
>CAJTMS010000101.1 GCA_910577155.1 uncultured Mailhella sp.
GGTACATATAAGGTGTATCGCCATTTGGGCTAAAATCTATTGACGACACTATCTAAAAAATTCTTTATTGTATTTTATAATCTTATACAATGAATTTAAGCTGTTCTATTGCATACAAAGGAATATTAACCAGCCAATCTTCTTTTTTGAAATCTGCCATTGAAGTACGGACAGATATTTTGGGAGAGAATTTTTCCTGATAGGTTTTTAAACTTTTGGCTTTCAGGTTTACTTCTGCTTTTACTTCAACCGGAGCAATGAGTTCTCCTGCATCAACTACAAAATCAACCTCACAGGAATTTTTGTCATTGGTATAATAATACACGCTCAGGTCTTCCAGTGTTTTTAACTGCTGACAAACATATTGTTCTGTTAATGCTCCTTTGAATTCAGTAAACAGATTATTCCCATCAAGTAAAGTACCCTGTCGAAGACCTGTCATACAACTAAGTAATCCAACATCTACAGCAAACAATTTAAATGCTTTCAAATCTTCATAGGCTTTTAACGGAATACCTGCACCATTGACACGGCTGACTTTATGCACAAGCCCGCAGTCAGAAAGCCACATAATGGCTGTTTCATAATCTTTTGCACGACCTCCCTCACGAACAAGACCATAAATAAATTTTTTATTTTCTTTGGCTAATTGTGAGGGAATACTGTTCCATACCATACGGATTCTGGGAACAATTTCGTGCGGTGCGTGTTTTGAAAAATCTTGCTCATATGCGGTAAGAATTCGCTTTTGAATTTCACGAACTTCAGTAAAATCTTTATTCTCTGCAAAATACTGGACAGCTTCCGGCATGCCGCCTACAAAATAATATTGTTTTAAGGCATCAATATATGTTTGCTTAAAACTTGTAATCATCTGAAAATCTTGTTTTTCAAGTAAACGGGCAAAGCGTTCTTGCCCCAATGCCATAAGAAATTCATTGAAAGAAAGAGGATAGAGTTTTAAAAAATCTACCTTACCCACAGGAAAGGACGTTCCCTCATGTAAAGCGATACCTAACAAAGATCCAGCGCAAACAATATGAAATTGCGGTGCATTTTCATAAAAATATTTAAGAGAAGCCAAGGCTCGCGGAACTTCCTGTACTTCATCAAAAATCAATAACGTATTATCAGGTTCAATTTTATGCCCTGCATATAATTCCAGTCCCATAATAAGACGATCTGTATCTAAATCAGACGCAAAAAGTTCTGCCATTCTGGAATTGGCGTCAAAATTGATATATACTGTATTTCTATATGCATGTTTGCCAAATTCTTTCATGAGCCAAGTCTTGCCAACTTGCCGGGCGCCTTCAATAATCAAGGGCTTGCGATACTTATTTTCTTTCCATTTTAACAATTTTTGTATGGCAATGCGGTACATAGTATACCTCCATTTTTATGTCATAAATGGAGTTATAATGAAATATCACAAAAAATGCAACGAATAAATGTTGAATAATTACATTTTTTACGCCGAATAATAGATGTGTTTGCCATTTTATTTAAAATGTATCATCTGCCTATTCTTCTATCCTTTACCTTTTCAAAAGTTTTTGCAAAGATTGCAGTAAAGGATTTAAGTTGTTGTACACAGTGGTCAAGTGCTGCAAGGTTTCGGCGTATTGGGTCAAAGTCGATTGTAAATCCCTGTTTTGAGCCATAAGAAAAGCTATTTGCTCCGCCTGGCTTTGCAGTGTCTGTTCCTGCTCTGCTTTGGCTTTGATTTTTTCGGTCAGTGAGGTCAAACTGTTCTGCATACATTGCTCCTTTTAGACGTAATTTTTCTTTGCTGTTTGGTTCGATAACTGTGATATAGTCTTTGCCTTGCCTGTTTATTTGCAATCCAATATCTTGTAATGCTTGTATAATATCTGTTCTGTTTTTGATTTTTCCCTGTTCAATTTGCTGAATAATATACGAATGTAAAGTTTCTTTTGCCTGTTCCCGTTCTTCTTTTTTCAAAGGCGTTTTACCCCAGCGAATAAGCCTTGCATTGTTTAAGTCGGCTTGTTCAGGTACATATAATCTTGCCCGTGTTGGGTCGTCCGGTCTTGCCCAGTTTTCTTTGATATTGAAATAATCACGCAAGATATCAAAATATTTCTGCCAGCCAGGAGGGCAGGGATTATATGCTTTGCCCCCATAAAAGTTCCACCCGTGGAATAACAAAATGCAGTTCATGGTGCTTTGCATGGCTGTGGCGTACCCATAAAATATTGCGTTGGTCTTGTTCCAATCCTGCAAAAGCCAAATTTTCAAAAGCGTCTATGATTTCCTGTTCTTTTTCTGAGCTTATTACATCATCGGGATGCCAGGACAAAACACCATCTGTAAATTTCCATTGCGAGAAAGTCTGTCTATAATTTGTTGGGTTTTATCAACATCACCACGCAGCACAACAGGGGGATTTTCTTTTCTGTTCGGATAATCAAGGCGGATAAGATAATGCGTAGGACTTTTGCCGTTTCCTTTGCCATGAGGAAAAACTTTTATATACATATTATTCTTCCTTATGGTGCAGGGCGTGCAGTTCCTTTTCAAAATCAGCAAGGGCAAGCACAACTTCCAAGGCTTCTGCCTTGGATTTATAGATATTTGCCCACGTTGCAAGCTGATTGAGATTTGCGCCTATACGGGCAAGCTGAAATAAATATTCTTTTATCAAAGGATCTTGCCGTACTCTGTAATTGAGAGTTCGTACCCGTATAAAATCTGTAAGGCTCAACCCTAACTCATTTGCTTTTTGCATGAGTAAATTTTTTTCATTTGGAGTAACCCGAATTTTTATCCACGCAGTTTTTCTGTTTTCAAAATTTTCTTTCTTTGAAGAAGAGTTTTTTCTCATACTATGCCTTTTAAAATTTGGGGGTTTGAAGGGGGGCTTTGCCCACTCACCAGCCTGTTGTGGTATGTGCCGACGTGTACCCACAATGGGTAGGCTGGCTGGCAAATTTTACAACAGTAAAAATTGCAAAACTATTTGCATAAAAACAACCAACTCTACACTGAAAAATAAGTGGTTATCTTTTGGGATAGCCTTTATTATTTGCTGGCTTTTTCGTTCTTTTCTAATTTTCTTTATTGCATTGCAGAAGCAAGACTGTACTAAGAAGCTGGGTTTATGCTTGCAGTATAGCAAATTATAAAGTGTTTTCCTTTACACAGAGGTAATAAAAGCGTATCTTTATCAATTAGCAGAGTATAGCTTTGAATGGAGAGCTTAAGAAAAATCGGGGCAGAGCTTGTTCTTGACTATGTAAAAAAGGAAGCAGGGGAATTGCTGGAAATGTTTTATGAAGAGAATAAGACAAAGAACAGTGGAAAAGTAAAATAAGTACTTTAAATTTTTTAGGGTATATTTTAGGGTATCGTTTGTAATACCATTAAAAAGAACAAATAAAAACATTGTGTTATAATGTTATTCGGAGTACGCCAGGGACACCAGTATTTTTATCAGTAAAGCCCTATGTTCTTCACATGGGGCTTTTTT
>CAJTMS010000102.1 GCA_910577155.1 uncultured Mailhella sp.
TCAATATATAAAATATATTATTAATTCAATATGTTATATACTTTCTTATTGTTTTGCAAATGAAAAGGACTTTGCATCGGTCAAAATTTTGAATTTTGCTGCTAATTCTTGACAATGATAATCATTACTGATAAGAAAAACAAAAGGAGTTTGTATGAGAGCAACGCAAAGCAGAATGACTCGTCAACGCCGAATTATTTTAGAAGAATTATCTAAAACTTGTACACATCCTACTGTTGACGAAATATATACAATGGTTAAAGAAAAATTGCCGAACATCAGTTTAGGCACTGTCTATAGAAATCTGGATTTGCTTGCAGAAAACAATCAGATTGCAAAGCTTGAAACAGCAGGAAGCATGCGCCGTTATGACGCAAATATGAAACCTCATTCCCATGTCCGCTGTATTTCCTGCGGGCAAGTGTATGATATTCCATATATCAATACCTCTGCCTTGGATTTAAGCGCTGATGAACTGCATGGTTTTGACTGCCTGCAGGTGCGGGTGGAAATTGACGGGCTTTGCCCCCATTGCTTACAAAAAAAGCAATAATACCCATTGTGGTAACTATAAATAATACTTTAATCTTTAAATAGGAGTAAAAATGAAATCTTTAAAAGGAACCAAAACAGAAAAAAATCTTCTCACAGCTTTTGCCGGTGAATCCCAAGCTCGTAACCGTTATACTTTTTTTGCATCAGTAGCAAAAAATGAAGGTTATGTTGAAATGCAGCGTGCTTTTGAAGAAATTGCTTCTCAGGAAAAAGAACACGCAAAACGTTTATTTAAATTCCTTGAAGGCGGCGATGTTGAAATTACAGCTTCTTTCCCTGCCGGTGTAATTGGTACAACTGTTGATAACCTTATTGCTTCAGCTGCCGGCGAAAATCATGAACACACCGATATGTATCCAAGTTTTGCAAAAGTAGCAGATGAAGAAGGATTCCCTGAAATTGCCTGCGTTATGCGCAATATTGCTGTAGCTGAACAAGCACATGAAGCACGCTTCCTTGAATTTGCAGATAACATTAAAAATGGAACTGTTTTCAAAGGTGCTAAAAAATGGCGCTGCTTGAACTGTGGTTTTGTTCATGAAGGCGATGAAGCTCCAAAAACTTGCCCTGCATGTAATCACCCACAAGCATTTTTTACAACTCGTTTAGGATAGTTTTATGGCTGACGCAAAAGATATGTGGCAATGCCAAGTTAATAACTGCGGTTATATTTATAATCCTGATAAAGGTGATAGAAAAGGGAAAATTCCCGCAGGTACAAAATTTGAAGATTTGCCTGATGATTGGAAATGCCCTGTTTGTGGTGCTTCTAAAAAAGCATTCAAATGTCTCGGTGTATAAATAAAATACAAATAACGAAAAAGTCCCTCTCTTTGCAAGGGGGACTTTTTTGTGCGCTTTAGCATAAAAAAACCACCAGCTAAGCTGGTGGAATGAAAATTTTTAGATACAAGACTGTCCTCCTTTGGTATACAGTTGATGTGCTCGTCAATCATAACCAAAGGAGGACAGTGTTGTATGAACGACAGTCAAAGTTTATCTCATACCAAGTGGAATTGCAAATATCATATTGTGTTTGCACCAAAATTTCATCGTATGAAAACTCAGACAATGCATCCTGTTTCACTCTTTTTCAATAAGTTGCTTTGCTCATCGCTTTCAAAGGGTGAAATTCCTCAAATCAAACGTTCCCTTTAAAAATTTATTGAAGGGGACTGGGGGAAATCATTTCTCCCAAGAAAAAGAAATAAAAAGAAAAACAAGAGGCTGGTTATTGTTTACGCGTGCAGTTTTTCCAAAAGCCATGCTATGTTTTTACCGAGGTTTGTCATGGTTGCAAGCCCTTCTTCATCCTCTTGAACATCTCCTTTTTCGCGTCCAATGCCTAAATTCCAATAACTGCTCATGGGGACAATCATGTTGTTAATGCCAAAAAATGCCATAAGGGTATTATAGGTATTCATGGCGCCGCCGCGGCGGGCAGCCACAATGGGAGCACCGACTTTACGGGCTAAAATCCCTGTGGGTCTGAGTATAGATCCTGATCTGTCAATAAAGGCTTTCATTTCGGGAGTCATATTGGCATAATAGGTGGGAGAAGCAAGAATAAGTGCATCGCAGGTTTTAATTTTTTCTGCCCATTCATTGATCGGATCATTGGAAATAATGCAATGTCCGGTTATATTGCAGGAACGACAGCCTGTGCAGCCGTGCAGAAGTTTTCCGCCAACTTGGATGACTTCTGTTTCAAAGCCCTTTTTCTGCAGCGGCGCAAGGCAGGCATCAATAAGTTGTCTGGTATTGCCGTTGGCTCTGGGACTTCCGTTAACCGCTAAAATTTTCATAGGTACCTCGCTGACATAAAATCATTTTGCTGCAGTATATTCCTTTATCTTATTAAAGCAAGCAAAGAAAGAACAAATTTTGTATTTGTCTATTTTTATAAAATACGCTATATGTCGGAAAGCAAAAAGGATTTTTATCGATATGGATTCATATTTAATAGCAAGCATAATGGGAATTGTTGAGGGATTGACAGAATTTTTGCCTGTTTCTTCAACCGGGCATTTAATCCTCACCGGAGAGCTGTTAGGGCTTGAGGGCGCTTCAGCGGAAACTTTTGAAGTCGTTATTCAGGCAGGGGCAATGCTGGCTGTGATTTTATGCTATTTCAACAGATTTTGGGGACTTCTTTTTCCTAAAAAAGACAGCCCCAAAGCCTTTAGCGGCGTGCGGGGAATTTCTCTGCTCGTGATAACTACAATTCCGGGTGCATTCTTCGGTTTGGCACTTCATTCCGTTATCAAATCGTTATTTACTCCTTTATATGTTGCCATTGCTCTTTTTACAGGGGCAATTCTTATGCTTCTGGTAGAAAAAAAACAATTTCCGGTTAAATACCGGAGCGTTGATGAAATTAACTATAAAACAGCTCTGGGGGTTGGACTTTTTCAGTGCTGTGCCTTGTGGCCGGGGTTTTCCCGCTCGGCTTCCACCATTTGCGGAGGCATGATTTTAGGGCTCAAGCGCGAAGTGGCTGCAGAATATTCTTTTTTGGCTGCTGTACCGCTTATTGTTGGGGCAGGAATGTATGATTTGTACAAATCCTATGCGCTTATTTCTGCAAGCGATATCCCATTTTTTGCCATTGGTACTGTTGTTTCATTTCTTTCCGCGTGGTTTGCAATTAAAGCTTTTATTGTTTTGCTTTCTAAGGTTGGCTTAGTGCCTTTTGCCGTGTATCGTTTGCTTTTGGTTATTCCGGTGTATTATTTTATGGTTTGATACTATTTTGAAATAAATAAGAATAATATATGCATTTGAAAAAATATTTA
>CAJTMS010000103.1 GCA_910577155.1 uncultured Mailhella sp.
AAGAACTTTTTTTACAATTTTTTTTATTTTTTTTCAAAAAGTCCTTTCTCTCTCAGACAACGAAGAGAGTTAATGCCACGTATTCCCGACCTTGTCAACTTAAATTTCATTTAAATTTAGTTAATTTTTTATTAAAAAATTCAATATGTTATTTCAATAACATTCAAAAGCTCTTTTTTATCAAACTTATTTTGTCATCAATATTAATTTTTCTTTATCTACTATTTTCACTGTTCCCCGTGCTAATTCCACAATATTATCATCCACAAAATATTTAAGCAAACGGCTGACAACTTCACGAGCAGACCCCATATACTTTGCAATTTGTTCATGGGTTAATTTTATTTCATCAGTTTGCAGTTTTTCCATTTCTCCGTACAGTAACCGTGCCAGCCGTCTGTCAGCCCGCATAAACAAAACTTGCTGCAATGTCCACATTGCTTCTGAAAATCTTTGTGCCGCCAATTGATAACCAAAACATTTTACATAAATATTTTCTGCTGAAATTTCATAAAACTTCTTTGGCGGTAAAATTAAAACTTCCAGAGTATCTTCTGCTTCAATTAAAACATCATAAGAAATAGAATCCAAAACACAACGAGCTGTAAAAACACAAATATTTCCTGTTGATAAACGAAAAAGCGTTACATCTCTGCCTTCTTCCGATAAAATATAAATCCTCATTTGTCCTGATAAAATGAGGATAAAACCGGAACATTGCTCCGATCTGTTTATAATTTCACCTTTATTGAACGTCTTTTGCAGCGAGCAGGAACAAAAAATATTTTTTTCCTGTTCAGAAAGATGGTTCCAAAAAGGATAATACTGCCCATATATTTTTTGTAATGAAACGATATCCATAATTGCCTCTTTTTTTCGAGCATAGCTTGAATAATTATCTTTTGCAAGCAACTTTCCCTAATGTGACATTATCACAGAAATAAAAATTAGTTGAAACTATACTGCTTGCAGAACACATCATTATAAATAAAGGAGATGATATGGAATTATCCGAATTTGTAGTAACTCTTTTTACAGGTAAAGCAAACCAAAACAACATTACGGTTGCCGCAGTAATGGGTTTGAACGCACTTAAACAAGGACTTTCTGCAACTATTTTATTAATGGTGGAAGCAGTTGAATTCAGTACACCGGACGCAACAAAAGGAATCGATATTGGTGCACCGTTCAAAGAAGTCGGCGGAATTTGGGAAGATTTTTTGAGCATGGGCGGAAAAGTTTGTATTTGTGACGCTTGCCTTACACATAATGGCTTTACAAAAGACCAAATCGATCCTCGCTACGAAGTCATTGGCGGCGGTGAAGTTATCGCCTTACTTTCTGAAGCAAAAGGAACTTTACAAATTACATAATCTGCTTTTCATGACAATAAAAAAGCCATTTTTAGTATTATTTCTCATATGTTAGAAATGTCTCCACACTAACATGGAAAAACAAAAATGGCTTTTCTTTTTATAAAATTAGTTAATAATTTTTTAATCGCGCAGATGACAAAAAAATTATACAACTAATTACTTGACAGGTACAAGAAAGATGAAGTAGATTACTTTTCACACAAAAATTTATCTCTATAGTTCAATGGTTAGAACAAAAGTCTCTGAAACTTTAGATACAAGTTCGAATCTTGTTGGAGATGCCAGTTATAAAAAGCAGGCTAAATTTTTTAGTCTGCTTTTTTTGCTCTGTTAAAAAATAAATAATTCATGACAATGAAGCAAAAAAAACTTGACCGACCATAAAACTTTTTATATAAACTTATCAACGCGCTAGTAGCTCAGTTGGATAGAGCAACTGCCTTCTAAGCAGTAGGCCAGGGGTTCGAATCCCTTCTGGCGCGCCATTTCTAAAACAATGAGAATTTCAAGGGTTACAGGTAATGCTTTGCTTGTAACCCTTTTCTTTTTCTCTCAACCGAGAATTTTTAGTCCTGCATTCAGCCTATTTTTTAGATAACTTTTTTATTTTGGGTAATTCGTTTTTCATGGTGATTAACAATTCATTATAAGAAGTTGTAATAATTTTTCAGCCGTACAAATATTATGAAGTATTGCAATTGCCCTTTTAGATGAGTAACTAATTAAAATACGGGATACAAACTTAATTCCGATTTGCAATTTGGCGGCAGGATTTATGTTTATGAACTTTTCCATGAAACAGATAACTTATAATTTTCAGCACTCTTAGGCTAAACGTTTAGCAATTTCTGCCGATAAAAATAGAAAGCAAGATTTGTTTTTTGTTGACAGGATAAATATTATACAATAAAATAAATTAATTATTAAAAACGAGACACTGAATTATGAGCAATATCACCCCCAAAAATACGACGCCTGATATGCCGCTTATTGTCTTTAAAGTAGGCGACATGACTTGTGCTGTTGACGGTGCGAGCGTAATATCCATTCAAAGAATGGAAGAATTTACACTAACACCGCATACACCTGATGAAATATTCGGTTCCATCAATTTTCGCAATCATGTGATATCCATATTGGACTTGCGTACCGTATTCGGTTTACCGACCAGAATTAAAGAATACAGTGATTTTGTCAAAATGCTCGATCAAAGAAAACAAGACCATATCAACTGGGTAAATACCCTGAAAGAATCCGTCAGGAACAATACACGTTTTCCTCTTGCGACATGCCCTCATCAGTGTGCCTTTGGCAAATGGTATGATAAGTACACAAATCCAAACAAAAAAATAATGTTCCATATGGAAAGAATCAGGGAACCGCACAACAAATTGCATTATGCAGCTCTTGATGTTGCCAGCATTCAGGAAAAAGACTGTCCCGAGCAAGAAAAAAATGAGCAAATACAGAGCATTCTTCGTCAGGTAGAGAACGAATACATGACTACTGTTGTTGGTTTACTTGATGACGCCAAAACAATATTCAAAGATATATACCAGACCATGCTCATTGTCCTTGATGATGCAGAACCAATAGCTGTTGCAGTAGACGAAGTTATTGCTGTGACAAACCTTGAAGAAGTGGTTGTGGAAAAACAAAGTTTGATGCATGGCACTTTGGTTCAACGATTTCTGAAAGGGAAAAACGAAGATGATATCATTTATCATCTGAATCATGAAGTATTATTCCAGAAACTCATGAATAAAACGGAATAAAAAGATCTATCGGAACTCGCTGCAAAAGCCAGTCGATAAGTATTAAACTGGAACTGCCTCTTTTTTATAGAAGAGGCAGTTTCTTGATTAAAGATACGGTCATTCCATACAATTTCATCAAAAAAATTACCCAACTAGAGCATTTCCCTTTAACATTCATATAAAATATTACAAATAATATTTTCTTTT
>CAJTMS010000104.1 GCA_910577155.1 uncultured Mailhella sp.
GGGGAAAAATAATGTTTCATCTTATACATTCTGAATTATTAAAAGTACGTCATACGTTTGCATTAAAGCTATTTGTTGCGGCTCCTATCGTTACTTTGAGTTTAGGATACATCTTGAGTGGAAAATTTGTTCAGCTTACAGCCTATAATTGGTGGTATATTTTGATACTGCCGATTACGATTGCTATTTGGTGTGCCAGCTTTATCAGTTGTGAAAAACGCACACAGTATCAGAATATTCTCTGTTTATCTGTTGACATGAAGAAAATCTGGATTGGCAAGCTGTTTGCGGTTGCTGTGCTGCTTTTATTAACCAATTTTGTAATGTGGGGTGGCTGTACGCTTTTTGGTGTTTTTACCGTGATGAACATTGACCCGCTTAATGGTTTTTGGGGCTGTATGTTATTGTTTCTTGTTTACGTTTGGCAGCTTCCGCTTATTATGTTGCTTGCGAAAAAAACAAATTATCTTACCGCTGTACTAATTTCCTTTAGCTGCAACATTTTATCCACGATTGGAGCAGAAAGTGATTTGTTTTATCTCAATCCATTTGCCATTCCAGCACGCATTGTATGCCCCTTTTTCAAAATGCACCCTAACGGTATTCCTATTGAAAATGGTTCTTTTCTGCTGAATACTGGAACAATCATTCCTGCCGTTTTGCTTAGCTTGATTTTGGCGGTACTGTGTTTTTTGCTTACAGCATGGCTTTTCACTAAAGGAGACATAACACATGATTGAGTTATATCATTATCTAAAAAGCGATTTTTACAAGTTGCGCAATTCTTCGTTCTTTTGGATACATGTTTTATTCCCATTTCTGGGAGTAGCACTTGTTTTACTGTATGCGACATTTGCGGCTGTAAACGATATAAACAAAATTGCGGTATTCTTTCAGCTTTTCGCAATCGCATATCCTTTTGTTATTAGTATCGTTTGTGAGATTATCGCAGGACAGGAAAACCGGGCGGGGCATTATCAGAATATTTTAGTGTTGCGTTCCAAAACGAAAGCCATTTTGTCTAAATTCCTGTTACTGATTGCCGCCGGATTGCTTGCGGTATTATTGAGCATATTTTTATTTACTTTGTTACTTCCGGCGACAGGAACAAAATTGTTTTTGCCGACATCATCCCTTGTATTACCGGCTTTGACCTTGTGGAGCAGTAATATACTGCTATATGCTCTTTCTATTATTTTGGCATTTCGGTTTGGAAGAACGGTCTGCATAGGAATGGGAGCTATTGGCAGTTTATTAGCTGCATTGCTCCAAACGGGCTTAGGTACAGGTTTGTGGTTTGTGCTGCCATATGGCTTTGGAATACGTTTTAGTGATTTCGCACTTCAATTTACCTTGCAGGATTTAACTGCTGTTAGCGCAGAACTTAAATTCGGGATAAGCATGTGCGCGGGCATGACGGTTTTGTTTATTGTAATTTTGTTCGTGTGGTTTTTGCGGTACGAGGGAAAGTGTACAAATGAGTGAGGAGATGCTATAATATGGGTTGTTTGGGAAACGTGATATGGTTCCTGTGCGGAGGATTATGGCAGGGCTTGGCATGGACAATATCGGGCATTTTTTGGTGCATAACCATTATTGGAATACCGATTGGGCGGCAATGTTTCAAATTTACTGCTCTTACCTTTTTTCCTTTTGGAAAAGAAATTCAGTATGGCGGTAATGCAATTTCAACTTTGGCAAACCTTGTATGGCTTATAATCAGTGGTATTCCGCTTGCCATAACAGCGTGCATAAATGGAATACTGCTATGCTGTACAATTATCGGCATACCGTTTGGTATGCAATGCTTTAAGATTGCAAAACTCGCCCTTATGCCTTTTGGGGCGACCGTAAATGAAGTCTGACAGGAGGGATTGATATGGCGAATATATTAGTTGTTGATGATGAAAACGCAATGCTTCAACTGATAAAACGCATTCTCGAAAAAGACGCCCATACCGTAACACTTCAAGCAAATGCAAAAGCCGTTCTTGATATAGATTTCAGACGATATGATTTGATTTTGCTGGATATTATGATGCCGGATATGGACGGTTTTGAATTATGCGATCAAATCCGTTCCCTTGTGGATTGCCCTATTATTTTCTTGACTGCAAAAACACAGGAAAGTGATATTGTTCGTGGTTTGGGAATTGGCGGCGACGATTACATCACAAAGCCTTTTGGTACAAATGAATTGCTTGCCCGTGTAAATGCACATTTACGCAGAGATAACCGAGAAAAGAAATATGCCATATCCATTTCGGGCATTATCTTTCACATCAACGCAAAGGAAACGGAAGTCAATGGGAATAAACTCCCTCTAACCAAAAGTGAGTATGAAATATGTGAATATCTGGCTTTGCACCGGGGACAGGTTTTTTCAAAAGAGCAGATTTATGAAGCTGTTTTTGGTTTTGAGGGAGAAAGTGACGATAGTGTGATAGCCACTCATGTAAAAAATATCCGCAGTAAGTTAGCGGCTGTCAAATTATCCCCTATTGAAACGGTTTGGGGGGTGGGTTATAAATGGGAGTAAAAAAACTACGTTCTGTGTTCATGCGGTATATATTCACTGTTGCTGGGGGTATCCTTTTCATTATTGCCGTTAATGTTGGTCTATATATGCTCTTTATCAATACAGAAGTCATTATTCCTGCCATGAATATTGAGGATAGTATTGATGACGCAGCAGAAAAAATACAGACAGATAAATTATTTGATACAGCCGACATTCCCAGCTTTTGCGATTATGGCGTTTATTCTCCCACAGGTGCGTTCCAGTACGGTTCTTTATCAGAAGATACCGCCAACACCTTTTGGGAGAAAGCTGTCACAAACGGAAAGAATGTAGTTCACCCATACCGTGTTCGGATTGTTGACCGTGAGAATGAAGTCATTCTTTTGCGATACCGTTTGACTTCACAATTTAGCAATCCAGTGCTTCGACGGATATGCCCGACATCAGACTTTTGCCTTATCGGGCTGATCATGATTGAGATTATCGTTTTGCTGCTCCTTGTTTCCCATTGGTTTGGGAAATATACGGGCAGGAAAATTGACAAACTGCTTATCGTAACCCAGAAAATTGAGAAGCAGGATTTGGATTTTAAGATTGAAAGTAGTGGCATATTTGAAGTAGACCGCGCCTTATCCGCATTGGAACACTTGAAACAGGCACTAAAAAATTCGCTTGCCGAGCAATGGCAAGCGGATAAATTAAGGCA
>CAJTMS010000105.1 GCA_910577155.1 uncultured Mailhella sp.
CCAAATTTTTAAGCCCTGGCCAAATCATTGCCGGAAATGTTGTAAATGAAACTTTATCATAGCTTGAAAATCTATTATAAAGATAATCCGGAACTTGAAGAGGGATTCCATTACAAAAGTTATCAATTTCATTTTTGGTACATATTTGAACATTAGAAATTATTACATTTGTATGGTTATTATTTTCTAAAAAAGATATTAAATTTTTAGAATTTATTTCAAAATTAGCATTTTTTCTGATTTCATTATTTTCTTCCGGAGAGCATCCATCATATGAAACTTTTAATTCATCAAGTCCTGCATCTTGTAATTGCAATGCCACTTCTTTATTAAGTAATGATGTATTTGTTGTTATTACTGTTTTTTTTACTCCTAAATTTTTAAAAACAGAAATCATTGCAGGTAATTCTTTATTGCGTAAAGGCTCTCCTCCATGATAAAAAACAACAACACGCGGAATAAAGTTATGTTCATTAAATTGCTCCAGCAGCGTATTGAATACAGAAGAAGGTATATTGCCTCTCTTAAAGCATTTCCGCATAATATTCGTAATTTTTATTTTCTTTGGGGGAAATGATTATCTCTGCTGTCGCTATCCGTAGAGCTCGTCCACTCGCTAACGGCTACCGCTCCCCCAATCCCCCTCAAAACCTGTTATGGACCTTGTCCATAACAGGGAATTAATATTCTTGATGTTAACAGGAATTGTTCTAGATCTTGTTTGACTATATCCATTTGGACAGTGAATACACTGAAAATTGCAGGAACCACTACTTTCAATCCGTATGACATCAGGAAATGTTAATTCTGTTTGCATGATAATAATCCTAGTTTAATTTAAACTTTTTTACTTTGATATTATTAATGTATATAGTCCCAATTAAATGGAGTACCTCTTGAAAAATCTTGCTTAGCAGTTTTCCCTAAAATTTTGTTATAATATCTTGGGTGTAAGCCATTACTTGGACGTATGGATCGGATATTATCCTTTGTAAATGGTTCACCTTTTTTGATGTCTTTTACAGCATAAAGGGAACGGGCTAAGTATCTGTTATTTTTATTGACCGAATAATCAATGTGTCCCAAAACTTTTTCCGTGTTTCTGACAGCCTGCACCATTTCTTTAAATTCCTGCGTATTTAAAGAAAATCCTGCATCAGCCCCGCCTAAAGCTCTATCCAGAGTAAAATGTTTTTCTATAACGCTTGCACCAAGGGCAACAGCAGCAATAACTGGTTCAATATTCATGGAGTGATCAGAGAGTCCCACTTTTACGCCAAATTCCTTTATCATATCAGGTATAGTGAGAATATTCATACTTTCTAAAGGGGCAGGATAGGAAGAAGTACATTTTAACAGGGTAATATCATTATTCCCCGCTTTTTTGCACGTATCAACCGCTTCGTGTATTTCTTCTTTTGAGCAAATGCCCGTGGAAATAATCATGGGCTTGCCTTTTGCAGCTGCATATTCAATTAGTGGAATGTCAATGGCTTCAAAAGAGGCAATTTTATAGCGCTGGACGTTGATTGTTTCCAAAAAATCAACAGCAGTATCATCGAAAGGTGTGGAAAAAAGCTCGATGCCAATTTCGTTTTCAGCATATTCTTTTAATCCTTTTTGCCATTCCCAAGGGGTGCTTGCTTTTTGATAGAGAGCATAAAGCGTCTCACCGTACCATAGGCTTTTAGGATCAGAAATTTTGAATTCCGGTCTGTCACAGTCTATAGTCATTGTGTCTGCCGTATAGGTTTGCAGCTTTACAGCATCTGCTCCGATTTCTTTGGCAGTTTTAATAATTTCTTTGGCAAGTTTGATATCGCCGCAGTGATTAGCGGACATTTCGGCAATTATATAAGTATGATTGGGCATTATATTTCTTTCCTTACTAAAATAAAGTTTTCTGAATATTCCAGTCCAACTTTTGTGCCGTTTGTTTTTGCATAGAGTTTTAAATGCTTTAAAGAACGAGGGTGCGTATTTTCACGCAGTTCTGACTGATAAATTTTCATGGCTTTGATTTTATCGTCAATGGTATTGGTGATATCAGAAAAAACATTTGGCACAAAGGCTGTTTCTGATGAAAAGCCATTCCATTCTGTTGAAGAAGGGACTTCCATAAAGTATATTTCTTTTACGGTTTCACCTCTTATAGGTCTTGCAGCCGTTAAAACTGCTTGTGCTGTTATTTGGTGGTCAATATTAATGTCATGGTTATAATGGGTGAAAATGATTGTAGGTTTTATTTCATTTTTTATTGCTTCAATCGCTTTGACTATGGAAAGAAGAGGAATACTGTCAAAGGCATTGTCCGGAAAATCTAATTGAAAAACTTTTTTTATACCGATTGAGGCATTGGAATTTTGCATTTCCTGATAGAGTAATTCTTGCTCCTTACTGCCCTCATCTCTTGAAGTTTTTCCTTTACTTAAAATAAGTGTATAGGCTTCATCTCCATTTTTAATCATCTTAGAAACTGTACCAAAACAGCCAAGAACTTCATCATCTGGGTGGGCGGCAACAATTAGTATTTTATTCATTATTTTTGTCCTTTATTTCAACAGTGGCAATGAGTTTTCCATTTTGTTTCTGCACATTTTGAAAAGAATACTGTATATTGTTATGTTCTAAAAAGGCATTTGGATAGCCGGGAGCGTCAAGCATACGGATATAATCAAATATTTTTTCTAAAGAATTAAGGGATGATATGTTGCTTTGAACGGGTGTCCTACGTTTAAAAACAGTAATTTCACCAAGTTGTGGTGTTGGTGTTATTTGTTTTTCGATTATTTCATCAATCATGTCAGCTACAATATTACCAATTTCAACAAAAAGTTCATGGGCAGCTTTGTCTTTTAAAGAAAAATCTCTTTTTAAATAAATATCACCAGCATCAAGCTCAGCATTACATTTTAAAGCTGTAATTTTTGTTTCATAAATTCCACGTTCAATGAGGTTTTGCAAAGGACTTCCCCCCCTGCCAAAAGGTAAATCTGTTTCATGGAAAATAACGCATTCAAAATTTTCATAAATTTCAGCAGGTATTTTATAAGACCAATGGGGGAAAAATACGTATTGAGGTTTTAGTTGGTATAAAAGCTCAAGAGTTAATTCTTCTTTTTTATTTATATAAT
>CAJTMS010000106.1 GCA_910577155.1 uncultured Mailhella sp.
TTTCAGTAATCAAAGATAGAGATGAATTCTACAATTTTTCTTCAAATAGGCAGTATGAAATTGAAAATATAACCGTCAATTCTTGCGGCAAAGTAAATATTTCTTTTTTACACGGCAATTTTACAGAAAATGAAATTAAAAAGTATTTTTTAAATAAAGAAATAGTCACAGCTTCATATAACGATGAAAATGAGGATTTTGAAGACACTATTTTCCATGAAAATTCAGATATATTATATATAATGGGACACGAGTTCGTTATCACAGATATTTATAATCAGGTAAAACAGGTAAAAAATGGTGCAGTAGAAATTTATCCTCCTAAAATCTTAGACAATGAATTTATTATCATAACTGAAGTTGAGGAAGAAGACAGCAAGAAGAAAGAAGAGCAAAAAAAGCGCATTTCAAAAATTCTTAGGAGATCTGAAACGTTAAATTTTGATACATTTAATCAGTTTTCGGGAAATAGATATACTGTTGTCTTTGATAAAAAGGGAATAGCTATTTTATATAAAAGTTTCTGCGATATTAATAAAGTTTTTGATGATATTACGATATTATATTTGCTCTGTATTGCATATAATTTACAAAATGACAATTATATTCAGGAAATTAACAATGCTGTTAAAAACTTTACTCTAACTTCTCAACCATCAAAAGAAAATTATCAACTAGTCGACACTATTAAAGAAAAGATTTTAATGTTTGATTTTAAATATTTCTTCAATAATCCCGTAAAGTTCAATAGAATTGAGTATTACCCATTATGGGATTTTTTAGCAAAAAATTTAAATGTTATTCCTCTACATAACGAAGTAAAGGGACAGTGTCTTGATTTAACAGAATATTTAGAAATATATTATAACAAGTTGTTATTGCAGGAAAAAGAAAAAGAATTAAAGCGAAGAGAAGAACAGGAAGAATTAAATAGAAATTTCCAGAAAATAATGACATATGCCGGTATTCTTATTGCATTCTTTACATTTTGGGCAAGCGCAATTACGACTTATCCCATTTTAAAATCATTTTTTGAATAAAATAGTATCTTGCTATTTTTTAGAGAAAAAATTAATTATCAACCGCTTTCTATGACAGAGTGTTAAAAATACATAAAAAAGGCACTGTTCCAAGTGCCTTTTCTCATTTATTCTGTTATTTATTTAATTCTTTGGCATACTGATGGACACCATTGGCAATGCCTTCAGCCAAAGAGTTTTTGTATTTATCGGAACTCAGGCGTTTTGCTTCTGCTGCGGAGGACGTATAGCCCATTTCAACCAAAATACAGGGCATGGATGAACCGATAAGCACATGGAAAGGCGCTCCCTTTGTACCGTTGCTTTTCACTTTATAGCCGGCTTTGGATACTTTACGGACTGCACTATGCTGCACCTTGGAAGCCAGACGCTTTGATTCCTGAATACGAGCCTTCAAAAGCATATCTCCCAAAATTTTTTCCATCTCGCCAAGACCTCGTTTTTCCACTCCTGCATTTTCAATGGCAGCAAGTCTGATTACTTCGGCATCCTTTGTAAAATCCAAATAATAGGTTTCAAAGCCTTCTGCATTTTTATTTTTGCTGGAATTTGCATGCAGGGAAATAAAAAGGTCTGCTTTGTGTTTTCTGGCAATGTCCGTTCTTTCATATAAACCGACATATTTATCATTCGAACGGGTCAGATGAACGGTATACCCGGCTGATTTCAGCACACTTGCCAAGCGTTTTGCCACATCAAGGTTAAAATCTTTTTCTTTGATACCGTTATTAATTGCTCCGGGGTCTTTTCCGCCATGTCCCGGGTCAATAACAACGGTTTTGACTTTTAATCCCAATTGGCTGGCGATTTTTGAAGCCAAGGTCGGGACATCATCTTTGTTTATTTGTGCTGAAGAATTTTTTGCCGCCGTGGCTTTAGCTGTCTTTTTATCTACAGCTTTCTGTGCAGTTTTTTGTTCTTTTGCACTGACTTTTTTCTTAGGACTATCTTCTTTGACATTGATACCGGAACGCAATTCTTTTGTCGAATTGGTTGCTTCAACAATGAGCCGAGCCGGCTCTTTTTCCGATTTTACAGCATAGCGCAGCAGGTCGGAAAATTCCAAGGTAATAACACTGGCTCCCTCTTCTTCATTATAATCAATATGATAGCCAACAAATATGCCATGCTTTTTAAAAGTATCCACAAGCTCAAGATTCTGAGAAGGAGCAACATTATTCAGTGTAATTATAACCCACTGATTTTTGTCGTCGTTTTTATATTTTGCCCGCCATGAAGAAATAGTATCCATGGAAATGTAAATGCGGACAACATCATTTTTCAGCTGGGAATTGATTTTAGTCAGTGTGATGCTTGCCTGACTGGGACGCGCTACGGCTATAGTTCCCAAAGATGCAATCGCACCGTCACCAATTTCTGCATAATATTTTTTCGCTTTTAAAATATAGTCACCTGTAGGATAATCTTTAATGCATTGCTTTAAATATGCTTTCGCTTTTTTAGTATCACGAAGCACTGTATTGGCTAATTGGGCTGCATTATATAAGGAATCATCAGCAAGAGGACTATTTTTATGTTTATTAACCAAATATAAATACCGTTCAATAGCACTTTGGGCATCTTTTCTGACAAAGGAACGCTGTGCCATTTGATCAAGGGCAAAAGCGGAACGAAAAAGTGCTGCCGGTCTGTTATTCCACGCTGCATTGCTGCGATAAATTTCATAAAAATCATCAGACAATTTCAACCAGTTATGACGATATTCACTGCGGTGCTTATCTTGGATTAAACGATCCAACTCAATTTTTATGTCCTCATAGCCGGCAGGGCTGGCATAAACAAGGGCAAAGCTGAGGGCTATAGCAAAAATAACTACAATAGACTGCACTAAAAACAAAAAAATAGTGTTATCTTTTAATAATGAACGCATAACAGCACCAACTTTAACTGTATTTTTCCCCTCAAAAGCCATTTCGGAATATGGAACAAATAACTTTAGCTTTAATATAAAAATAGTATATATCATAAAAAAAGAAAAAAGAGTTAAAAATTATGTATTAGATTTTTTCAATAGTAATTT
>CAJTMS010000107.1 GCA_910577155.1 uncultured Mailhella sp.
TTTAACTTATTTTTTATTCTATCTTATTGACATATCATAATAAAACTTTTTCTATATATCGTTTGACAAAATTTATAATTAGGGTATTATAACAAAAAAATAAATAATTGTATTTCCATGTTTTGTGGATATTCATTTATTATTAATGCTTGAAAGCACATTATGGAGGCTTAGTATGAAATTTAAATCTTTAATTGCAGCATTTGCATTGGTTCTCGGTATGAGCACTGCTGCATATGCTAACGGACTTGTTCGTACAGTTGATAGCTTCGACTATCTCGTAGACTATTCCGGTTCTATGATGATGACCGAACAAGAAACAAAAATGCCAAAAATGGAAGTTGCTAAAGCTGTTTTGAATAAAATCAGTGATTCTCTCCCTGACCTTGGCTACAAAGCAAGCATGCACACTTTAGCTCCTGCTAAAGAGCTTGTTCCTTACGGTGATTTTGCTGCCGCATCTATGAACAGCGCTGTTGATTCTTTGAAATCCGACCTTACCATTTTTGGCAGAAAATCAGCTTTAGGTAACGGTATCTCTGCTTTTGCTCCTCAATATGAACAAATGGCTCGCCCAACAGCTATCCTTTTGGTTTCAGACGGTTTGAACAACTCAGGTATTGAACCGGTAAAAGCTATTATTGATAATAACATCGGCGCCTGCTTCCACATCATTTCTTTTGCAGATTCCGCTGAAGGTCAAGCTACTCTTGAAGAAATTGCAAAAATCAATAACTGCACAGTTATGGCTAACGGCGTTGACCTTTACAAAGACGATGCAGCTTTGAAAGATTTTGTACAAAAAGTTTTCTATGCCGGTCTCGATAATGACGCTCTCGTTCTCCGCGGCGTAAACTTTGCATTTGACTCTGCCGAACTTACCAACGATGCTAAAGAAATTTTAAGCGACGTTGCCGTTATCCTTAAAGACGCAAGCAATGGCGTAGCTCTTCAAGGCTGGACAGACAGTGTTGGTGCTGATGCTTACAACAAAGCCTTGTCACAACGCCGTGCACAATCTGTAAAGTCATACCTCGTACAAGAAGGTCTTGATGCAAAGATGATTGAAGCTAAGGGTATGGGTAAATCCTTCAAGTATGATAACTCAAATGCTGACGGCCGTTATTTGAACCGTCGCGTAGAAGTTATTGTAAAGTAAATAATTGTCTGAATTGATTGTATTTATTGTAATGATAAAGAAAATTGATTAAAAAACTCAACAAAGGCTATTTATTATCTATTAATAAATAGCCTTTGTCCGATTAAAGATACTATCAACGCCTCATTGAGGGAAAATAGTATTTATTCGGAGTAATCATTATGAAAAAATTTTTGGGTGTTCTCACAGTATCAGTTCTTTTAATGGCTTGTACTTCTGCAAAAGACGAAAATGTACAGGTAAAATCACAAGCAGCACCAAATAAGCTTGAAGTATTGAGTGTCGCTGATTTGTCCGGACAAGAAAAAACTGTATACGAACAATTGGAAAAATTTGCTAAAAGCCACATTGTCAAAAGCAACGCACAAATTATTCCCAATAAACGGTCTCCAAAAATTGAAAAACAAAACAACATGTTTGTGGCAAGTTATGTTGAATTTGATCCGGATAGTTTGAGTATGGAAATTATCCCAACCCCCAATAGAAAATATAATTATTTAGCGAAAATTCGCTATCGCGAGCATGTTTATCAATGCAAAGCAGAAAATAAAGACTCTGCTCTCAATGGTAATTTCGCAATTGTCGGCAAACGTTTCATCACTGAAGTTCCAAAATATCATCAAGGTGAATGGAAATATTAATAAAAAAGGGGTTTATCCCCTTTTTTTTATATAGACAGCAAGCCAATAGATTATGAGGATATATGCTTACTTGTTTAGTTTCTGCAAATTGTCAGGGTGTTCCGTTATTACAGCAGCTATTGGCATTTAAACCGTTTAAAAAAAGTTATTGTCCCGAATATTATATCAATTTTAAAAAGCAAACTATTCCTCTTGAAAAATTGCAAACATGCAACATATTGATTTATCAAAAGCTGGGGGCAAGCTGGGGAGAACTGTCAGAAGAGTATCTTCTCGCGCATGTCAGTCCCAAGGCAAAAGTGATCTGCATGCCCAATATTTTTAATAAGACATTATGGCCCATATCAAAAGAAACGGGAGATTTGGCAAATCCGTACACAGAAACATACATTGATGAACTGATAGAACGGCATTTATCCCTTGAAGAAATATTGTATTTGGTGAAAAAAGCAGATTTTGCAGAGCATTACGATTTAGCGGATAATTATAAAAAATCGATGGAAATCGAACGCAAAAAAGGCTATGCTCATTGTCAGGAAATTTGTGATTATATTGAGGAAAATTTTTCAAAGATACAGCTGTTCACAACTTTTAATCATCCCTATGGATCACTTTTGAATTTAGCGGCAAAGGCTGTTCTGGAGGAAATTGGCTACAGGGGTATTTCCGACTGTCTTATTCCCGGCATAACTTGTGATGATACGTATTATATGCCAATTCATCCTTCTGTGGCTAAATTTTTTCATTTATCCTTTATTGATGAAAATACAAAATATCCTGTATACGGTAATATGCTGACCTATTATGAATATATTGCAGGCTATGTGCTTGCACGGCAAAATAATCTTCCTTTAGCCCCGTATTTTACTTATTTAGCTGAAAATAAAAATTAATCACTCTGTTATGAAAAGCTGTTGATAAATAAATCTTATCCTGCCGCTTATAAAACATAACTCCTTGTTTTTCTGAAAAAAAAACAACGAGGTGAGGTATAGGGGATCGGCAGCCGTCAGCGAGTGAACGAGCTCTGCGGACAGCGACAGCAGAGATAATCATTTCCCTCCACAAAATAGATTGACTTGAAATTTTGTTATTAAATCCAATTATTATAAAATCAGCGGATACTATAGAAGTAAAATACTTTGTTTTAGAGCTTTTCCTAATATTCGGAATATGTTGCCATAAAGATTAAAAAGTTTTGCAAAGGGGTGCAGTGGGAGAAACTTTTAC
>CAJTMS010000108.1 GCA_910577155.1 uncultured Mailhella sp.
GCAGAATTTTCATCCCATCTCCTACTACAACTTTCGGTGCCCAAAACGGAACTTTTTCCTTGAGCCATTTTCAAAAATTTTGTTCCCCTCGGGCAAATAAAGAAACCGGCTACATACACAACCTCACCAGCAGGACAGCCCTGCCCTGCTGGTGTTCGTTTTGGTTTGTGTATGTAACCGGCTTTCACTGTTTCAAATCAGTGTAGCCTATTCAGTTGGCGCTCCCTTATGGGAGTATTGTAGGATACCACATGGGGAAGCGGTTTGTCAATTACAAATCGGCGGAATTTACAGTTTGCTCTGGAAAAATGCCCCTTTGTATGGTATAACTCGTATCTCGTTGTCACCTATACAGTCTTTCAAAAAAGTGAGAACTGGTGAAAGTTTAGCCAGAGGGATTGACAAATGGATTGCCTTGATTTATAATTCGCACTATGTATAACTTGAATTATTTATAGTTTGAATTATAAATGGAGGTGCAAATATGCCAGCAATCGCGAAAGTCACAAAAGAAATGATTATAAACGCAGCTTTTGAAACTGTAAAAGAAATGGGAGCAGAAAACATAAACGCCCGGACAGTTTCACAAAAACTCGGCTGTTCCACGCAGCCCGTTTTATATCATTTTAAAACGATTGAAGATGTCCGAATTGCAACATATAAAAAAGCAAGTGAGTTTCATATTAACTATGTAACAAATTTAAGCGGCAAATACGAACGCCCTATGTTGGAAGTGGGTATGAGATATATTCAATTTGCCGTAGAAGAAAAAAATCTTTTTCGCTTTTTGTATCATTCAAACTATTGTATAGGCATTTCCCTTTCTGATTGGCTTACCGGGAAAAATTTTGATTTTTTATTCCCTATCCTAAGGAAACAAGCAAAGGTAGGCGAGCAACAGGCATATAGCATATTTTCGCAAATTTTTTTAGTAACACATGGAATAGCCAGTCTGCTTGCTAATAATGCAATGGTTTATGATGAAGCATATTGTATAAATACATTGTCAAATGCCTATTTTGGAGCAATGCATCTGATAGAAGAAGGAAGCTTATTATGAAAAAGCAACACAAATACTTTTTCGGTAAGGAAGCAAGGGATGAGAATAAGCAAAAATGCAAAGCTGATTAACAAAGCGGCAAACCATAATTTGAAAGGGAGATGATGTTATGAATTTAATTATTTCAACACTTAAGAAAGATGATTTATATAACAAAAAAATAATTGAAAATATACAAAAAAACATAAATAATGTTGAGGTTATTTATGCAGAAGACATGAATATAAAAGGCTGCATAGGTTGTAATCGTTGTTGGCTTGTAACACCGGGAATATGCACTATAAAAGATGATTATGAAAGATTGCTGATCAAATTTTTGCAAGCAAAACAAGTTGTTTTTATAACAGATTTAAGATTAGGCTTTGTATCGTATAAGTTAAAAAATATTTTTGATAGAATATTACCTCTTTTGACAATGAATTTACGATTTAAAAATGGACAAATGAGGCATTGCCTTAGATATAAAAAACATTATAAAATGGGGTTAATATATAAAGGAAATGGGAATCGGGAATTTTTAGAAAAATGGCTTGAAAGAGTTATGATAAATTTGGACGGAACATCGATTGGCACATACAATATTGAGAATGAGGAGGAAATTTTAAATGCACTTATTAATTGTTAGTTGTACTCCGAGGGCGAAAGAAAAAAGTAATACAGATAAAATATTAGATGAATTAAAAAAGGGATATGAGTATAATGGAAATACAACGGAAACATTATATTTATATAAAAGAAATGAATGGGAAAGTATGAGAGAAAAATTCTATGAAAATGATAATATTTTGTTTGCTTTACCATTATATGTAGAGTGTATTCCCGGAATTATGGCAGAATTTTTAGAAACATTAAAACCAAAGCAAAATTGTAATACCAAAATAGGATTTTTATTACAAAGTGGGTTTGCAGAGGCATCCCAATTAAGGTGTTGTGAATCATATTTAGAAACATTACCATCTTTATTAGGATGTGAGTACAACGGAACGCTATTAAAAGGTGGTATGTTTGCAGTAAGTTTTATAGGCAGCAAAATGGGAAAACAAATGGTAGAACCTTTTTATAACATGGGGAAATATTATGCTCAAAATAATTATTTTAATAAAGAAGCGGTAAATGACTTTGCTAAACCAGAATATTTTTCTAAAAAAGAAATCTTTCTCAACAATGTAGTAAGTCCATTAAATAAATTGTTCATGAAAGTATTTGCTAAAAAATTAGGCTGTAAAGTATCACTTAATGATAAGCCATATCAAAATTATGTTAAAAGATAATTCAAATTTCCATTTGTAGGGAAGAACAAATACATCATCAAAGAGCCAGATGCATAGACGCCGAGCCGACAGACTTGTAAGGAATGCACCCACCCGGACGGGCATAACCACAGCGGCAACATTCATGTGCATATCGTAATCAATTCCCTACGGATTGCGGAAGTGCCGTGCCTTATACCCCATTTGATAGACAAATAGAACAAGCGGTATAATCTATCCAGAAAGTCAGGAAGAAAGATTATGGCACAAACGTACAGTATTGAATTCAAGGAAGAAGCATGTGAGCGGGTACAGTCAGGAGTACCAGTGGCACAGGTCGCAAGGGAACTGGGAGTTAATGTGAACACCCTCTACACATGGATGTCCCGTTTTAAAGAACACCCCGCAGATCCATTTGTAGGCAGCGGTAATCTCCATCAGGAAGATGCCGAGCTGCGCGCCCTGAAAAAGCGCATAAAAGACCTGGAAGAGGAAAATGAATTCCTAAAAAAAAGCAAGCGCCTTCTTTGCCAAGAACCTGAACGGACAGCTTTCTTATATAAAGCCTGCAAACTATGAGATTTCCAAAACCCGTAAGTATAAAAATGATATCCGGAAAGTCGAAAACATGGAGTATGATTCCGAATCAGACAGCTATACCTGCAGAAACAGCAAAAAGCTGACGGCAGACCATATCAGACATTCCAAAAGCAAAACA
>CAJTMS010000109.1 GCA_910577155.1 uncultured Mailhella sp.
GACGTTGTCCATAACAGGGAATTAATATTTCTTGATGTTAACAGGAATTGCTCTAGTTACCTAAAAATTGCTATAAACGCAATTATCTTTTAAAGATAAAAACCCGATACTCTTGCAGTAATATGTGCAATGTATCGGGTATAACATATATATTTTATTGAAGAAAAATAAAATTGTTGCTTATAGTTCTTCTTCGCCTTCTTTTGCTTTATCCTTAGCCATAACGGCAAGAATAGAGAAGTCAGATTTGTATTCAACTCTGACGCCTTCAGGCAGCAGCAATCCGGAAGCGCGAAGGTTTGTTCCAATGTCAAAATTCGTCACATCAATGTCAACAACTCTTGGCATATCTTGGGGTTTGGCAACAAGTGTCACTTCTTCACGGTAAACTTCCATTCTGCCGCCGGCTTTTACACCCTTGGAAGTACCAACAAAGCGTAAGCGTACTTTTACTTTTACTTCCTTATCGAGTTCAACGCCGTAAAAATCAATATGGGTGAATGTATTTTTTACAGGGTGATATTGTGCGTCCCAAACAAAAACCGGGTGCATGGTTTTTGTTCCGTTATCATCAATTTCAAGATTGAAAACATTTGTACGACCAACTTGTTCATATATTTTGTTAAGTGGATTGAGTGCTACTTGAACTAAAATATTTTTTCCATCAGGTGCGTAGTACACAGCAGGTACAATAGCTTCTTCACGCAAACGGCGGCTAGGACCCTTTCCAAGGGTATTACGTTTTTGCACTGAAAGTGTTTTCATTTCTGACATGGTTATCTCCTTAGTGTACTTGATGCCTCATATGAGGCTTCATATATCGTATAAAGTATAGTGTTAGATAAACAAGGCACTTACGGACGCACCGTCGTGAATATTACGAATACTTTTTGCCAAAAGACTTGCAATACTTGCTACTTCCAGTTTTGGACATTTGCCCAATTTATCCCCAAGAGGAATGGTATCGGTAACAATAACTGATTTGAAAGGAGCATCGTTTAAGCGTTCGATAGCCGGACCTGACAAAACAGCGTGGGTTGCACATGCATGTACTTCTGTTGCACCATTTTCCAATAAAACATTGGTAGCAGCACAAATTGTGCCGGCGGTGTCAATGATATCATCGACCAAAATAGCAATTTTTCCTTCTACTTCACCGATAACGTGGGTAGCAGTTGCCTGATTTGGACGATCACGGCGTTTATCAATAATCGCAAGACCTGCGTTTACTTTTTTTGCAAAGTTTCTAGCTCGTTCCACACCACCTGCATCAGGAGAAACAATAACCAAATCCCCTTTGATGTGAGACAGGCTATTGAGTAAAACAGGTGCTGCATAAAGGTTATCCACGGGGCAATTAAAAAAGCCCTGAATTTGTCCTGCGTGCAAATCAACAGTAACAACACGCTGTGCACCGGCAACACTGATAAAATCAGACACAAGCTTTGCACTGATAGGCGCTCTCGGACTAACCTTTCTATCTTGGCGAGCATAGCCAAAATAGGGAATAACAGCAGTAATACGACCTGCACTTGCACGTTTGAGTGCATCAATAATAAGGCATAACTGCATCAAGTTATTATTGCTGGGACTGCAGGTTGGCTGGACAACAAAAACGTCCTGACCGCGTACGCTGTCGATAATTTCAACACGAAGTTCTCCATCGCTGAATTCGGAAGTTAACACATTCGTCAAGGTGCAACCAAGGTGATCACAAATATCTTTAGCTAATTGTGGATTAGCTGTACCCGTAAGAATTTTCATATCCCCGTACATGATAAAATCCTTATTTCGTGTTGAACAAAAAAAAATGGCTGGGATGAGAGGATTTGAACCTCTGAATGGCGGAACCAAAACCCGCTGCCTTACCGCTTGGCGACATCCCAACAAATTGCAGAAATCCACATTACACAATCTCAACTGCAATGGCAAGTTAAATTTTAGAAAAATTTAATTTTTTTCATTGTGTTGTGAAAGGTCTATGTATTTCCATGCATGAAAAAAAGTCTGTTTTTGAAGCATGTTCACAGCGTGTGCACACTCCTTTTCCTGTGAAAAAAAAGCATACAGGGCTGAGCCCGTGCCGCTTAAAGAAGCAAAAACAGCATTTTCCTGAAGCAGGATTTCCTTTGTTTTAGCAAGATTATGGTATTTTTCAAAAACAATTTGCTCAAAGTCATTTTGAAAATACCAATCCCCTAAAAAACAGGAACGAGCTTTACTAACTTGTTCTTTTTTCCTTGTCAATAATTTTTTTTGTTCCGCTAATTTTTTGAAAGCCCATACGGTTGGAATTTGGATCGCAGGCAGAATGAGGAGCAGGGAATAACGGTTCAAATTAAGGTCTATGGGAGTCAGTTTTTCCCCGATACCTTCGCCGCGGCAGGGAGTATTATAGAGAAAAAAAGGAACATCTGCCCCTATTTTGCTTGCTGTTTCAAGAAGTGCGGTAAAAGACAGGCGATTATTGGTTTGACGCTGCAAATATTTTAAAACTTCCGCGCCATTGGCAGAGCCTCCGCCAAGACCTGCACCGTGGGGGATACGCTTTGTTAAATGAATTTTGAGCCCAAAATCAAGGGGACAACAGGATTGAAAAAGTGTGTAGGCCTTGGTAAGGGTGTTGTTTTGCGGATCTATATCCGGAATATTGCATGAAAATTCAACATGTTTCGCACGTATTTTTTCAATGGATATTTCATCTGAAAATTCATCAGGCATAGATAAAGGATAGAAGATGGTTTTCAAATTATGATAGCCATCTTCCCGTTTATCCAGTATTTTCAAACCAAGGTTGATTTTGCAGCCGCTTTTTATCAGCATATTGGAGATTTTTCTGATAACATTCAGAATATTTTATCATAAAGATTAAAAAGTTTTGTAAAGGGGTGCAGGGGGAGAAACTTTTACAGCTACCGAAGGCGGCGAAGCCGTTTCTCT
>CAJTMS010000110.1 GCA_910577155.1 uncultured Mailhella sp.
CTCACAATGAGCATAACTCGGTGCCGGAATCTGATCCGCTGCTACTTTCCTGCAGCGGCTGACCCAGTTATAAAAGGTGCTTACTGCGATGTCGTTTTCACGGCACCAGTCAGCATCTGTCATGCCGCTTTGGCGGCATTCATTGATAAGCCTGATCTGTTCCGTCATCGGAACACGAGTTTTGCGAGTAGTTGCCATAACCAATCCTCCGTAATTGTAGTGAAATAGTCTAACTATCTTCCATTTACAATCATAGAGGAATTCATGAGATTAGAAAATCCGCAGGAATATTTGGCGCTTACAATATTTTGAGAAAGGCGGCCATTATATTATGTGTACCAGATTTGTTTATCATGGAAATGTCGGAACGCTGTTATATGTGCATGGCAATCCTGATGGAGCATATCAGAAAGGCAGAAAATTCAAATTTTTGCCTATATAACAAGAAAGGAATCGTTATGTCACAGAAGATTTATCCCCGTTCAAAAGACAGGGAAACAATTTATTTAAAAAGCGTTATTAGCAACCCTAATATCATAGTTGGCGATTATACAATGTATAATGATTTCCTCGAAGAACCAAGAGAATTTGAAAAGAACAATGTTTTGTATCAATACCCAATCAATCAAGATAAGCTGATAATTAGTAAGTTTTGTTCGATTGCTTGCGGGGCAAAGTTTATATTTAACAGTGCAAATCACAATTTATCTTCTCTATCCACCTATCCATTTCCTATATTTTCTGCTCAAAATAAAATGGTGGAATTGGTCTGAAGAACATATCCGGCAGCATATAACCGAAATACAGACAGGAAATATCGAATATTTGCGTTAAATTGTTGCACGTCGGAAATAGAAAAAAGCCGTCGTACAGCAATCATTGCCAATGCGTGAAAGTATTTTATGGACGGCTTTGAAATTCAGAGCCGTCTATTTTTTTGATAAAAATGCTTATGGCGGTATCAAAGAAGGTATCGCCATGTTTCTATCGGCTAACAGCCACCACCAAAAGATGGAAATTGACCGAGTGTGACCATTCCATAACAAAGCAAAGGAACAGCTAAAAGAACCGACAGTTACCGAGGGAAAAAGCGCAGAACCTACAGCAAAGGAAAGGGGATATGAGAGTATGAAACTTCATGCTTTTTCCGCTATGTGGCATAGTTCCGATAAAACCATCTCTGCGATTGCAGCATTCCCGCCCGCTGCTTGCGATTTTTGCTGAAATGGAATGATATTTTCTTTATAGGACGTATTTTGCAAAATCATTTTTGCATTGTCTTTGAGTATGGACGGGGTCAGTGATTTTCTTTTGAGATATTTTCCCAAATGTAAATCTTCAATCTGCTGCGCTACCCGCGGCTGATCGTTGCCGACAGGGATAACCAGCATCGGTGTTCCATAATACAAGGCTTCATTTACGCTGTTCATCCCGCCGTGAGTGATAAAGGGAGAGACCCTTTTCAGTATTTTTAACTGCGGGACAAAAGGATAGATAAAAATGTTATCTGGTATTTTTCCGAGCTGTTCTTTCTTAACCGTTTTTCCAATGGAAATTATCACGGAAACAGGTTCATCACGAAAAGCGTCTATACATTTCCGAAAGAACGCTGAGGAAGTATTCAACAGGGTTCCGAGAGAAATGTAAATGATGGGCTTTGTCATTTTTCAAAAATTAAAGTCCTGTTCCACGCGATCACCGATTGCTGGGCCAACGTACTTATAGTTAGTATCAGGAAACTCATTGGGATATATCTGAAAATCTCTAACCGTATAGGTGAAATTCAAATTGGGCGCATTATATACCATTTCCTTAGCAATATCCCCATAACGCAAGCCAAATTTTTTTTGGATCACTTTAGAAAACAGTCTACATAGTTTTGGATAACGAAAGATTGCGGTCATATACCAGCCGCCGGTTTTTCCGAAATCGCGCAACACCTTTTCGCTCAGAGCAAAGGTTGAGAACAGGCGAAAGGCCGGGATGCCCAACTGATCGGCCAAAGCCTTTCCCGGAAGAAACAGCATTTCATAAATCAGGCAATCAAAATTAGCGCCTATCCTCTGGACAGTTTGGTAGGCAGCAGACCAGCTTTTAATTTCCTTTAAGATATTCCATTTTCTAAAATTATTCATAATAGCGCCGTAGGCCCTCCTTTAGCTGTGCGGTTAATTCCGAGTTGAAAACTGGCGTATCAAATTTGGCAGCCAGAAGTGTGATAAAGTTCACCTTTTCGCACATTTCTTGATAGTCGCTTTCAACAATAATCGGGTCAAGCCAAATATCAACCAGAAGTATCAGCACACCGGCCAGCTCCTTGGGATATTTACAATCAAATTCCTTGTTTGCCGTACCTTGCCGCAAAATTTCCTCTAAGTAGCCGGAAAGAACATTCAGAGAATTTCGCAGAGTGTCCAGCAGCGCAAAAGGAACTTTTTCTGCCCATTTTTCTTTTGTGAGTGTAGAGAGGGTGTCATTGGAAAAGAGGTAAGCAACAATCTGCCTGATTTTTTGCTGTGCCGTCATTCCCGGATGTGCTGCCAATTCTTTGAGGCGGTTGGTAAATTGCTCCTTTTCATAATTGGATAGATAAGCAACTATTTCCTGCTTGCTCTTAAAGTAATGGTATATGGCCCCTTTTGACATTCCGCTGGCCTCAACAATGTCCTGCATAGTGGTGTTTTCATACCCTTTTTCTAAAAATAGCTTCATTGCAGCGTCAATGATTTTACCTATAACTTCTCGGAATCTCAATGAATGAGATTCCAACTGAAAATTGACAACTGAATATCGTGCAGGAAAAGAAATT
>CAJTMS010000111.1 GCA_910577155.1 uncultured Mailhella sp.
GTATGGTTATTGTTATTAACCTTTTAAATAATTAATTGCATTTTCAAAAATGACAGTTCCCAAGGTAGTTACTTTTTTATCGCGGCTGTTTGCCCAATGGGGATGATTAGTCACATGGTTAAATGCTTCCGGGTGGGGCATAAGTCCCAGCACATGTCCGGTGGGGTCAGTCAAGCCTGCAATGCCTTTAGGAGAACCATTTGGATTATAAGGATATTCTTCCGTTACTTTGTCTGTGTTTGGGTTTGTATATTGCAGGCAAATTAAATTTTCCTGTTCTAAGCGATGAAGGGTTGCTTCATCAGGGGTAACAATACGTCCTTCACCATGACGGACCGGTACTTGGATAAAATCAATGCCTTTTGTGAAAATGCAAGGGCTGTTTGGATTAGCTTTTAATTGTACCCATCTGTCTTCATAGCGGGCAGAAAGGTTGTGCGTTAAAGAAACCTGACGTTCAAAACGTTTATTATCAAGACTTGGTAAAATACCGAGTTTGACAAGAAGTTGGAAACCGTTGCAAATTCCCATTATCAGTTTTCCGTCATCTAAGAATTTATTTAAATGGTCAAGAAGGGGTTTTTCTTCGTTATCTTTTAAATACAGCCAGCGTTGGGCGGCAGCATGGGCGGCTCCTAAATCATCACCGTCTAAAAAACCGCCGGGAAAAAGCAAGAATTGATAGTCATTTAATTTTACTGCACCGGAAACAATATCGGAAAAGTGCACAATTTCTGCTGCATCAGCGCCGGCTTGACGAACAGCGTATGCAGTTTCTTTATGTGAATTGGTGCCATAACCCGTTAAAACAAGTGCTTTTACAGTTGCCATTTTAACTCCATTTCTTATTTTAGGTAAAACTATTTGTTTTAATTTATATTTTTTTTGTAAAAATATTTCTTTCCTTCTTTCCAAAATATAGTATAGTAGCGAAATAAATAAAGGTCAATGCGTGACAAAAAGAAAAATTTTTGTTAGCTTTTACCAAGATTATAAAGCATAAAAACTTTAATTGAGGTCAGCATGAAAACCAAGTTTATTTTTGTAACAGGCGGTGTTTTATCTTCCTTAGGGAAAGGGCTTGCAGCCGCTTCATTAGGCGCACTGCTTAAAGCAAGAGGACTTAAAGTTACTATCCAAAAACTTGATCCATATATTAACGTAGACCCCGGAACCATGAACCCTTTTCAGCATGGTGAAGTTTATGTTACTGATGATGGAGCTGAAACAGACCTTGATTTAGGTCATTATGAACGTTATCTTGGTGTATCCTTATCAAAAAAGAACAGCACTTCTGCCGGTCGTATTTATTATACCGTATTAAATAAGGAACGCCGCGGTGATTATCTGGGCGGAACCGTACAGGTTATTCCCCACATTACTGATGAAATCAAACGCACAATGCTAAGCTTAGCAGCTGATGTCAGTCCTGAAGAGGCTCCCGATGTTGCGATTATTGAAATTGGCGGTACAGTTGGTGATATTGAAAGTTTGCCTTTTCTTGAAGCTATGCGTCAGCTCCGTTCCGAACTTGGCAGAAATAATTGTTTGAATATTCATTTAACCCTTGTTCCGTATCTTCGGGCAGCAGGGGAATATAAAACTAAGCCTACACAGCACAGTGTAAAAGAACTTCTTTCCATTGGCGTGCAGCCTGATATTGTTCTTTGTCGCTGTGAGGAGGCTATTCCTACCGAATTAAAACGGAAGATTTCCCTTTTCTGTAATGTGGAAGAAGGGGCGGTGTTTTCCTCAGTTGATGTAAAAAATGTCTATGAAGTACCGTTAAAATTTTATGAAGAAGGCTTTGATCAAAAAGTTGTGATTATGCTGCAATTAAATGCAGGCAATCCAAAGCTTGATTCTTGGCGTAAATTAATTGATGATTTTAATCATCCGCAGCATACTGTAATCATCGGCATTGTTGGAAAATATGTAGATTTAAAAGAAGCCTACAAAAGTCTTCACGAGGCACTCGTCCATGCAGGCGTTGCCAATCGTGCCACGGTCTTACTCCGTTATGTCAACTCAGAAGAAATTACCAAAGATAATGTTGTAAAAATGCTTGAAGGCTGTAACGGTATTCTTGTTCCCGGTGGTTTTGGCTATCGGGGAGTGGAAGGAAAAATTGCAGCAATTCAATATGCCCGTGAAAACAAAATCCCCTTCTTTGGCATTTGCTTGGGCATGCAATGTGCGGTTATGGAATTTGCCCGTCATGTAGGAGGCATCAGCGACGCTAATTCTGAAGAATTTATGCCGGAATGCAAAAATAACGTTATTTATCTTATTAAAGAATGGTTTGACTTTAGAACCAATAAGCGGGAAGTTCGCGATGGCAGCAGTGATAAGGGAGGAACCATGCGCCTTGGAGCATATCCCTGCGTACTGAAAGAAGGCAGTAAAGCCTATGCAGCATATATGACTCCTGAAATCTTCGAAAGACACAGGCACCGCTATGAATTTAACAATAAATTTAAAGAAGTGCTTGAAGAAAAAGGGCTTGTTTTCAGCGGAACATCTCCGGACAGTGAACTGATGGAAATTATCGAAATTGCGGATCATCCTTGGTTTGTTGGCTGCCAATTCCACCCGGAATTTAAATCCAATCCCATGAAAGCTCACCCCTTATTCCGCGATTTTATCGCTGCATCTATTAAAAACAAGTAACACATTTAATAACTGATAACCAATATGGTCCCTCATGTTATGGGGGACTTTTTTATAGGTAACTAGAGCATCTCCGGAAATAGTTGCAACAAATTTTATAAAAAAGTTTAAAAAGTTTTG
>CAJTMS010000112.1:0-582 GCA_910577155.1 uncultured Mailhella sp.
GGCTCAGCTTGGTAGAGCGCTACGTTCGGGACGTAGAAGTCGCAGGTTCAAATCCTGTCACGCCGATTTTTCCTTGAAAATACGGGCTTTTTTGAAAGCTCGTATTTTTTTGCTGTCATTTTTTTACTGAAGATTTAGACGTGGGGAAGATTTTTTGACTGTAAAAAAGGGAGTGTGCCAAGGATTGAAAAAGGGGGCGTTCCAACAAAGTTCCAACAAAATTTAAGATAATGTATGCCAGAGGGTTTTTAAAAGGGGTCTGGGGACGGTCCGGGGAAAATACTGTATGAAATATTTGGACATAGTTTAAGGGTAATATAGAGGATTATAGAGGGGTCCAACAGTTGGGTGAGGATTGGGGCCTCTATGTGAGTGAAAAAGAGCCAGTTTCAAATGTTTCAAATGTTTCAACTTTTTTGATATAAAGAAATGTCTGTATTGAAATGGATACAGGCATTTTTATTTTTTAAAGTGTACTTTTAATTCTGCTCTAAAAAGAAAAGGGGATAAATGAAATATGTTTCAAGAAGTGTTTCAAAAGTAGGGTATACGCTCTACTGGAACAGTTTCCATGTGCGAAAA
>CAJTMS010000112.1:622-1469 GCA_910577155.1 uncultured Mailhella sp.
GACACTTTCTGGAATGATGAAAATTTTTGATATCTCACATCTTAATGTCTAGTTGAGAAAGGAGCAGACACTATGAAAATCGGATATGTCAGAGTCAGTACAAAAGAACAGAATACGGCAAGGCAGGAGGAACTTATGAAGTTACTGAAGGTAGATAGAGTGTACATTGATAAAATGAGCGGTAAGGATATGGAAAGACCTTTCTTACAAGAGATGATGAATTTTGTGCGTGAGGGTGATTCTGTAGTCGTGGAAAGCATTTCAAGGTTTGCAAGGAATACAAAAGATTTACTGGAACTGACAGAGCAGTTAAACAGTAAGCATGTACAATTTGTCAGCCAAAAAGAAAACATTGATACAAACACTCCGGCTGGCAAGTTCATGCTTACAATATTTGGCGCGGTAGCAGAGTTGGAAAGAGAGTACATAAGGCAACGGCAGAGAGAAGGCATAGAGATAGCGAAACAACAAAAAAAATACAAAGGCAGACCAGCAAAACAATTAGATACATTTGATGAAATTTATCAACAATGGAAGTCTGGAAATATAACAGCTACTTTTGCAAGTATGCAACTGAATATAAGCAGAAGTACATTTTACAGAAAAGTAACAGCATATGAGGCGGATAATAAGCCGATAGACTTTTGAAAGGAGGGCTTGATATGGGAGAGAATATAAGAAGCAGGGAACTTGACCTTGCGTTATTTCATTTGAATACTGCAATACACGAAAAACTGGGCGACGATTATGTAAATTTGAGTTATACATTTGACAGAATGGATACTATAGAAGTAATAGAAACTATGTTAAAAAGTGTAAAACGGGCATATCGAGGATATGTGATGGG
>CAJTMS010000112.1:1477-2550 GCA_910577155.1 uncultured Mailhella sp.
AGTAATAGAAACTATGTTAAAAAGTGTAAAACGGGCATATCGAGGATATGTGATGGAACAGCTTGCAGAAGAAAATGAGAACCTTGACAGAAGATTAAACAATGCAAAGAGGGAAATGAACCGTCTGGAAAGAGAAATGGAAACATATAAAGGAAGAATAGAGACACTGGAAAAGGAAAACCGGGATTTGCTGTGGATGCAGGATGTACTGCAAAATCGGTTAGATAAACGGGTGAAGAACAGCCGGGAGGATATAGACATTGATGAAGTAAAATATTTGCATAAAAAGGGCATGTCTGTTATAGAGATTGCGAAGCGGTTCAATACGAACCGTCAGACGATTTATAACAAACTCCGTAAGCCATCAGCCGGCAACGGCTTATATATGTAAGCCAGTATTTTTAGTTAAACCTATATAAACAGGTTGATGTAAAAGTTACTTTTACATCATCACACATAAAATCAATTATTTCATGCTTTTCAATATGCATGTTAAAAATATAAAAGTGGGACAAAAACAAAATCTAATGTCTGCCACTGGTACTGGAAAAAATAAAACAGCAGACATCAAAAAACTGACAGTATATTTGGCAGACTGAAAATTTTTATTATAGGGCTTGTAATCCCACTGTCACAGCGTTACAATCTCCACCCATTAAAAAGCAGGAGGTTGAACAATATGGAAGAAACGAAGAACATTCGTAAAGAGTTAAGAAGGCTGGAAGATGTAGTTGATAACATTCAGACAAAGCTACATAACACAGCCGGGCTTCTTGAACTTATAAGGCTGGGTATGGAGAGGCTTTATAAAGAAGAGTACACATATGAAATTTCAAGTGTGATTGTGTTGAAAGAATATCTGCTTACAATCAATAACACGGAGATAGCAAAGATTCAAACTATGCTGACAGAGATGAAAGAACGGTTCTGACATAAGTGTGTTGAAAGGCGGTGATAAAAAACAGAAATGACAGGGCATGTGATACAGATACAGCCTTGTCATTTCTGTAAACTTAGTAAAAAGGATTGTAAAAGCTTGTATTGTTTATCATCCAGCATAGATACATCAAGAA
>CAJTMS010000113.1 GCA_910577155.1 uncultured Mailhella sp.
CAAGACTGCCAATGAGCGAATGGATATTCTTATGCAGCAGCTGATGAAGGCCGCCGGTGTGACCGAGGAACTGAAAGCAGCCGACCAGATGAAATGGGTAGGGCTGGTAAATAACTGTAAGGCGCAGGCAGAGGAAACCATTTTGCATGAACTGATTTACAATTAAACAGGGAACAACAAAGAGAGGCAGAAGAAAGGTATTCTTTTCGCCTCTCTTTGTCTGGTTCTGACAGAATCATTTTTCTGTATTGTCCAGGTCGGAATTACTGGCATTTTTCTTTAGAGAAGAAATCCATGTTTCGATTGCCCTGGCAAGAATAAGCTGTTGCTGCAGAACTGCCATTCCGTTTTCAGGAACGTCCGGTATATTTTCCTTTGCAAGAAAGTTTTCTTCCAGATAGGATTTTAATTGCTTGATGTTGTTCTCAATATTTGCCAGACATACATTCTGTTTTTCTTGTGAGAGGCTGTTCAGGTTTACAATCACAGCATTAAAATCCAGATAAATGTTGATGGACTTTGCGGCAATTTCCAGCATAAGTTTTTCAAATTCCTGCTCTCCCTGCCGGGTTAGAGAATAGACGGCTTTTTCCGGCATTTTTCCCTCTTTTTCAATACGGCTTTTAATAAATCCTTTTTCTTCCAGTTGAAGGACTTTTTTATAAATTGAAGGAGTGCTGATTTTTACCCATTTGGATATGTTACGGTACTCAACCAGTTTTTGAATATCGTAGGCGCTTAAAGATTCCCTTTTTAAAATTCCCAGTACAATTAGGTCGATTGTGGCCATATTCGTTCTCCTTTGATACTTGACAGATACTATAAATTATAGTAATATATTCTCTGTTGTGCAACTATTATAATTTATAGTAGTATAAATAATAGTATTAGTCAAGCGAAAGGAGAAAACGACATGAACGAGCAAAGCAAGAAAATGGAACTACTGGGGGCTGTGCCAATACCAAAGGCTCTTTTGGCACTGGGACTGCCAACCATGATAGGTATGCTGATTAATGCACTTTATAATCTGGCAGATACCTACTTTGTCGGTGGATTAGGTACGGATCAGATGGGGGCGGTTACAGTCGCTTTTCCTTTGGGGCAGATTGTTGTCGGCCTGGGGCTGCTTTTCGGGAACGGGGCGGCGGCATATCTTTCCAGGCTGTTGGGGCGAGGGGATAAAGATACCGCTGATAAGGTAGCCAGTACAGCTTTATACAGCAGTGTATTGATTGGAGCGATTGTTATTATAGGCTCCGTCATATTTCTGAAACCAATATTAAATCAGATAGGCGCATTGGAAAGCGTTATGCCTTATGCGATTACCTATACCAGCATTTACATCACGTTTTCCATTTTTAATGTTTTCAATGTCACAATGAATAATATCGTGTCCAGTGAGGGAGCCGCAAAGACAGCCATGTGTGCGTTAATGGCCGGCGCTGTCCTGAATGTGATATTAGACCCCATTTTTATCTACGTCCTGAATCTTGGAGTTGCCGGCGCAGCCATTGCCACGGCTATTTCTCAGGTGATTTCCACGGTGGTTTACCTGTGCTATATTTTCCGGAAAAAGAGCATATTCCATTTTCGCATGAAAGACTGCTGTTTTTCAAAGGAAATAATGTCTGAAATTTTGAAAATAGGGATTCCCACATTACTCTTTCAAGTTCTGACCAGTATGTCTATCAGTATGATAAACAATGGGGCAAAAGAATATGGCGGCTCTGCCCTTGCCGCCATGGGGCCGCTTACAAAAATTATGTCTATGGGAACCTTGATTGTTTTCGGTTTCTTGAAAGGATTTCAGCCAATCGCCGGATTCAGCTACGGAGCAAAAAAATTTAGTCGCTTATATGAAGCGATTAAAACCTCTGTTCTGTGGTCAACCATATTTTGTGTGGTTTTTGGATTGATAGCCGCTATATTCCCGTCACAGATTATGGCATTGTTTACAAAAGGAGATACCGAAATGATTCAGATTGGTGCGGCAGCGTTACGGGCAAATGGTCTGTCATTTATCCTTTTTGGATTTTATACCGTGTACTCCTTCTTATTTCTTGTAATGGGAAAGGCGAAGGAGGGCTGCTTTCTTGGCGCTTGCCGACAGGGAATCTGCTTTGTGCCGGTTATCTGGTTTCTGCCAGGAGTTTTAGGATTAAACGGTGTCATTTACTCCCAGCCGGTTGCTGATGTTCTGGCCGCCATTATCACTGTTTTTATGGCTTTGAATCTTCATAAAAAACTGTCCGCTGAAGAATCCCGTATGGCTTTGCAATCAGGAACACCGGAAAAATAGGAACTGTCATAAATGGGTAAGGTATGCTGATTTCTAAAACCAGACGCAAGCCGCAGAGTAGGAATTGGTATCAAGAAAGTGTGATGTAATGAAAAATAAATCCTTATGGATTCACTGTCCGGCTTGTGGAGGTAAAACAAGGACGAAGGTGTATGGGGACACGGTGCTTTTGAACTTTCCGCTTTTCTGCCCGAAATGCAGGAAAGAAATCAAAATCAATGTAGTACAGCTAAAAATGACGTTAAG
>CAJTMS010000114.1 GCA_910577155.1 uncultured Mailhella sp.
CCAAAGGAACAGGCAACCCCTGTCCACAGCACCGCATGTTTTTTGAAAACAGGCTTTTGGCGGACGGGTTTTTCAATAAAACGCCATGAAAAAGCAGAGAGAAGAAAAATCACCGCCAAGAGCAGACAGGCGCTTTCTGCCGTGATTTCCCGCTGATAGAGCCAGTTTTGGTAATAGACTAAGACAGGCCAGTGCCATAAATACAAAGAATAGGAAATAACCCCGATAAAAACAAGGACTTTATTTTTGATGAGCAAATCCGCAAAGCGGGACTGCAAGCCGGTTCCGCCTGCAATGTACAAGACTGCTCCAAAACAGGGAAAGAGAGCGTAAAAACCCGGATAAATATTGTCCGTGTAGCGGACAATGGCAAAAACCATAAGGGCTGTGCCCAAAAGAAAACAGCGAATTTTATTTTTTTGCGTTTTCGGCGTCCACTCGGTATAGGCTAAAATCCCGCCGCATAAAAGTTCCCATGCCCGTGTAGGAAGCATGTAAAAGGTAAACTTTTGGTTATAAAAAACATAGACGGCGGAAAAAAGAAAACTGCATGCAAATAAAAAGGACAAAAGATATACCGTTTTTCTCTTATTCAACCGAAAGAGATAAGAATAAAAAATACATAATAAGAGCGGAAAAATAAAATAAAACTGTTCTTCCACGCCCAGCGACCACGTATGCAAAAGGGGTATGGTTTCAGCGGCAGGGTCAAAATAGTTGGTGTGCAGGTAAAAATAAATATTGGGAACGGTTAAAAGCACACGCTTTGCAGCGCTGTACAGCTCACGCCGCTCAAGAATATTCACGGAGGTGAACCATTCAAAGAGCACCAGACAAAACACCATGAAAAAAAGAGCGGGGAAAATACGGCGGACACGGTTTTCATAAAATTCCACAAAGCTGAAACTGTTATTTTCGAGCCTGCGCTTGATAATCCCCGTAATCAAATAACCTGAAATCACAAAGAAAATACTGACGCCCACATAGCCCCCGCTGAAAAAAGGGATATGGCTGTGGTAAAAAATTACTGCCAAAACAGCAATTGCACGAAGCACGTCTATATCTGCTCTGTACTCTTTTGCCTGCATGTTTTCTCCGCTTCACGCCGTCTTATTGCATTGATTGAAAAATGGGTTCATAGAGGGGAGCCAAGAGCATTGCCCCTTCGTCTGACAAATGGTCGTCGTCCCAGTAAAGGGCGGTTTTTCCCCGTATCACGTCATAGCCTGTTTTTTGGTCATTTAAAAAATACGGGGCGGGGTCAAGGAAATAAACGCCGGGAAATTCCTCTGTCAGCGCCTGCAAGAGGGGATATATTTTTCCTGTCCGTTCCTGATACTCCTCAGTTGTTTCTCCCAGAGCCGCATTGATTTTTTCAGGCGTCAGCTTGAATAAAAACGAGAGCTTATTTGCAGACTGCGGAACAGAGGAATTTGCCTGCGGAAGTGAATTAACAAGATAAATCTTTTTGACGCCGTTTTCCTGCAAAAGGAGAATAATATCTTTCAAGCTTCTGTACAATGCCTGATACGGGTCGTCACTCTTCTCATCGAGAGATTTGAGGGGATAGAGGATTGCATTTTTTCTTTTTATTTCAATGCCGTCAATATGCCATGAGTAACGATAGGCGATAACGGCAGTATCAAACTGCCGCGTTTTAATTTTATCCGCAACGCTCTGATAGGTCTGTTCATAGCTCTTTATTTCGTTTTTCGTTTTGCCGGCGTTATAAGTACGGTAAGGCATGGGCATATTCGCATTATAGCAGGAAATACTGTATTTTTCCCCTAAGGCAAATGCCAGCGGTCTCAAGTGGAAAGAATGGCTGTCCCCTAATAATAAAAGCGTCTTATCGGCATTGTTTGCAACGTATTCCGCAGGCAGTTCAGAATGGGTAAAATGATAGCCCTCATCGGAAGAAAGCGTAAATTTTAAATTGTTAATAAAAAGGAGCATAATGCCAAAGGAACAGGCAACCCCTGTCCACAGCACCGCATGTTTTTTGAAAACAGGCTTTTGGCGGACGGGTTTTTCAATAAAACGCCATGAAAAAGCAGAGAGAAGAAAAATCACCGCCAAGAGCAGACAGGCGCTTTCTGCCGTGATTTCCCGCTGATAGAGCCAGTTTTGGTAATAGACTAAGACAGGCCAGTGCCATAAATACAAAGAATAGGAAATAACCCCGATAAAAACAAGGACTTTATTTTTGATGAGCAAATCCGCAAAGCGGGACTGCAAGCCGGTTCCGCCTGCAATGTACAAGACTGCTCCAAAACAGGGAAAGAGAGCGTAAAAACCCGGATAAATATTGTCCGTGTAGCGGACAATGGCAAAAACCATAAGGGCTGTGCCCAAAAGAAAACAGCGAATTTTATTTTTTTGCGTTTTCGGCGTCCACTCGGTATAGGCTAAAATCCCGCCGCATAAAAGTTCCCATGCCCGTGTAGGAAGCATGTAAAAGGTAAACTTTTGGTTATAAAAAACATAGACGGCGGAAAAAAGAAAACTGCATGCAAATAAAAAGGACA
>CAJTMS010000115.1:0-575 GCA_910577155.1 uncultured Mailhella sp.
TGAGCGATTAGCGAAATTTGGTACTGTGGTAGAATCTTGCTTTTAGAAAGTAACGGCTTCCTCTATGTGGATTTTCCGCTGATACCCTCGGCGGGCGGGGATTGTGCCAACTCTGAGGCGGCATTTCCCCCTCTAATACCTACAAAACCGCAAAAGCCAAAATGGACGGACATTTTCAGAAATTTTTTCATTTTCTACGCCACATAAAAGAGAAAACTGCCTGACAAAGCGGCAGTTATTTTCCCCCTATACCTTACTACGCACGGCAAACGCAAACAGGCAAGGTTTTATATCTTTTGTTGGAATTTCTTTTCGCAATAATATACAAACGGTTACAAAAAACGCCAAACTGTCCGGCGTTTGTTTTCCCCTCTATTACCTACTACGGGAAAAAATGAAAATTTGGCAATGTTTTGAAAAACCTTTTGAAATTTTTTAGTGCGGCGTAAAATTTCCCCCGCTTTTGGACGCAAAAAAACAGGAAACCTTTTCTTGATTTCCTGCTTCTGTGTTGCCGTTAATAGCGGCGGTTATTCAGTTGTCATTCCCCAGAAGCAAACTTGTAGCCCATGCCT
>CAJTMS010000115.1:585-2516 GCA_910577155.1 uncultured Mailhella sp.
TTGGTACTGTGGTAGAATCTTGCTCTTAAAAAGCGGCGGCTTCCTCTGTGTGGGCTTTCCGCTGATACCCTCCACGGAGAGGGCGGGGCTTTTGCCAACTCTGCGGCAAAATTTACCCCTCTATTACCTACTACGCACGGAAATGAAAATCAGGCAATGTTTTGCGAAATTTCTTTTCGTCTTTTCCTAACAGGATTTGACAAAACGGGCAGAGATTTCTTTTTATCCCTTTGCACGGCATAATACTGACGATTTTCAAAAATGCCAAAAATGGGCGCAAAAAAACAGGAAACCTTTTCTTGATTTCCTGCTTCTGCGTTGCCGTTAATAGCGGCGGTTATTCAGTTGTCATTCCCCAGAAGCAAACTTGTAGCCCATGCCTAAAACGGTTTTTATGTAGGTGGGGTTTTGGCTGTCCGGCTCTATCTTTTTCCGCAAGTTGTAAATCACATTTGTCACGCTTGACTGGCAGCTATCGCTTTCCATGCTCCATACGGCTTCAAAAATCTGTGCCTTTGTGAATACTCGCCCCGGACTGGCGGCAAGGTAGCAGAGTGCGCCGTATTCCAAACGGGTTAGGCTTATGTCTGCACCGCCTTTCAGTACCCGGCGTTGGTGTGGTCTGATTTCCAATCCCGGAAAAATCAGCATAGGGGAATGTGGCGGCTGTATGGCTTCCAGCGGTATCATATCAACAAGGGCGGCTATGGCTTCCTCAACTGCTTTTTCTTCTGCGTCATTGAACGTGAGTATGATTATTTTAGCGACAATTTCCACCTCCTGTTATTGAAAACATACATGATATGTTCTTTGTATTCGTATGAACATATCATAGAAAATTTTTTCTAACGACATAAAGAGTGTTGCTTTTTATTATTCGGAGGAGTATAACATTTTAGACTATCACTTCTCATTTACTACCTCAAAATAATACTTATTTATTAGCTTGACTTGTTTTGTTACTTGATTGGTCTTTTTGAAATTCTAATATATCTCCCGGTTGACAATCCAATACATCACATATTGCATTTAATGTAGAAAATCGAATAGCACTTACCTTTCCAGTTTTTATTTTAGATAAGTTTACATTTGCAATTCCTACTTGTTCAGCTAAGTCATTCAATGAAATTTTTCTATCTGCCATAACTCTATCTAATCTTAAAATAATAGCCATATTTATCACACCTATAATGTTTCGTCTACTTGATTTTGTAATTCGCACCCATACTCATAAAGTTCTATGATCCCCCAAAATGTAAAACCAGAAATAATGCCTAATCCGATACTGTTTTTTAAAATTAGTAATGTAGTTAATAACAAAACAATTTTTATATCTTTTACAATTTCGGGTAAAAATGGCGAATAATCATTACAAATTTTTTTGAATATTTTGACAATAAAGTGCATGATTATTGTCAAAATTAACGAAAACAATATTCCTGATATTAAAAACACAATACTGGCTTCCGCTACCTTACCTTCACTTGCTAATTTTTTAGTCCAATACCCCATATTGCTAAAATCAAAACTTGTTTGAGATTCAACAATCATCGTATTGAGTGTACTACGCAGTACAAACAGTATGATAAGAGAAATCAAAAACATTCCTGTAAATATTCCAAATACTATTTGAAATACTTTTCCTACTTTTCCAATGAGATAGCTTGCTTTTTTAATGTTTTCTATCCTATCCATAATTGATACTCCTTTATTTTGTTTTTTATATTATATCACATAATGGAATGCTTGTCATTATATTTTTGATGTTTTTCGTTAAATATTATATAAAATAGATAAATTAGAGTAACGCCATAGTCGGCATTCGTGGAAATGTGTATAACTGGCTATGGACATTTCCATAATGCTTGTCTTTTGGTCTTTGGTTCGGAATAGTGTGGTGCTGGCGGTTTATCTCTTGTTTTCGGTTGCTT
>CAJTMS010000116.1 GCA_910577155.1 uncultured Mailhella sp.
TCCGTTCTTTGTTCATTACAATTATTTTAAGGAGGAATTGTCATGGACAAAGTATCGGGAAAATTGACAGTATTTTTTGAAGAACCCTTTTGGGTGGGAGTGTTTGAACGTGTATTAGAGGGAAAATTATCTGTGTGCAAGGTTACGTTTGGGGCAGAACCAAAAGACTATGAAATATACGATTTCATTTTGAAAAAATACTATCAGTTGCGATTTAGTCCGGCTGTGGCAACTGATGTAAAAGAAACCGGTCGCAATCCTAAACGGGTACAGAGAGAAGTACGGAAACAAATACAGAATACCGGGATAGGCACAAAATCGCAACAGGCTTTAAAATTACAGCAGGAGCAGTTGAAAACTGAACGCAAGATTGTGAGCCGGAAGCAACGGGAAACGGAGAAACAGCGACAGTTTGAACTGAAACAGCAGAAAAGGAAAGAAAAACATAGGGGCAGGTAATATTGCCCCAATTGCACTGGATTTGTAATCGGAAAGTGAGGAAAGTGGAAATGCCATATATTACGGTCGAAAGTGGAGCGTTATCAGACGAGCAAAAAGAGCTGCTGATTAAGCGATTGACAGAAGTTTCTTCTGAGATTATGAAAGTACCGCAGGAGTTTTTTGTTACCACAATTAAAGAGGTATCTGATAAAAATTTCGGTATAGGTGGCAAAACGATTGATATAGTCAAGGAAGAATATATAAAGAAACATCAATAGTTTACGGTATGTGAAATGAGAGGAATTGAGTATTATGAATGACCAAACGCAGGAAATGAGAGAATATATTAAATTTTGGACAAAATTTTCTCAAAAAGCAGAAGAAATTCTGCATGAATACAATAACTTGTCAGATGAAAATAAGAAAAAAGCTAGCACAGAAGCACAACAGATATTTATGGCTCAGGGAATTGCCGGAGTTATGGAATTTACCAGAAATATGGCGTTGAAAAATGTTTAAAAGATGATCCAGAAACAAAATTTGTAAATTTAGCATAAGTTATGTAGTATTGGCATAAAATTTTAATGGAAAGTTTTATTGACTTTTCTCTTTGTGCTTGTTAGAATGTTGGTACAAAGAAAGTTTACCACTGACCGATATGTGGTATATAAATGGTCGGGTTGAAAGTTTACCGCTGACCAATATGCGGTATATAAGTGGTTGGGTTGAAAGTATAGTCCTTCGCCGCAAGGTGGAGGACTTTTTCCGTAGTGAGGTTGGAACGAATGAAGAAAACAGGGTTTTATATTATAAAAGACAAGTTTTTTGAGGATATGTCTGATCCATATCTCAAAGGCAATAAGGCAGGAAATAGACCACACTATTATTGCTTTGAAGATACAAGCAGAGGAATTTATTGGATGATACCCTTGTCCAGCCAGATTGATAAATATAAGCGAATTGTAGAGAAGAAAGAGAAAGCAGGAAAGCCCTGTGATATTATCCATATTGTGAAATTGGATGATAGCAGGCAAAGTGCGTTTTTGATACAGGATATGTTTCCAATAACAGATGAGTACATAGAGCGAGAATATACCATAGCCGGAAATCATTTGATGCTGACAAGTGAGCATACTGCTAAAGAGATTGAACAGAAAGCAAAAAAGGTTATGGGTATGCTGAAGCGTGGTGTAAAATTTATGCCAACGCAGCCGAATGTGATAGCCATATTAGAAAAGTTGAAGCAGAGCAAATAGTTGTTCTTTAGGGGCGTTAATTACATGGTGCTAGCACCATGTAGATATGGCAACCAAGGAGAAAATCTGTGATACCCGTATGATACCTGTTTGCTCTGAAACTGTAAATAAGACATAAAATATAGATATTATGACGATTAAAACCCTTAAAAAGCAATTGAATATTTAACAATTATGTTATGGTTATAGGAAGTTCGAGTGATGAAATGGGCTTTAAGAACCTAGTATTTATGCGGGCTGCAAACAAATTTGTTTAGGAACTGGCAACGATTTGGCAACATTTTTCACATCACGCACTAAATAATTACATCAATGGCATAAAGAAAACCTTGCTGATTTTCAGATATGAAAACTGAATATCGGCAAGGTCTTTTTTATGCTTTCTTCTTTTTCTGTTTTTTCTTTTCTTCTTTCGTAAACGGTAGATAGGTTCTTTCCGCTGTTAATTGAATTCAGCGTGAAAAAGTTCGTGGAACAGTACTTTGGCTTTTAACAGTTCAAAGCTGTTCCTACCATACATAATCCGTTTTATTACCTTGATTTTATTCACGCTTCCCTCTGCTAAGCCATTGTTATACGGATAGATAATTCCATTTTTGATAGCTGTCGAATCTTTCATTATACCCTCCACGAATGACTGCAGTTCAGATATATTGTGCTTCTTGGCAGACTCTATCCATGCGTCCAGCTTCTCAGGTTTTTGGGAAAATATTGCCGTGTGGAATTCCTTTACTAGGGAATAAATAGCGCTTAGCAATGGATATGTCTCCACTGCCTGCTTATACTGGCCAGCAGTG
>CAJTMS010000117.1 GCA_910577155.1 uncultured Mailhella sp.
CAGGGCGCAAGGAGAGCCGCAAGAAAGTGAGCGACGAAATGTTTATCTCGCCGCGATACCTCCGTTGTTTTGCAACCCCTAATAGATACTTTCATTCATAAAACCTTAATCTACCCGCAATACCTGGATTTTTTTATGTCAAGTCTTATGCATTTTTTTGTTGTATTATATTGCGTTTCACGTGAAACAATGGTATAATATTCTTCAGGAGGTGATTTTTTGTACCTTAAGAAAAGCTTTAACAAAAAGAGAAACAAGACTCAGCTTTCTTTTGTCCAGGGGTATCGCATCAATGGGAAAGTGAAGCATAAAGTTATACAAAACCTTGGATATTTGGAAGACTACCTGGACAAATATGAAGATCCGATAGCTTATTTTCAACAGGTCGCAAAAGAATGGAATGCAAGTCAGGATGCACCGGAAACCATTGAAGTAAGGCTTTCGGAAAAACTCCCGGATCAATGCAGCAACCGGAAAAATCTTGGATATGCCATTATTAAGATCGTTTATGCCAAACTCAGGATCCGTGAATTTTTTCAGAATAAGCAGCGCCAGCTTCCTGCAGAGTATAACCTGAACAGCATTTTTTCCCTGTTGATATTCAATCGGTTCCTGTTCCCATCTTCAAAAAAGAACGCTTATGAAACGAAAGGCCGGTTTTTTGACAGCTTCAGTTTCTCACTGGATGATGTCTACAGGGCGCTCGGCTATTTCAGCCGATATTCGCATGAACTCCAGAAGCATTTGCATGCCGAAGTTTCCAGCCTTATCGGCAGGAATTCCGAAAAAGCTTATTATGATGTCACCAACTATTATTTTGAAATACCATATGAAGATGAGGACGCCGGCTCGGACACGGAAAGAAAATTGAAGCGTAAAAAAGGACCGTCGAAAGAACACCGCAAAGACCCGATCATTCAAATGGGGCTTCTCATGGATCCTAACGGCATCCCAATGGCATTCCATACTTTCTCCGGCAACGAGAGCGAGAAGACAACTATGCTCCCGGCGATACAGAGGGTCAAAAAGGATTATGAAATCGGCAGGATCATAGTTGTCGCTGACAGGGGGCTGAACACCAGTGACAACACATCTGTCCTTTCCGGAACCAATGCATCCGATGAGAAAAATAATGACGGTTATGTATACGGACAGAGTATCCGCGGAGCCGATGCGGAATTCAAAAAATGGGCGCTGGAACCGGACGGGTATGTTACAACAATGGAAAAAAACAAAGATGGAGAAGCTGTTCCGTTCAAACACAAGTCCAGGCTGTACGCAAAAGAGATAACCAAAAAAGATTCTAATGGGGCGCGCAGGCTCAAGATGAGAATTTATCAGAAACAGATGGTATATTATTCTGAGAAATACGCAAAGAAACAAAGACATGAAAGGGAAAAAGCCGTTGCAAAGGCAAGGGACCTGATCAAAAATCCTGCAGACTACACGAAAGCGACCAGCTATGGATGCACTGTGTACATTAACAATGTTTCCTTTTCCAAGGATACCGGAGAAATTGTCAATGGAAAAGAACTTACCATCAATGAACAAAAAATTGCCGAAGAAGCACAGTATGATGGCTATTACGCCATTGTCACAAGTGAAAAAGAACTTTCTGACAATGAAATCCGTGACATATATAAAGGATTATGGGAAATAGAAGAATCATTCAAGATTATAAAGAGCGAATTCAAAACCAGACCTGTATTTGTTTCTAACGAAGATCATATACAGGCGCATTTTTTAATTTGTTTTGTGACACTGGTTGTAATGCGCGTTTTAGAGCAGCTCATAGGAAAATGCCATTCTGTCAGGCAAATCCGGAATTCCCTGGCAAGCTATTGCTGTTCGTACTTAGACCGGAATTATTATGTGTTCGATTATCGGGACGATGTAATTTTGACTATGGAGAAGACATTTGGATTAGACCTAAGCAAAAAGTACATGCAGCTTTCGGAAATCAAAAAAATATCTATGTATAAGGATGTATAAAAATATAAAATTTTTATAAACTAAAAAAAGCGAAAAAATACAACAACTCTATGCATTAAATAAAAGCTCCAAACTCCAGTATTTATAAGGAGTCCAGAGCTTTTTTTACTCAATCACCTGCAAAACTCAGGTTATAACATCATTTTCCAAAAAAGAAAAGACTAAATTTCCAACAATATTATTTTTTTTTGCCGCTTTGTTTTAGGCAAATCTATCAAACGCTGATTTTCAGAACCGCGGAAACGCAGACTGATATTTTTTTCCTCTTCATGAAATTCGCCGTCGACAAGTACGTCGATCATGGAAAGCATCTCGTCCGTCACCTCGCATCTGGCACGGCTGTCCTCGATCAGATCCGTCTCGTACGTATAACCGGTATAACACCAGATATCCTTCTGCGGAAAATGCGCTTTCACATCCGTTGTTTTGCAACCCCTAATAGATACTTTCATTCATAAAACCTT
>CAJTMS010000118.1 GCA_910577155.1 uncultured Mailhella sp.
TAAAAAGCTTAACAAAGCAGGAATGACGCAAAGCATGTCAAGAGTGTCCAGATGTATTGATAACGGACCAATGGAAGCGTTCTGGGGGATGCTGAAATCAGAAATGTATTACCTGAAGAGATTTCAAACATATGAGGAGCTAAAGGAGGCCATATCCGATTACATAGATTATTATAATAATCATCGGTATCAGAAGCGCTTAAACTGTATGACACCGATAGAATATAGAAACTATTTGAAAGATGCTGCATAAAAACTCTGCCAGTCCTCTTTGCGACTGGCAGGTAAAAATTTTTATTTTTTTAACTGTCTACTTGACAGGGAGCGGTTCATCAATGTCTACATGTTATCGGCTCTGCGTCTAAGCGTCTGGCTCTTTGATAACGTATATATTGCTCAATTTTACGTTAATTAAAATTTCCTGTTTGCATTTAGGACAGTAAAGAGGAAACTTTTTAAGTTCTGTATCTTCGCGTATTTTGATACGGGTTTTATTGTGACATATGGGGCATAGCAACCATTCCATATGTTTCATGGCTGCACCCCCTTATCTATACAAGGTATTAGTTTTTTCTTTTCCCATGCTTTATTTTTGAAATACAGTAAACCAACTATTGCAGGTAATATCGGAGAAATTGCTTGCCCGATATATACGCCAGAAAATCCCATATCAACCACAAAAGTTAACAACCAACCTACAGGAAGTCGGACAAATACTGCGTCCAAAAGAGCGTTTATCATAGCGATATTTGCTGAACCAATACCAATAGCGAAAGAATCGAATGTATACATAATTGCATAAATCAGACTGTTAATTCCACAACATATCCTTAGATACAATATTCCATCTTTAATGACTTCTGAACTTTCTGGCTCAAATAATGTGATGATTTGCTTCGCAAATAATTGTACGGTTACAATTACGATAAAAGTAATAACCACATTCAAAAGCAGTCCGATTTTTGTTGTCTTTTTTACGCGCTCTATATCATTTGAACCCATATTTTGTCCTGCCATAGCAGTTACAGCCTGTCCGATTGCCCAACAAGGCATACCGGCAAATGTATTGATTTTAAGTCCAACACCAGATGCAGCGGCAACTGATACACCAAAATTGTTGAGCATACCTGTAATCACAAGATAAGAAATATTGACGACTACCATTTGAATAGCGGTAGGCAAACCAACTTTTAGAATAACTAACAATTTATCCGATTTTATAATAAAGTGCTTTGGCTTAAAATCAAAGATAAAGTGTGTCCTTTTTAAGTGAATAATTGAAACCATAAGAGAAATTGCCTGTGCAAATATCGTAGCATAAGCTGCACCCGCAGTTCCCATGCCAAGCAGCCCTACTAAAATCAAGTCCAGAACAATATTTACAATCGTTGCAATCGTTATGAAGTAAAGTGGACTTTTAGAATCTCCAAAACCTTTCATAATAGAGCATATAGCGTTAAACCCAAATACAAATATAGTGCCGTAGCAAATGATTTTCATATATTCGCAGGCTTCTTGCATGGAAGCCATAGGAACATTCAGAACATGAAAAAGGGGATTATACACACACAATCCTATTATTGTAACTATAAGTGAAGCAACAAAGGATATTACACATAATGTCCCTGCAGTTTCGACTTGTGCCTGTTTGTCATCAGCTCCTTTATATTGTGCAATTAAAACAGTACCGCCCATAGTAACGCCGATACAAATAGAATTGATAATAAAACTTATCATTGACGCATTGCTAATCGCGGCAAGTCCTGTTTCGCCGACAACATTTCCAACAACAAGCATATCAACAACACTGTAAAAGGACTGCAGCAAGTTTGCTAACAGTAAAGGAAGCGCAAACATAATGAGCTTTTTGGGTACACTTCCTATTGCCAAGTTTTGTTCTTTTTTCATTTTGTCAAAATCCTTTCTTTAACGCAAAAAAGCAGAGGGAAACACGATAAAGTGCGCCCTCTGCTCAAAAAAACAATCGTCATAAACAAAAGGCAGCAGACAAAACATTGCCAACTGCCTAAACATCAAAATTAACTATGAACACACGAACAAAACTCCAAACTATCAATAGCCAGAGCAAGCCTAAACGTAAATGTTCCTGTGTTCTTTAGGCTCCGTACAATGCTTTGAAATTTCAAATTGTGCGGAGCTATATTCAATACAAAACTTCCCGAATAACACTGTACTCACCCTTTCTTAGAAATTTGTCCTTATTATAAACGCTCTAAGGGTGTTTGTCAATGATGTAGTTAGGTGGGTAGTTGGAATTATGCTCTATTTTGGCTAATAATAGGTACTGTGTAGACATATTCAGATAAAAAGAGGAATTGTAAAATGTAACAGGGTGAATAATTATGGCAAAAAGACCAGTACCAAAATACGACTTCAAGGCTTTTGGGGCAGCGATAAAGGCGGCGCGGACAGGGCGCAAGGAGAGCC
>CAJTMS010000119.1:0-2155 GCA_910577155.1 uncultured Mailhella sp.
AAGTTGTCCTTTCCGCTCATATGGTCATAAAATGTAGGAAATTCAATGATGCTTCCCATACGCTTCAGCACCTCGTAAGAGTTTTTTTCCAATGCTTTCCCGAACAGCGCAACCGTGCCGCTTGTCGGTTTCCATAGATTTGTAAGCATCTTCATCACCGTGGTTTTTCCTGCCCCGTTCGGTCCTAAAAATCCATATACCTCACCTTTCTTTACATGGATATTCACATCTGTAACTAACTGTTTCCCATCTATCGTTTTGCTTAGATGGCTTGTTTGCAAAATATAAGACATTTTTTGCCTCCTTTCCTTAATGTTGCCAGCTTTTTGGCATAGAGGGATACCCGTAGGGTGTTTCCTTAGTAACGCCTTTTTCGGACATAGCAATACGCCCAAAGGTGTTTTATGAATATCATTATAGCGATATAGATTTTCAAAACTCTTGACTAATTCTTACGAATTTCTTTCGCAGGGAATTTAATAAGTTATTTTTTTGAGGCTTACTGTAAAAGTTGTTTTGACATTCGGTATGCTGTTTAAAAATATATCGCCCTCTAACTGCTTTGCAAGGTTCTTAGCAATCGTTAAACCTAATCCGTTCCCTTGTATTTCCCTGTTTCTGGAATCTTCCATTGTATAAAGCCTGTCAAACACATTCGATGCAAATTCCTGTTCAATCCCTTTCCCTTTATCAACCACATCAATATATACATTACCCTTGTCTTGACGCAAAAAAACTCCTAAATATTTGCCGTCGGAGCCGTAGCGTATTACATTTGACAATAAATTGTATAAAATTCTTTGCAGGGCTTCTTTCTCCCCCTGCACAAAAATAGCTGTTTCTGGAATAAACAAATCAACATCAAAATCTTTCTGCAATAAAATATCGTAAAACTCCAAAACATTCTCCCTGCATATCTCGTTGATATTGACTTTGCCAAGATTTATATTTGTATCGCCAGATTCCAGTTTTGCTAATGTAAAAAACTGATTGATAAGGTTCATAACTTGATTCGCTTTTGTTTCTACTTTTTTCAACATCTCATTATCTGCATGGTTCAAGCTCATAATTTCCAGATAACCCAATATGACCGTTAGCGGTGTTTTTATGTCATGGGAGATATTCGCCAACATCTTTTTAGATGAAATTTCTTCCCTTTTAAAATCTGCCCTTATTTTCTGTCGGTCTATCAGCAGGCGGTTGATTTGTCCCCCTAATTCCATCAAAACAGGGTTGTCCGTAAATACCATTACTTTCTCGTCGCTACCAGTTTCTAAAATTTCCTCCAACTTTTTATTCATCCGTTTTATCTTTGCCTGTATTCCCCTGCCAAAAATAAAACGCTGGTATAAAACCACAAGGAATAATAAGCAGACAACAACTGCCAAAAAGAATATGATTGTTTTATCGCTCATCCTTTCACTCCCCCAATTTGTATCCGATTCCCCATACCGTAATCACATACTGCGGTTCACGGGGATTATCCTCTATTTTATTCCTCAATCTGCTGATATGGACATTGACGGCATTTTCATCACCATAATAGGTATCATTCCAGACAAGGGAGTAAATCTGTTCTTTCGTATATACTTTCTTTGGATTCTGCAATAACAGCTTTAAAATTTCAAATTCTTTTGATGTAAGCTCTATTTTACAGCCGTTTTTTGTTACAGAATACTCATTCAGATGCATGACAAGGTTTCCCGTTTGAAGTATTGGCTGCTGTTCTGTTGCACTTGCAGCATACTGTGTAGTTCTTCGGATATTTGCTTTTATCCTTGCCAATACTTCTGTGACAGAAAACGGTTTCGTTATATAATCATCTGCTCCCAAACCTAAACCAAGCGTTTTATCAGAATCGGTATCTTTTGCCGATATAATAATAATCGGGACAGTGCTGTTTTCTCTGATTTTTTCCATGACTTCAATTCCGCTTATTTGAGGAATCATCAAATCAAGCAAAACCAGACTGAAACTATCCGAAAAGAACCTGTCGAGGGCATTTTTGCCATCATACGCTGTAATTACCTCAAATTTTTCTGTGTGCAAAAAATTCTTTAGCATGGTACTGATTTCCATATCATCTTCAACCAATAAAATCTTACTCATTGTCCGATTCCTCCTTATCTCTTTTCTTAAAACGCCCATCTTTTGG
>CAJTMS010000119.1:2176-2402 GCA_910577155.1 uncultured Mailhella sp.
CCACACATTGCTGATTCGCATTACATCGGGGATTCGGTTTGTAGCGCATAATACCTGTATCCTCCGTTCGGACAATCCCCATTTTTCAGCCGCTTCTTTTACATTCATGTAATCAAACATTGAAATAACCTCCTTCATAACTGATATTATAATGCGTCAAAACGAATAATACAATCAAGAAAATGATTCCATGAACAAGAATCGTTCCTCATTAAAAAACGGCAGG
>CAJTMS010000120.1 GCA_910577155.1 uncultured Mailhella sp.
GAAATAAAATAGAGCCAACGAACTATGATATAAACTCACAAGTTCATCGGCTCTGCGTCTTAAGCGTCTGGCTCTTTGATGACAGTTACTTGTAACTCTTTTACATTAATCAACGTTTCCTGCTTACATTTCGGACAGTAGAGCGGATAGTTTTTCATAATCGTATCCGATCTAATTCTGTCACGAGTTTTACTACCGCAGATGGGGCAGCGTATCCATTCTAATTTCATTTTTCAAATACCTCTCTATTATTTTCGAATAATAAGCTATTTCTCTTGTGTGATTGATTCGCATATATTTACCTATCCTTTGCATGGCTTTTTCAATTTTCAATCATTCACGCTCTTGCGAAAACTGTGGTGACGGTGATGATGTCATTATCGATTTTCGCAAAAATCTCGCCATTCATCTTGCGCATGAGCTGTCTGCAAATGTAAAGTCCCAGCCCGTTGCCGCCAATGTTTCCTGCATTTGCTCCGCGCCAAAAGCTCTCGAAAATATGCGTCAAATCGTCCTTCTCAAGCGTACAACCGCCGTTCATGATTGCAATTTGGACGCATTCGTCGTCTTCGGGGAAAATCAATTCCACACGTCTGCCATCGCCGTATTTGAGGGCATTTTCCATAATGTTTTGCATCACTTCAACGCTCCTGCTCAAATCCCCCGATAGCAGACAGTTTTTATATTTTCCGATAATAAAATCTGTTTTGATAAGTGCCAGTTTTTCCTTGTAATATCCCGCGATTTTTTCAACAAGTTCCGAAAGATAAAACTCGCCCATATTCACTTCAAAGCTGAAGAAATCTTCTCTTGAAGCCGTTATAATCTGTGAAACATAGCCCTCGATCTCCTCCGCTTTTTCGTTGATGTTTTCAGCGATTTTGTGCTGCTTTTCCGCGTCCGAATACAAATTTTTCGACAGTGCTGCCGAGTACAATTTTATAGCGGAAAGCGGCGTTTTAATATCGTGCGAGAGCGATAGCAGCAGTGTTTTCTTTTCTTTCTGCATTTCCAGTTCGCGCTGCTTTTGCTGTTCTATATTTTCACGGAGAATATTGATCCCCCAAAGAAATTTTCCGAAAAAACGGCTTTTCGTTTCCTTTATCGGCGCGGCGAGATTACCCTTTGAAAGCTCGTAAGGGATACCGCTCAGACGTTCAAAGGGCATAAGAATTGCGAATTTTATATAAAGCAAAACCGTTATGATTAAAATCGCCATAACGCCGAGAACAGCATTTACAATTCCTGTAAGCTGCGTTTTGTCGGAGTAGCCGTTAGTATTGTAATCAAAGCGATAAAGTTCTCCGTTTATTTCACGGATAACATAGTCGCTGTCCGTGATGTAAAATTTTTCTCCGTATCGTTCAATATTTGTAACGTACACACATTCGGAAATGTCGGCAGAACCATTCGTTTCTATTTCATGGACAAGACGGCTTATCTCCACTCGATATTGCCTGCTCCCATTGGTTCTGTCGGCGGCAAGAATTATATTCACTACAACAAACAACAGGATTACGGCAATCGCAACTACGGAGAAAATTTTGTTAAACGCTTTCATATTTATAACCCACCCCCCATACGGTAACTATTTTTTTAGGGTTTTTGGGGGCGTCCTCTATTTTCTGCCGCAGCCATTTTATGTGTACCGTCAGTGTCTGTTGTTCTGAAAAGCTGTCGCTGCCCCAGACCTGTTCAAAAATGTATTCCTTGCTCAAAGCCCTGCCCTTATTCTCCATCAAAAGCAGAAGCAACTCAAATTCCTTCGCGGTCATTTCGAGTTCTTTTTCGTTTTTGTAAACGGCACGGCTCGCCTTATTTATGCGTATATTGCCGTCAGTAATTTCGTCAAGAGCGTATCGTCGCTTAAAAATCCCGCTTATTTTTGCGAGCATAATATCAATATCATATGGCTTTTCTATATAATCGTCTGCGCCGAGATTCAGTCCGTTCAGCTTGTCATCCTTTTCCGTTTTCGCACTTACAATCAATACGGGCGTGTTGCTCGACCTGCGGATTTTTTCCAGAACATAAAATCCGTCCTTATCGGGCAGCATGATGTCAAGCACGACAAGCCTTGCGCCGTATCTTTCGTACAGCAGCAAGGCTTCTTCGGCTGTTTGAACCGCCGATACTGTATAATTTTCCGCACGGAGAAAATCACACAGCAGGTCGGCAAGCTCCTTGTTGTCCTCAACAATGAGAATATCCATATTACCACCCTAATTCCAAAAGCCAGTTATTCAATGCGCGCTCCCTTTCTCTTATCTGTGTGGAACATTCGCTTAAGTCGTACTCTCCCTTTATGTTCCCGTCAACAATGTACATGACCCTTGTACATTTTGCCGCGACCTTAACATCGTGGGTAACGA
>CAJTMS010000121.1 GCA_910577155.1 uncultured Mailhella sp.
CGGAGTTGATGGAGGCACTCAATGCTTAAGCCGGAATTTACAGGGCAATTCAAAAGGGACTATAAACTTGCGGTAAAAAGGGGGTTCAACCCTGAAAAGCTGGAGGAAGTTGTTTCACTGCTATGCAGCGGGGCTGCATTGCCGCCAGCATATAAGGATCACCCGCTTGTGAATTCAAGAAATTATAAAGGCATGAGGGAATGCCATATTGAACCGGATTGGCTGCTAGTATACAAAATCAGAAGAGATATCCTGGTCTTGCAGCTGATTAGGACAGGCACTCATAGTGATTTATTTTAGGGGATTTTGATTGTGGGGATAAAATGGCGAAGACGATAAAGGAAATTGCGGAGGAAATCGGCGTATCCAAGCAGGCTGTATTCAAAAAAATAAACCAGGTGCCGTTGTCAACGGAAATAGAAAAGTTCATATCTACTGTTAACGGTAAAAAGTTGGTAAGTGTTGACGGGGAAATTTTGATAAAACAGGCATTTCAGCGTAAGCAAAAACGCAAACAAAAAACAGTTGATGTAAATGTTGACGCAAAAGATGACGGTAAAAAATTTACGGTTGGCGATATGGTTGATGGTATTCCTTCTAAGAGCCAGGAGCAGGAAAACACGCTTGCTGCTGCGTTTCAGACAGCAATAGATGCCTTGACAAGGCAGCTGGAGGAGAAAGACCGGCAGCTTGCGGAAAAAGATAAACTGCTGGAGTGGCAGACAAAAACGATAGAAGAACTTGCAACATCACTTGCGGTTGCACAGCATACGGCACAGGCGGCACAGGCACTTCATGCTGGAACACTCCAACGGCAGATAGAAGATGTTCCGATAATGCAGGCAGAGGAGATGAAGGTTGCAACGGAAACAGCAGAAGAAATTATGCCAGAATACGAAAAAAGGAGGAGCATTTTTTCTCGAATTTTCGGAGGAAGATAAGAGTATTTTGTGTACCATTTATGAAGAATAGGAACAAAAAAGAGTGGCAGAAAACTGCCACTCTTTTTGCTATTGGGTATATATAAATAATCTTTTGTTTATGCGTGTACCAGTTTCTTGGTTCTGTGTTCAGCCCAGCTCAGGCTAATATCGCAGAGTACAACGAATACGGCAGCTGTCAGCATTACACCGGCATAAATGGCAACCTGTCCGGTTACAGTTGCTGCACCAAGGAATGCTGTGTAGCAAAGGATCGCAAACAGTACAAGATCTGCAAAGATAATGCTGTTCCTAAAAAGTTTATCGTTTTTCATACCTCATACCTCCTTAAAGAGCCTATATTATTTTCTTTTTGGAGATCTCCCTTTCATGGCTATACTATAACACAACCGTTTTCATTTGTGAAATTCAAAGAATCTAAGTGTCATATTGGAATTTTTGATAATGAAAAAGGCGAAAAATAACGGTTTACCCGTTAGTGCAACACATGAACGGGTAAACCGTTATTTGCTTAATTTTAATAATAAGTTGACCAATTTTTTTAATTATGGTAACATACATGAAATGCTCGACTAGGCGAGGATAAATAGTAATTAAGCCTAGAGCGTCCTGCCTGATAGATTGACCAGGTAGGGGTTTAGCGATTTGCTAATTAGAAGCCGCTAATAGGGTTGATGCTCCTTATGATGTGCAGGCTTGCCGTAGTAACCTTTGTGAATTGGAAAGCACATTATGAACCTTGTGTAAGTAATCTTTTTGAAAGCATAAGTAAATAAATGCATCATAGTGACAGTAGCCAGAATACTGCGGATTTTCTGGAGAGGTACATGCTCTACAAACATGTTGGAAGAATCCTAACTGCCAGTTGAAAAAATAGGGCTGCACACATAAGCAAGATAAAAAGTGTGGGGAAAAATTCCCAAATCAGTCATACATAAGACTTTAAAAAGTGTATTTGCCGATTGTCGGATTCCTTAATTGGATTGACAGGAGGCGGCTTGGCTTGAACAAATAGGTTTACCGAAAAAGCATGTTTTTCAATAAATGTTGGAAGGAGGGTCATCTGGTGGGAAGAAGAAATAAATCATATTCAAAGGATTTGCATCAGCAAGCCTATGAGTGTTTTATAAAAATGCAGGCTTTTGGCCAAAGCAAAAAAGATGCTATTGTTAATGGAACAGAGAAAAACAAAATTTTTTCTTTTAACACCTACAAGAGCTACTGGAAGCACACGAAATATTTTATCAGGTACATCAAGGAAAATCATCCAGAGTGCTCGACGCTAAAAAGTGCTAGAAAGTATGTCAATGAATGGCTGCAGTCCAGAGTAGATCAGGGGCTTTCCGCCTGGACAGTACAGCTTGAGGCTAAGGCCATGGGGAAGCTATATCAGATTGATCCAGATGATGAAAA
>CAJTMS010000122.1 GCA_910577155.1 uncultured Mailhella sp.
AAATGGAAAAGTGCCATCATTTTTTGCTATCATGACAACCGTTTTGCAGGCATAATTCGAGTGCCTATAGGGGAAATTCCTTTCTCTTAAAGCCCTCGGCGTTTGAGAGCGAAATACACCCATTGCACAAACTTCGTTTATGCAATGGGGATTTCGCCCCTGCGGGGAGCAAATTCACGCAAGCGTGAATTACAAATGCTGACGCATTTGAATTGACCGCCACAAGGCGGATGTGTTTGTAAACATACCGCCTATGTCGCCCACTCACAATCTGTTCCGCCATACCTCCGCTTACTCCGATCTGATACTGCCATTTGCAGGAGGGAGGACAAAGCACAATACAAAGACATTCATTCATCCGCATGAGCAAACTGTCCGATGTCAGGGGCAGGATCACTTATATATCCAGCCATGCGAAACAGGAAAACCTGTATGCGGTCTATGAAACGACAGACCGCCGCTATTGGACGGAGCTTGCGAAATGCAACCGGCAGGAATTTGAAAAAAGCGGCACAGAGGGAATGTGCATTGAGGCGAGGGAATTTATCATTGCCCTGCCCGAATCATTCCCTAATCTTTATGAGCCAAACAAGCTGTTGCAGCTTTTTACAGATCGCTTCAAAGAAAAATATGGCGTGGAGTGCGTATCAGCACTGCACCATAACAAACGAAAGACAAATTACCATATCCATCTTATTTTTTCTGAACGGGAACTGTTGCCCGAACCCATAGAAAAAACCGCGACACGCAATATGTTCTATGACGAAAACGGGAGACATGTCCGAACCAAGAAAGAGATACTCGGCGAAAACGGAAATGTCCGCAAAGGCTGTAAAATCGTGAAGAAAGGAGAAGTCTATGAGCGAAGTCTTTTTACCGCCAAGAGTAAGCTGTTCAAGCAGGAAAATTTTGTTGACGCGATAAAGCATTTCTATACCGACCTTATCAATCTTCTTGTAAAAGACGACAAAGAAAAACTTCATGTGTTCGACAGCAGCGGATTGTATCTTGCCACCAAGAAGATAGGGAAAAACAACCCGAAAGCGGAACAGATACAGACCGATAACGAAATGCGTATGCGTTGGAACAGGGAAGTTGACAGGGCAATTGTCAGCGGCGTTCCCGAAACAGAGATACGACAGATAAAGAAAAAATATATCACTGACCGCATCAGAGAATCGGTTGATATATTCGGCAGCCAGCCGGAACGTCTTGGAAGTATTATTATGACCGCTGTTACGGCGTTGGCATTGCTGATTTCTAAAGTATTGGATAAGGCAAGGGAACTGTCAGCAAAGTTATTTGAGAAAGAAACGATACAGCCGGTTGCAGAGCCAAACGAGAGAAGAACGACACAAGTAATACCGCAGACTGATAAAATACCAATGCAGGAAAAAATCACTCATAAAGAACCGACTGCTAATCCATCATCACAGAAACAGGAGTTGCAGGCAAAAACACAGACAACAGAACAGGAAAAACCTAAAATTCCACCAAAGCCTGTTATGTCCGCTGAAGCCACCGCATATCCAAAGCTGCTGAAAATTTATAAGGAATTAAACCGCCAAAACGGAATTATCTTTGATGCGGAGAGGGAACGCAATGAGTTGGAACTGGAGCGTGACAGCCTGAAAGGATTTGCGAAATTGACAAAGAAGGGGGAACTGCAAAGCAGGATTGAGCGCAAAAATGAGGAAATAGACCTTCTCAAAATTGGTTTGTCGGGGATAGTCAAGCGATATGGATTCCAGACGGTGCATGATTTCTACAAAGTCTTTTCTGTCTCTAAAACTGCTAATGCCGAATATCGGGACAAGGTGGATAAATGGGAAGAACAATACGGGGAAAAAGTACAAAAGAAGGAAGAAAGCATATCCAAACGGTTACGGAATTATCAAAGGGAAAATGCAGACAGACAAACAAAACAGATTTCAAAAAGCAGAAACAGAGGGGCAAGATGACATGCCCCTCTAAAATTTTATTAAGATATTTTTGGCTTGTAAAAACTTTACATCTATTTTACAATGCCGCGATATTGGATTTGATTTTTGTCCTGTATGATATAGCTGTAAACTTCAAGAAAAACAAAAAGCAAAGGAGATTCAAAAAATGAAAACATCAAAAAAATTCTTGGCATTTGCCCTTGTGAGTGTTCTAATGCTGTCTGCATTAACGGGGTGCAGTAATAAGAACGAGGGCGATTCAGCCAAATTTGACACAGCAAGAGAGATCAATGTACTTACCCGCGAAGATGGCTCGGGGACACGCGGCGCGTTCATAGAGCTGTTTGGAATCGAGCAGAAAAATGAAGCGGGAGAAAAAATTGACTATACAACAGACACCGCCGCC
>CAJTMS010000123.1 GCA_910577155.1 uncultured Mailhella sp.
TCCTAAAGAAAAAATTCTCTCGTTTTCTCAGAAGAGGTATAACGCCACAAGTATACGCTTCGTAAAGATAGCAATTGGAAAAGTGCAGAATGATCATCCAAAACGGAAAGTGTGCTTGACATCAGAATTTTTTTTGCTATAATAAAGGTATGGAAAGCATGCTTTCCGTAGGAAGGGGGATATTTTGAAAAATCGATTAGAAGAATTACGAAAACAAAGAGGTATTAAACAAGAAGATTTAGCTACTGCTCTTGAAGTATCTCGTCAAACAATAGGCTCTTTAGAAAATGGACGCTACAATCCCTCTATCATGTTAGCCTTTAAAATCGCAAGATACTTTCAAATGAGCATTGAAGAAATTTTTATTTATGAGGAGGAAAGTAAATGAGGCATAAGATACAAAAAGTCGAATTGTTCATCGGTGTAATAATTTTTTTAGGTGGTTTACTAACTTATGGTTTAGGCGTACATCGACTATTACCTGTACCTCGTCCAGATTTGGTTGTCTATGGTACAACACTTATTGGGATAATATTGATTTTAATGGGGTGTGATATATTCAGTAAGCCGACAAAAGAAATACAAATATTAGAAAATGATGAAAGAAATATTGCAATTATTAACGCTTCTCTTGCGAATGCTTACAAAGTAACACTTACATTATTGGTTCTTGTATTATTTGCCCTTATCTTTATGGGATATATGAGTAAAGTTGTATTTTTTTCGATAACAGGAGTTATTGCTGTCGGGCAAATTACATGGGTTATAACAGCTCGTTATTTAGATAAGAAAATGTAGTCGTATGAAAGGTGGAATTGACAATGAAGAAAAAAATATCATTTATCATTGAGATTATTATAGGCATAATCTTTATATGTTTTGGATATTTCGTTATTGACACTGACTATTACTCTACACTTTTTTACGCAATGGGGTTCGGCTTAGCTTTTGCTTCATGTGTTCAATTACTTAAAATTTATTATTATGAAATGCCAAAAAATAAAGAAAAATTGGAAAATATAAATAGAGAAAATCATATCAATAGTGTTGATGAAAGAAAAGTATTTTTAAGAATGAAAGCTGGTTCTTTAGTGTATCAGTTAATGACTTTCGTGTACTTGTTTGTTGCTTTTGTACTTGCATTACTTCATATTGAAGCATGGATTATAGGAATTATATTTGGTTTATTCCTACTGCAAACATTTTTAGGAATTGTTCTGTATAAACATTTTGAAAAACATTTTTAAAACATTCGGTAAATTGTGATGAGGAAATACTATAATAGGACTTAAAAAATGAGATATAAAAATCACGCTTGTAATCAGTAAATGATTATGTATGCCGCCGCTACGGGAAACGCCATAACGGCGGTTTTTCAATGCCTATCGGCTATCTCTGTCAAAGGATTTCTTACGCTGTCTTTGCGGTAGTCTCTGCTTGTTGCGTTCCTGTATTTCTCGCAGATGTTTTAGCACGCTCTGCTTTTCGGGCGGTCTGTGCTGTTCTTTGGCGGCGGCTGTCGGTTTCCTGCTGGCTTGATGTTCCCACTCGGCAAGGTCACGGTTGTACTGTTCTACAACGCTTTCCATTTCTCGGAAAGTCCTCATAAAAACTTGTACATCGGGATAACCGTCCTCTTTGAGCGTATCGGGGATTTTATCCAGCCTGTCGGCAATCTCCGCTTCGGTTTCTTTGATTTTTACCTCCAACGCTTTTCGTTCTTTGCCTTTGAAAAGCCCCTTTGTATTGGCAAGCTGCTGTTTCAACTGCGGCAGAACTTTATCCTGCAAGTTTTTGATTTCCCTTGCCTTATCCTGTACTTTTATCATCAGGTTTCGCATATGGCGGAACTCTGCCATATCAATATCAAGCGTAGGCTTGGGCGGCATATCTTTTTCTCGAATAAGGTTTTGCAGAAAATCTTTTGCCCTTGCCACAATCCCACGGAATAGATTCGGCAGCCAGCCTTTGCTTTTGATAGATTGGCTTGCTTTTTCGTGTATTTCGGTCTGCTTGACTTCTAAAATCTTTGCTTCGGAAATACCTGATAACAACGCCATATCCGCTGTCCTGTTCCATTCCTGCCTTGCGGTGTTGTCCGCTTCAATCTTGGCGGCTTTGGGATTGTTCTTGCCGATTTTCTTGGTGGGAAGATAAACGCTGTTCTTATCAAATACCTTTAACTGCTGTTCGGGATCGGAGATATGCCGATTGATAAGGTCGGTGTAAATCTCTTTTACCTCCCGAAGAAAAGGCTCGCTTTTGAATTTATCATCTTTCACGGTAAAGAGGTGGCTTTCGTAAACCTCGCCCTTTTTAATGA
>CAJTMS010000124.1 GCA_910577155.1 uncultured Mailhella sp.
GACACCAAGCCCTTGTCTGCACCCACCCGGACGGGCATAACCACAGCGGCAACATGAGTGCTGCAACTATGATAACGGGAACTGTATCTTACTGGACGACGGGGACGAGTGCGTATGTCCGCAGCTCATTTCCTATTCGCTTCTCTGCAAGTGGTTCCGGGTTGCGGTGCTTCCCGCCGACAAGCTGCTCTATGCGGAGCTTTACCAGACCGGGGACAGGAAGAAGTGTACCGAGTGCGGCGCGTTCTTTGCGTCAAGCTCTAACAGCGTCAAATACTGCCCCGACTGCCGGAAACGTATCACTCGCAGGCAGGCCGCCGAGCGCATGAGGAAAAGACGCGCCCCTGTTACGCAGTAGGCGCGGAAAATCCCTTGATTTACAGGGCTTTCCGGGCGGGAAAATTAGACAGGCGATACTTTATACCTTTATCCCCGAAAATGCCGTCCTATTGCGTAACAATCCAATCTCTGCACCCATAAAAAACCGGGGCGCGGTGGCTATCTGATAGCTGCCGCGTCCCGATTTTCTTTTGTCCTACAAGTGTGAATTTGTAGTATTCGTTCCTATTTCTCAAAAACAACAAAACCACATTCGTAAGGATGGGCGCAATACAAACTTTCTCGCTTATCAGTTAATATACTTCTCAGTATAAGTTGAAAATCTCCGCCACCTGATAAAATCATGTATTCTGCCGCAAAAAACAGCAGTAACTGATTTGTCATCACCGCAGCCGCTGCACCCCCGCCTCCTAAAACCAATGTAGGCATAGCCGTTCCTAACAGATATTGCCATTTTTTCAATGGTTCGAAGCAAGTGCAATATGGAGATAATGTACTCCAAACGATTCCGAAATCAATCGCATGAAAATGATTTTTTGCAAAAATCCCCCAGGTAATTCCATGTATCAGCTCATGCACGATAATCAGGCATAAAATAAGCAGAGGCAACGCCACAGCATATCCCCAGGAAATACCATCTAAATTAAAACCATTCACCTTATTGTAGAGCCAAAATGTTAAAGCCATAAACGGAAACATGACTAAAAGAGCTAAATACTTTGCCTTTTGCGTATTGATAACCACATTTTTCATTTTATATCCTTTTTGTTGCATTTCAGAGCTTATTTTTTCAAAGTCATTTTTACGTTTCAATTCTTTTTCTGTTAATTTTCTTTTATCGTCAGCCATAGATAATTCCTCCAAATTTGACTTTATCTTCTTCTGCCAATATAACGGCAAACTTTTTTCTTATATTTCAAATATTCATTTCCAAATGTAGCAAGTAAAAAATCTTCCTCGACGTTGACAATCTGCAAATGGTACATAGTGACCGCAAATACAGTTAAGAAGCACAAAATCCAGTTAAAAAACATTAATAGTGTACCAATATACAAAAGGTCAAATCCCAGAAAGGCGGGATTACGGCTGATATGGTAAATACCGTTTGTTATAAGTTCTGTTTTATCGGTTTTGGATACTCCCGCCCGCCAACTGTCCCGCATAGTCCATACTGCAACAATAAATATAACCGTTCCTCCAACACTTATTATTGCGCCCATAACTCGAATAGCAGTAAGACTATGCCCCGTTTCAAGGAAAATACTGACAAGTCCCGCTATAAAGACAAGAATAGCCGCAATCTTCATTGTGATTTCCACAAATTTTACAAAACCGATTTTGTCCTTTCCAATTTGGTCTGTTTGTATTCCTTGCTTTTTTTGATGAAACATTTTTAAAAAATAACATCCATAAAAAGCAATCATGCTTGCTATGGAAATCAGCTTAAATTCCATTCTTTTCCTCCTCCAAATTCCGATTTGCCTAATTATGAATTTACAGTTCTTATTATATGATTTCTAAGTTCTAAATTCAATATCTTTAGGACTATAAATGAGCAAAATCATAATATGCACAAAAATCAATCGAACTTGTTTTCCTATTTGTACAACTTTCGGATTTTCTCATTTATAGTTTAAGCATTATCCGCGCTCTGTCTGCTGTTCCCGTGCTGGCTGTTTCTCTGTCTGTAAAATGCTGTCAATGTTCTGCTTGATAATATCATATTCCCGGACTTTCTTTTTCAGCTTCCCATAGTCGGCGTAAAGGGCTTCTTTCTGCGCTTGGAGGGCTTCATATTCCGATTGCAGCGCGGCGAGGTTCGGGAGCTTTGCAATGCCCGCCGCTTTCAGCGACCTTGCGGCGGCTTCATGTAGGATAATCGCCTGTTCCTGTCCGGCGCGGTACTTCTCCCTGTTCCTTGCCTTGCGGTATGCGTCATAGAC
>CAJTMS010000125.1 GCA_910577155.1 uncultured Mailhella sp.
CTTGTCGGATTGACAACAGGATAATTTGCAGGGTACGCCTGTCCACCGTAAGCAATGCCCGATACAGAGTTTCGTCCTCAATCTCGTCCAGTAAATCAGCAACGGTCTTTACCTCGGTATTCCGCTCCCTGTCTGCCATCTCCAATGCAGAAGTGATATAACCGTAAAGCCTTTTCATGCTACATACACCAATCTTCTTACAAGTGGCAAGCTGAATGCTTATCTTATCAGCATTGACAGACAGGCGCAGGAACGCTTTGAAAGGCTCATAGAGGGCATGAAACAAGCACAGGGCATAACGGAACAGCTAAAATCTGAAAATGCCTTAGAATGGGTAGGACAGTTAGGCAACATAAGAGCTTGTGCAAGGGAGATTGTAAATAAGGAAATCATTTTTGCATAAGTGGACAAAAGCGGCAGGGAGAAATCTCTGTCGCTTTTGTAATGTCAAGAATTTTATGGATTTTGCAAATAAGTGATTTCTGCGCTATGTCAAATTATGACTATTGCATAAATTAAAGAATAGTGCTAAAATAGTTATTGACTTTAAGTCAATAACTAAATACAAAGGAGGTGCAATCACATTTGGCTAGACCTGTAAAAAAGACACCAGAGGAATGGAGAAAAGAAATCCTAAATGCTGCCCAAAACTTATTTATTTCTAAAGGATATGAGGAAACTTCAATTTCCGATATTATGGACATGGTAGGCGGGGCAAAAGGAATGTTTTACCGTTGTTTCCAAAGCAAAGAGGAAGTAATGTACGCATTAGGCAATCAAATGTTTTTTGAGGACAACCCATTTGAAACAGTCAAGGGGAGGGATGACTTGAACGGTCTGCAAAAAATCAGGTTGTTGCTTACACTGAATCAGTCGGACGCTGAACGAAACCAGATAAATATGCAGGCAGTCCCGATTTTGAAAGACCCGCACATTTTAGCGGCGGCAGTTGCAGAAAACAGGCGTGTATTAACTCCCTTGTGGCTGGAATTGCTGGAGAAGGGAAAAAAGGACGGTTCTATCAAGACGGAATACATAAAGGAGCTTTCCGAGCTTTTGCCGCTTATCAACTTCTGGCTCATGCCCTCGGTATTCCCTGCAACAGAGGAAGAACTGTATCATAAATATCATTTTGTGAAAGAAGTGTTAGCCTATATGGGACTGCCGCTTTATGATGATGATACGACAGCCTTTACAGAAAAATTTATCACTGATATTACAGAAACACCCTGCGGGCATACCTCTATGCCAGAGAATGCAGGCAAAATCAAGGAAAAAGGAGGGAATCAGCCATGACGGAAAAATTATTTTCGAAAAATTTTGCGCTCCTTATTTTGGGGCAGCTAACCTCATTATTTGGAAATTTTATATTGAAACTGGCATTGTCCATGTATGTATTGGAAGCGACTGGTTCGGCAGCCATATTTGCAGGGATATTGTCTGCTGCGACAATCCCGACCATTCTTTTGTCACCGCTTGGCGGTATCTTGGCGGACAGGGCAGACAGACGGAATATTATGGTGGCGTTAGACGCATTGACTGGCGTATCCGTTTTATGTGCGGCGCTATTCCTGTCGGAAAGCAATGCCATTGCCGTAATCAGTACGTTGCTTATTATACTTTCTATTTTGGGTGCGTTTGAAACGCCTACTGTTCAAGCGTGTATTCCTACCATGTTACAAGGCGACAATATTATGAAAGGAAATGCCGTTGTAAATCAAGTGGCATCTTTATCCTATCTGATTGCCCCTATGTTGGGCGGCGTATTGTATGCCATGCTTGGGCTAAAACCCGTAATGTATGCAAGCGTTGTCTGTTTTTTTATTACTGCCCTGTTTGAATGTTTTATAAAATTAAGCTATCAGCGTATTCAAAATCAAGGCGGTGTGCTTCAGATTGTTAAGCAGGATTTTTTATCAAGTATGCAGTATATTTCAAAAGAACAGACCAGCATATCAAAAATGCTGCTCTTAACGGCATTCTCAAGTTTTTTTGTGATGGGCATTACCATAGTCGGACTTCCATTTCTTGTGCGGACTGTCCTCGGATTTAATGCAAAGTATTATGGGGCTGCGGAAAGTGCGTTGGCAGTCGCTACAATCTTGGGGAGCATTGCCGCAGGAGTTTTGGCAGAGAAATTGAAAATACATAAATTATCTGTCCTGCTTGCTTCTATGGGTATTTTCATTATCCCTGCCGGCATTGTTTTCCTTTTGCCAGTGAATGCCATTATAAAGTATGGAGTTACGGTTGTATCATTTTGCG
>CAJTMS010000126.1 GCA_910577155.1 uncultured Mailhella sp.
GTAGAATCCCCCTGAAAGGGAGAAAGTCGGGGGACGTAGGGGTGGAAAAATGGGTACAAAAAAGGGCCCGCAGCGATTTGCTACGAGCCCTTCTCAGGGTGTCATTATTCGAGAGATTTTATGCGCGTCTTAAATCAGACGTTATCATAGTATCTCAGGAAAAATCGCTATATCTGCATTATAGCGTTCTCAACTCGGTTCGTCAAGCGGAATCTGCAAAATTCGGGTAAAATCTTACTTTGAATGAAAAAACCATAAATGTCCGCAGGGACATTCAACAATTCGTGTACTTTGAGACACATTTTCTCTCTTCGGCAACGCATCGCTAAAAAGACAGCAGGCGCTCATCTCCCACTGGTTGGGAAGAGAGCGCCTGCTCATGCGTTTGCTTACATAATAGTGGGAGTTATAGCTGTGTGATCTCCTGCCTTGTCAGGCCGGTATAACTTGCTCATTAAGAGTTCCTCTGCCATCTGTAACACCTCCTTTGACTGGATGACCTCGTTCACCTTTCCCAGCACTGGCTGTCATTAGCGTACCGAAAGAAAAGCGCCCACTTTTCCAGATCTGCCATTGCATTGACAGGCTTTTTCAGCAGTTCCTTCAGCTTGCTCAGTTCTACATAAAAAACATGAATTGCATTAGACAGTAGCTCGTTATCTCTGTCATGACGCAGCGAAAAGGAATTGACAAACTCTGTCCGATTCGGAAATACCGTGTAGGAGCAAAAGGTCACTTGATATGTCCGGGCTAACCGATTTTTCCCAGCATGATCTGAAATATCCAGGGAATATGCGAAGCTAAAAACTATGGTATTCGTGCAAAGACCATAGTATCGCTGCAAGACGTCTCAAAAATTGGAGAAAATTTCTGCTGGTGTCCGTGCGTTTTGGCTGAAATAGAGGAAAACTGGACGCTATAAGTTGCAAAATTCTTGCGTGGAATCCTTAAATATATGTGGGTGAATAAATTTTCCGGACTGGCTGCTCCCGGAAAAAGAGTTTTTGGGCCGGCAAGAAAAAGCGGCTCACTTCTCGTGTCAATACCTATTACCTTGTTGGAAGGAGTGAAGTGTCCCCTTGCCAGTAGAAAGTCAACGGTTACGCTTCACACAGCAGCAGCTTGCTCTTGCCGGCCAAAAACCTTCTCCTGTGGAGAACACCGTTTGCAAACGCCTGGTTCCGGTTCAAACGTCTTCCGTTCAAGACATTCTTCATATAATTTATCAGCGAAAAAGGGCCTGCCCCAAACACTGAATTTGCATCTGTAATTTTGGAGTATTTGTTTTTGCTTCCGCAGAAATACTCGAAGAATCGCAGAAAATTGCATTGATTTTGTTCAAACAATCCTTGCGTTGAAATTGCACTTTTTAGCGCGGACATCGAACACAATGGCCCCCTACACTTCTTATTTCTCCGCTACGGCGAAAAAAAGAGCCTGCGGTCGAAAATTTCCTGTTTTGGGCGACCGGATATGCTTTGATTGTAGATTGTGTCTGTTCGCCCGGGAACTGTAAGCCCTGTCACGCGCTTACTTCACCGCTCCTTATTGCCGCATTCTTCTTCGGATCTTACTTTTTATATGGGAGCATGGAAAAAGCGGGGGACCTTTTGATGTCCACTAACTCGGGGACTGAAAATACAACTGTCTAAAATCATGGTCTGCACTTTTTAATTTGTCCTTGACATGGAGTACATCAACCGCATGGCGCCGATACGGAAATCTGGCGGAATTTGTACGGAAAATTTACGGCAAAATAGTGGAATAAAAATTTTTCTTGCTCTGGTGTTTACGGCAAAAGGGTGGAAATTGTACGGCAAAAACACGGAAAGAGTACGGAAAAACTACGAAATTTGTACGACAAGGCCACCAGGAGCAAAATTTCCGAGAGTGGTGTCGGCCTGGTTGTAATATTTATTTTGCATTTTACATATAACGAACCAATCCGATAAAAAAGGATGATTTACTAAAGGATTTTCAACATGGAGGATTAACAATGAACGATAATGTGACCAGCAAGACACCCAATGAGGCTTTTGCCAAAACGAGGGACTACTTTCTCGGGAACAGTCTCACCCCCTCAGAAAACGTCCCTGATTTGCTGGCGGAGAACCGTAGGATCGCTGTCAGCCTGGCAGAGAGCGTCATGTCAATAATGGATGTGATCGCCAACTATTTTGGGGTCCCGACCATGGAGCTTGCCATGGAAGCTCTCCCCGAAGTCTCCCTCCAGCTGGCGGCTGATGGT
>CAJTMS010000127.1 GCA_910577155.1 uncultured Mailhella sp.
TGTTCAATGACTCCATCTCACTTTTAGATAAGCAGATCGCCAACGCCATCGGTTCCGAAGCAAAAAATTCCCTCCTCAAAAAAAAAGATAAAAATGAAAAGAAAATTTTCAAAACACAGAAAAAAGCATTAAAGGAATCAAGAAAAAATTTAAAATCAACTGCAAAAAACCTGAAACAAGACGACACACTGTCTGGAAATGGTCTCAATAAAAAACAAAAGAAAAAAATAAAAAAGGCCGAAAAGAAATTGATCTCTCCATGTTTAAAGAAGGATCAAAAGGCTACTATGCAGCCGTTAAATATAACGCCGCCCTGAAAACAAAAACAAAGGCAAAATATGAGCGTGATATGGCAAAGCAAGACTTTGACGCATGGAAAGTAGAATCCGCAAAGCTCAAATTCGACAATATTTCGGATGATTACGAAAAAAGACTTCAGGGAATCGGACATACCATCACGGAAAAAAATAATGAAATGGAACTGCTCACGGCTGCCGGAAAAAAAGTAACCGCATCTTTGTATCAATCACAGAAAAAAAATTATGCGGCAGAGCTCGCACAGTACCAGGATCAATATAACGCTTTAAACAAGAGCCTTGCAGCAATCAAACCAAACACCGACGAATGGTATGCGGCAAAAGACAAAATCCAACAGGTAGCATCCTCGATTACTGACTGCCAAAAAGAAATTTATAGTATGAATGATGCTATTTTAAAACTCCGGTTTGACCGGTTTGACGATCTCTCGGCATCCATCGGCAGGATTGGAACGGAACAGGAGTTTATACAGGGTCTTTTCTCCCATGAAAAAATGACCGACAGCAAAACCGGACAGTTCACAGAAGCAGGCAAAGCAAAACTTGTCTCCATTTCTGTCGGCTATCAGACTTCTAAACATGAATCCGGCAGGCAGGAAGCCCTGTTAAAAGAGCTTCAGCAGGTAAAAGCAAACGGAGCACAAAGTGACGGTTCCTACAAATTCGGAGACTGGGAATTCAACTCCTTAGATAATCTGGAAGAAAAGATTTCGGAAACCTACACCAAATGGCAAAGCAGCCTCAAAGAAACCTATAACGCCGAATCTGCCATGGCAGACATGATGAAAGATAAATATAAAGCAGAACTTGATTCGGTCAAAGAACTTATCGATGCAAAGAAAAAAGCTTTAAATTCTGAAAAAGACCTCCGTAGTTACCAGAGATCTCTGCAGGAAAAAACAACTAATATTTCCAATATTCAAAAACAGATCACCGCCTACTCCGGTGACACGTCTGAAGAAGGCCGCGCCCGCCTGCAGAAACTCCAAGCCGAACTCGACCGCAGCAAACAGGATCTAAAAGATATGGAAGAAGACCGTGCTTTATCCGACCAGCAGGATCTGCTCGATCGGCTGTATCAGGAATATGAAGAGGCTATCACGCAGAAAATAGACGATTTCAACGGAGCCGTAACAGAGGCGCTCAATCTCTCCAATGAAAATACCGCTGAAATTGCCGATTACATCAACCAGATCCTTGAGAAAAACGGCTATGTGATGGAATTCGGAGAAGTGCTCTCCGGAAAACTAAACGACAGTGTCGATCAGATGATCAAAAAAATAACGGAAGAACAGGAGAAGAAAGAGAAAATACAGGAAAAACAATCAAACAGCAGTTCTTCTCCATCCACTAATCCAACCCCCGATCTATCCGCATATCAAAGACCGGCGTATTCTGTCGACAGCCCTTCTGTTACCCCTGCCTCTCAAATCAAGCCAAACAAGGCAAGCCAGCGGGATACGGCAAAAAGCTTCATTAAAAAACATGCCAAATCTACAAAAAAGAAACCGGAAGAACTCTCTGCCGTCAATAAAGCCATTTATCACAATAAATCCGGTTCATACAGCGGAAGCAAAAAAATTCTGTCCGATAAGGATCTTGCAGGTCTTGCCAAAAATCTGGGCGTAACATACGACGGAGACGGGAAACAGAAGAAACTTTATCAGAAGTTAAAATCCATTAAACTCCCGGGATTTAAAAAGGGTGGTGTCATTTCCGTCGAAGACATAGAAAAGCAAGTGAAAAGAAACGGAGACGACGGAATCGCCAGCGTAAAAAACGGGGAAGGCATTTTAACGGCTGCTCAGATGGAACTTTTACTAAAACTTACAAACCGGCTTCCGGAACTGGCTGCAGCTCTTACAAACAGCAGCCGAATACTTATGGCTCCAAC
>CAJTMS010000128.1 GCA_910577155.1 uncultured Mailhella sp.
GCTCAATGAGTTTGTGGAGAAGGTCGTTGTCCATGAGCGTGTGAGTGTAGGCCGATACAAGCGTAAGCAGAGGGTTGATGTTTATTTCAACTTCATCGGGCTGGTGGAACTGCCCACCGAGCCGGAGGACGAAGCCCCCGCTGCCGCAGAACCGCCCCAGGAGCGGTATGTGGCCGTGAATACCAGCTTTGCCCCGCTGGGCGAGTACCTTTCCCAGCAGACGGAGAACAGCGTTACCCTCTCTTTCGCAGACGTTGAGCGGGTGATCGGAAAGCCCCTCTGCAAATCGGCGTTCAAATTCTACTCCTATTGGTATCCAGGCGGCAACCGCCCGATCTCTAATGTGATTTACAATGCTGGCTTTGATGTTGACCGGGTTGACTTGAAAAATCAACTACTATATTTGATTAGAGCAATATAACGTGTACACCTTGCTGACAGGGCAAATTACGAACACAGCACAGATAGAGCCTGCCATTTTGAAAAAGATAGACGCAGGAGAAGAAACGCAAACCAATCAAGCCGAACGCAAAACGAGCAAGGGAAAAACGCAAAGAGAAAGATTTTCCCTTGACAAAAAAAGTAAATACATATATAATTGTTGCAACGGAGGTGACAAGCCATGGATTTAAGCGGTTTCAAGCCATTCGATTTTTCTGAGGGTGTGCCCTATCTTTCGGTTACGCAGAATGGCGTCACGTTTAACAAAGCGGTCACACTCAAACTAGGCAAGCCAGAGTATGTCCAACTGTTAATTAATGCAGAGACCAAGCAAGTTGCGCTACAAGCTTGCGCTGAGGATACGCAAAGGGCGACAACATTCTATAAGCCTAAAAAAAATGATATTTTTTCTGTACGATGGAATGCGCGTGATTTAATTTCGACATTTCAACGTTTGCTCGGTGCTGAGTTAGGAAAACATGGTTTCCGAGTAGATGGTGAATTAGTTGATGAGCGAACAATGCTTTTTGATTTAAATGCAGCTAAACCTTTAGTCTAACAGCTACTTTGCTGTTTGACAATAAAAAGCGCCCTGTCCGATTGCCGTCGAACAAGGCGCACTTTGAAGAAAGTCGGGGCCGAAGCCACCAAACTATCTCATGACAAAGTTAGTTTACATGATGGCTCCGACTTTTTCAAGGGAATATCAGATTTGCTTCAAATTCATCTTGTGCAATGGCATCTTTTCGTTTGCACTATTAATTTTGTTCTGCTGTCAAGATGTTTTTTGAACTTATCTGAAATTTGCTTGAAAGGAGGAGCTTTTTTGTGGTGAATAATAAGGATAATCTCGTACTTATTTATAGGCCATATATTACACTACGAAATGGCCGTCGGCTCTACGCATGGCAAAAGGGCAAAAAGGCCTTTGCTTTTTGGGTTCCACGTAAGGACGATTAATCTATAAATACCATATAGGGACATCGGTGGCTTCGTCCTCTTTTTGTTAATTTAAAAGGAGACGATATTATGGCTAGAAAAACCCATCATGTAGTTCATAGTCCTTCTGGTGGTTGGAATGTAAAGCGTGGTGGAGCTAAACGCGCTAGTGGACATTATGCTACCAAGCAGGAGGCCATTAATGCTGGCCGACGAATGAGCCGAAACCAAAGGACAGAATTCTTAATTCATGGTTTGAATGGTAAAATTCAATCTAGTGACTCTCATGGTCATGATCCACATCCGCCAAAAGGATAACTTAGATGTAGTATTTGAAAGCACCTGTTGCGCTCAATTTGCGCAGCAGGTGCTTTTTCTTGCTCTGCTTATGCTTTTAAATGTTTTTGAAAAACATACTATCTGCCGACGATTAGGAGTTTTCTGTGTTCTACTTTTTTATATGAAAAACCTACTTGACAAAACGCACTGGACCTGGACTATTGGATTTTCTTCAAGTGGATATTCAAAACGGCCTGCGCCATCCTCATTCTGTCCAACACGTTCAATATCGTTATGGCGGTGTTCGACGTGGCCCAGCGGGTGGTGGCACAGTCGGCGGGGCTGATCCAGGGCTCCACGGATGTTTCCCCGGATATGCTGGCGGACCTGGAGGCGGCGCTGGAGGGGATGGACCTGGGCCCGCTGCTGGGGCTGTGGCTCCAGTCCTTTGTGGTGCAGCTCACCATGACCGCGCTGAATATCGTGATCTTCGTGATCGTCTACGGGCGGATGATAGAAATTTATATGCTCACCAGCCTTGCGCCCCTCCC
>CAJTMS010000129.1 GCA_910577155.1 uncultured Mailhella sp.
GGACAGCGGCCTTTCACGCCGTCAACGGGGGTTCAAATCCCCCTGAGGACGCCAAATATTTCAAGGACTTGGAAAATTCCAAGTCCTTTTTTATTTCTTTTCAGCTTTTTTTTGCACAAATAGAGTTGTTATCGGATTCAAAAAAATTTAAGCTGAAAGTCAAATACTCTCAATATCGCTATATCGCGGCAATACTTTTTGCAAGTTTTTCCATCAGATTATTTATTTTTTGGATAATTTCCATATTGGTATCCATTTCATAGCGCTCGGCAAGCCAAGGAAGTGAATTCCAGCTGAGGATAACTTCGTCTTCATTTTTCCAAAGTAAAAATTTCAACGGTAAATCCAGTGCTATTTCCGGGTTTAATTGCATTAATTTTGTTCCTACCGCAGGGTTGCCAAAAATAAGCACACGGGCATCTGTCATATCCAAACCAACACCTGAGGCATTTGCCGTATGGTCAATAGCAGCAAATACAGGTATTTTTTCAGCATTAATAGTATCCAGCAAACGTTTCCAGATTTCTTCAAAATTACCATTCATTTTTTTTTGGATTATACCTTTTTTTTCATTGCTGTGCATAGAATTTTCCTTTCTGCAGTTAAATGTTCTCATCTGTATTTATAGGTGCAAAATAAACCTTTTTGTTCCTCACCTTTCTTTTTTATGCTGAGCTTTTGCCGATAATTTTTATTTACTCTTTTTTATCAGAAAATGTTTTGCGGGGGCAAAGCATGTTTTCCGGCTGCAAAATTTGTTCAATTTGTTCTTTGCTGAGGAGGTTTCGTTCAAAAACAACATCAAAAATAGAGCGATTGGATTGTAATGCTTCTTTTGCAAGGCTTGCGCAGGTTTCATAGCCCAAATAGGGATTGAGGGCTGTGACAATGCCAATGGAGTGATAGACAAGGTCTTTGCAGCGGTCATGGTTAGCAGTAATGCCGTTAATGCAGTAATCAACCAAACTATGGCAGCCGGCACCAAGTCTGGTAATTCCTGAAAATAAAGAATAGGCAATAACAGGTTCCATGACATTTAGCTGTAATTGCCCTGCTTCGGACGCTAATGTAATGGTAATATCTTTACCGATAATATCGTAACAAATTTGGTTCATCACTTCCGGGATAACGGGATTAACTTTACCCGGCATAATGGAAGAGCCCGGCTGGCGGGCAGGGAGATTTATTTCATTAAAACCGCAGCGGGGACCGGAAGAAAGTAAACGCAAGTCATTGCAAATTTTAGATATTTTTGTCGCACAGCGTTTAAGAACACCGGAAAGCTGAACATATGCTCCTGTGTCAGATGTAGCTTCAACCATGTTGCTGGCTTTTGTAACAGGAATACCTGTTAAATCACGGATATAGCGCGTTACCAGCTCTGCATAGCCAAGAGGGCTGTTTATGCCCGTACCAATGGCTGTTGCTCCCATATTGATTTCTGCAATGAGGTTGCGGGCTTCACCGATGCGCTGCATATCTTCATAAATCGTATCGGCAAAAGCGGAAAACTCCATGCCCAGTGTCATGGGAACAGCGTCTTGCAATTGTGTGCGTCCCATTTTGATGACATCGTTAAATTCTTTAGCTTTTTTTTCAAGAGCCAGACGAAGATAATTTAAATCATCGATAAATGTGGTAAGCTGTGCATATAAGGCAATGCGAAGGGCAGTTGGGTAGGCGTCATTGGTTGACTGAGAGCAGTTGACATCATTGTTGGGGTGGCAATATTCATACTCGCCTTTTTTATGCCCCATGATTTCCAAGGCTCTGTTTGCAATAACTTCGTTTGCATTCATATTGCAGGAAGTGCCCGCTCCCCCCTGAAAAACATCAAGGGGAAACTGGTCGTGCAGTTTTCCCTCTAAAAGTTCGTCGCACGCTTTGCAAATAGCATCGCATTTATTTTTTTCCAGTACTCCCAATTGGTTATTGGCAAGGGCAGCAGCTTTTTTGACAACGGCTAAACCTTTGATAAAAAAAGTGAGCGTAGAAATATTGATGCCGGAAATTTTGAAATTTTCCAATGCCCTATAGGTTTGGATACCATAATAAATATCAGCAGGAATTTCCATTTCGCCTAAAAAATCGTGTTCAACTCTTACACCGCCCATATATTCACCTTAATTAAACGTATTTTTTTATTTTTTAAATTGCACTGTCTTTTAAG
>CAJTMS010000130.1 GCA_910577155.1 uncultured Mailhella sp.
AGTTACCGGCTTTTCTTACAAAAAAGTTATTTGTGGAGGTTATATGCTTAAAAATGCTTTAAAAGCTTTTTTGGATCATTTTGAGAGTTACATGTGTCAATTTTTACTTGTGTTTTTTGTTCTTGTGATTTTTTTGCAAATTGTTCTTAGACAAATTAATATGTCATTGGTTTGGACTGAGGAAATTGCCCGCTATGCCTTTATTTGGTTTATTTTATTTGGGGCTTGTTATGCAACCCGTCTTTGTGCGCTGAACCGTGTAACTGTCCAGTTTATGAAAGCGCCGCAATGGGTAACCAATTTATTTTTATTTATTGGCGATTTAATTTGGATAGGTTTTTCTCTTGTAATGGCATATTATGGTTTTCTTGCTGTACTTGATTTGCGGGAATTTCCTTATTATACCCCTGCTCTTGACTGGGATTTAGCTTATGTTTATCTCGTATTTCCATTGAGTTTTACCCTTATGGCAATTCGCATTGTGCAGGTTAATGTGATGAAATACATCTTGCATATTGAAATTGCTGATCCTGATCAGGAAGCTATGGAAGAAAGTAAAAAAGTTTTTTCTAAGGAGGCAGAAGAATGTTAGAAATGACCCCTGGAATGATTGGAGCAATACTGTTTTTAGTATTCTTTGCTCTTTTGCTTATAGGCAGCCCTATCATGGTTGCTCTCGGCATTGCGACAATGTCCTGTTTCTTCCTGCTTGGCATTGATATCAGTATTATGATTGAAAAAGCTTTTGCAAACCTGACGGCGTTCCCGCTTATGGCTTTGCCCTGCTTTGTGCTGGCAGGGGCGCTTATGGAGGCTGCGGGGATATCAAAACGGCTTGTGCATATAGCGGAAAATATCGTTGGACCTATTCCCGGCGGGCTGGCAATTTCAACAGCCCTCGCCTGCGTGTTTTTTGGGGCTATTTCCGGTTCCGGTCCTGCAACAACCGCTGCTGTCGGCATGCTCATGATTCCTGCCATGGCGTGCCGCGGTTATAACAAAGCCTATGCCGCCGCAACAACCGCAACTGCCGGCGGTATCGGTATCATTATTCCCCCCAGTATCCCCATGGTTATTTACGGTGTTACCGGGCAGCAAAGTATCGCAAAAATGTTTATGGCAGGTGTTTTCCCCGGAATTTGTATTGCATTATCCCTGAGTATTGCTCATTATTTTTTATGCAGAAATCTAAATATAGAAGGTCTTGCCTGGTCACGTGCATCTCTCAGAAAAGCAACGAGAGAAGGTTTTTGGTCAATTTTGGCTCCAATAATAATTTTGGGTGGTATTTATGCAGGGACGTTTACTCCAACTGAAGCTGCGGTTGTCGCTATTGTCTATACAGTTATTGTAGGTGTCTTCATTCATAAAGAATTGACTTTTAAAGCATTTATGAATTCATTAAAAACAACTTCATGGCTCACAGGCCGTGTGCTTGTTTTGGTTTTTACAGCAACAGCTTTTGGCTATCTTCTAACAGCATATCGATTGCCTATTTATATAGCTGACTGGATGCTTGATTTTACAGATAATGTATATTTAGTTTGGGCAATGGTGGTATTATTTCTTTTATTTCTTGGTATGTTTATGGAAACGCTTGCTATTATTATGCTCGTAACACCAGTTTTATTGCCGCTTATGACAGCTTTTGGAGTTGACCCAATTCATTTTGGTATTGTGCTTATTTGCTGTTGTGCAATAGGGTTTGCAACTCCGCCTCTCGGAGAAAACATGTTCGTTGCTTCCGGTATTTCAAATGAAAGCCTGGAAGCAATTTCTGTAAAGGCATTACCTCTTGTTGCAATAAATATTGTAGCTGTAATTATAATAGTAATTTTTCCTCAGCTTTCTTTATGGCTGCCAGCTTTAGTTGAATAACATAAAGAAATTATTTGTTGATTTATGCTATTAATGAATGAAAAGTTTAACTTTTAACAGGATAAAATAATTATAAGAATATGTCTGTGCAGGTTTATTAAGAAAATGTTTTAACTATATAAATTAGCTATTGATTTAATTATAATTACAAAATATCTTGAACGCATTGACGGTCATGCAGCCAATATTGCGGAATGGGTGGAATTTGTCCTTACGTGGAATCATAAATCATACAGCATTAAGGAATAGTCCATGATTTTTTGTGTGGAAGA
>CAJTMS010000131.1 GCA_910577155.1 uncultured Mailhella sp.
TGGCACATAGGTTTTCCCACAGGACTTGCAGAGATAACGCTGCTTTCCGCATTTAAACCCATAGAGATTTATGTTATGGGATCCACAGTGCGGACACGGAATGCGTTCCGATGTAGTCTGCTCCGCGCCGTCGCCATGCGGAATCACATTGGCAGCAAGGAGCAGTCCGGCTATTTCGTCCTGTGATAGCGATCTCAGATATTCAACAACGGTCTGACGGTTCAACATATTAATCACCATAATCCTGACAGCGCAGGATGCCTTTCTTTAATGTTGAGACCATTATACCGATTCAAATGTCCAAATAAACGGACTTATAAGGGCGACCAACCCATTTTTTGACTAACACCATTTCATTTTCAATTTTAAGGCGCTGGCTCTCTTTTTGGAGAGCCTTATACTCTTTCAATGTAACGGTTTCCTCCTCAGACACTTTGATTGGAGAAAGCTGTTTTACCCAGTTGCTGAGTGTGCTCCGATTTACGCCATATTCACGTTCCAGTTGTGGATACGAAGTTCCTCCGGCATTGTACAGATCCACAATCTGCTGCTTGAATTCCGGGGTGTAGGATTTTTGGTTTTTCGCCATGCTGAACATCTCCTTTGCTCTTTCACTTGATAGTATAGATTGTTCAACTTTTCCTGTCCACACTTATATACTAACACCACAGCAGACAGAAAGTCGGCGCTGCGAAAGCGGAACAGTTAAAGGCTGCTGCATCCTCTTCCTTTGGCGTCACCTTTGCCAAGGACAGCTTTACATTTCAGCTCAGGGCACTGATTGAACAGATTTCCTTCATTGAAAAACAGGTAAAGGAAACAGAAACCGAAATCGCCGGTATCATGGAAAAACTGGAATCCCCCATTACGACCATTACCGGAATCGGCAATGTCACTGGAGCTGCCATTATCAGCGAAATTGGTGACATCTCCAAATTTGACAGCCCCAGAAAACTGGTAGCCTTTGCCGGCCTGGATGCCACCGTCGCGCAATCCGGTGAATTTGAGGCAGCCCACAATGTAATGAGCAAACGAGGGTCCCCATACTTGCGGAAAGCTATTTTCCAGACCGCTTTGATTGCCTCCTTTAAAGATCCTGTATTAAGCGTCTATTACCAGAAAAAGAAAGCCGAGGGCAAATACCATTTGACATGCGTTGGCGCTGTTGCCAGAAAAATGTGCAACATCATTTACGCTGTCCTGAAAAACAACCAGCCTTATGTCCCTAAAGCTTAAATCAAAGTTCTCCTACTCCGGCTTGCCTGACAGCAGGCCTTGTTGTCGTGTTGTTTTTTCTTCCATAATTCCTCTTAAATTTTTCACTTTTCTACTTGACTTTTAATAGTTGGTCTTTCTTTGAGGGTGCGCGCTTCCCTATAACCTTATTATACTTATCTGTTTGGGTGGTTTACCCTTATTGTTATAGTGGATATTTGGTTTCCTGCTCTCTGCATGATTTTACCGCAAAGGGCGCCAGCAGCGATTTTAGGCTGTTCCCGTTTTTACCATGTGCAATTCTGTTTTTTGTATTGGTACTTACAGCGGCGGTGAAACGATTTGGAAAAAAGAAATGAGGTAAGGATTGATGGGGGTGTGAAAATATTTTTAGCAATCTGCCGTTTCTCTTTTGCCTGTATTTTTGAACGCAATTATTTGTGGAGGCCTGTTTATTTCTAAATATACGTTCAAAGCGTTCTGCGAAGTTTTCCGGCTGAAAAAGGGTGTATTGCAGATACTGTGAGAATGACCTGAATCAGTGAAACTCATTTGCTTTGAACTTTGACAACTGCACATTCAATCAGTATTTACAAGATATTTTCTGCCCGTCGTCGTTTCACCCATAAGGTGAATTAGATATGGAAGCTTTTTCCAAAATATAGTAGAATTTTTATTGGGAATACCTCCCAATACTGTATACCGAAGGAGAGCCATTTTATGAAGCCGACACATTTTCAGATAGAGTTTACAAAAGAACGTATCATCCCATCCGGCGGGCTGACTCTGGTGGGCCATATTTTGGAGAACAGCGGACTTATAGACCGCCTTAACAAGCAGGATGTCACAGGCAGGCGTTCCGGGCACCAGATCAAGAACGGCGATATCCTTGGTTCCTATATA
>CAJTMS010000132.1 GCA_910577155.1 uncultured Mailhella sp.
GCGGCGGGCTATCTGGTTGACGTTGACACCGATTTTCTGTATCTCTGCGGTCATTGCCTTTATATCGGCATGGTCTATCTGAATGATATACCCGTCAATGGCAATCTTCCGCAGATATGCCGCCATGTTCCGGGTGGGTACGAGCTTCATTTTTTCCAGTATTAAATCCCGTTCCGCTTCCGTCACTCTGAATTTGATTTGCACCGTTCTTTTGCGTCCGTTCATGTATTCGCTCCTTTCCTTTCCGTTCCGAGGGTTTGGGACACTTCCCAACAAGCCATTTTCAACCGACGCGCCGCAGCGCGGGAGGGGGAAAATACGGAAGTGGGTACCCGCTTCCTATGCTTGCTACGAATGTTTTTATCCCTTATGCCTTACTACGGAGCTATGCCCGGTTTTGCCAAACTTCCGCAAAAGAAAAACGCTGCAATCCTCAAAAAAAGATTACAACGCTCTCTAAACCTTATTCAATTCTGACGGACACCTCTTATCTGCCCTCTGTTTCGACTTCCGCTATCTCCTTTGCCGTTGCGCTCACAATCCGTATGCCTGTATCGCTCATACCGTCAAGAAGCGCGTCAAGCTGCCGCCGCTGCGTGTTCTTCTCTGGCGGCGTTTCCAAAAGAAACTGGTCTACGGATATATTGTAGCGGAGCATAAGCTCAAAGAAAATCTGTAAACTTGGGTGCTGCCCCTTGTTCTCAATGTTCGCAAGGTAGCGCGGCGAGATAAACATTTCGTCGCTCACTTTCTTGCGGCTCTCCTTGCGCCCTGTCCGCGCCGCCTTTATCGCTGCCCCAAAAGCCTTGAAATCGTATTTCGGTACTGGTCTTTTTGCCATAGTTATTCACCCTGTTACATTTTACTGTTCTCCTTTCTTCTTGGATATGTCTACACAATTCAATCAGTTAGCCAAAATAATTCATATGTATATGTTGACAATTAGCCGCTTTTTTTGTATAGTATTATTAAAAGGGGGAAATGTTTATGTTACATAGCATGCGTATTCGATAAGCATTGAAATCAAAAAAGATTTTTCCCATTTTCAATATGGGCTTTTTTGTCATGCTTATTTTGCGTATGCTATACAACAAAACTAACGACGTATAGACATAGTATAAAAACTATGCCTTAATTTTGTTGTAGTGTTATATGTATAAATGCAGGTCAATGCTCATGTTGAGGATTGACCTGCATTTTTTTGCACAAAAGGAGAAATATTATGCTTGAAAAATATTGGATAAAATGTCCAATTTGTAACGGAAAGACGAGGGTTCAAGTATTTTATAATACGGTATTAAGAAATTTTCCTCTTTTCTGCCCTAAATGTAAATTAACACATATCGTTGATGTTGAAAAACTAGAAATCATAATCAAAAACTCTGAAAAACAAACTTTTTAATTTTGAAAAGGAAGGATATTTAAATGAAACACTTACCTAAAAGTACACCTACGGAAATATTGAATGACCCATACGGATTTACTTACAAAGAAATGTCGGAAGTAATTGGAGAGGATAAAGCAAGAGCCTTATATACGGAATTGTATAAACAGCCATTTCACAAAGAAAATCTATCAATATCAACAAAAAAAGTCTATAAAAGTAGCGATACTGAAAAGTATGTTTATGAATTGAAAGATAACAGGTATATTGAAACGGTTTTTATTAAACGGCGAGATGGTGGGACTGTTTGCGTAAGTACGCAAGTTGGTTGTTCTGTTGGCTGTATTTTTTGTGAGTCCGGACGCAATGGTTTTGTTCGTAATCTAACACCGTCTGAAATTGTGCAGCAGGTTGTATTGATACGTCAAAAAGTAAATCGTATCGTTTTTATGGGAATGGGAGAACCTTTATTCAATTACGACAACTTGATTGCAGCAATCCATATTCTTCGAGATAGAAATGGACTTAACTTTCCAACCGACGGCATTACCGTATCAACAGTTGGTCCAGTTAATCAATTAAAAAAATTGCGCGAAGAACATCTAAAAATTCAGTTGACAATATCTTTACATGCAGCAACACAGGCTGCGAGAAACTGTATCATTCCTCATATGCACATGTACGCTATTGAAGATGTTGTTAAGCAAGCATTGT
>CAJTMS010000133.1:0-1436 GCA_910577155.1 uncultured Mailhella sp.
GCATTACTGGAGGAAGAAAGCCTTGCAGAATTGGAAGCAAAAAGCAGCAGACATATCCGTTTTACCGTTTCCAGCACAACACAGGCGGCAAGGATTTTAGAACGCAATTTCCATGAAACGCAGTTTACCATACAGGACGATTATAAGATGCGTCTGCATAATTTAGGCATTCCTGTCGGTGAAATTGTAACAGCCTTTGTCGAAAACGGGCTTACCGTGTCAGAAGCCTATGTCTGCGAAGAAAGCCTTGAAGATTATTTCAAGCGTGTAACAGGGGGTGAAGGGATTGCTTGATCTTGTAAAGTGTGAGTTTTGGAAATTGAAACGGAAAAAGTTTGTCCTTTTCGTAATATTTTCTGCGTTGCTTTTTCCTATCCCGTTTACTGCACTTGTACTAAAAGGGAATGTGGGCGATTTGAACGCTTTTGACGGCTTATATGATTTGCTCATTTGCATGGCTGTTCCTGTCATGCTTCCCTGCATACTTGGCATTATAGGGGCTATGCTCTTTTACATGGAAAGAGATAATGCAACTCTGAAAAATTTGATAGCTATTCCTGTTTCGGCATGGGAAATTGCGACTGCAAAAATCATAGTATTATACTTTATCAGCCTTTTATTCACCTGTGTAACATTGTTCTCTGCAATTATCGGGGGGATAATAGCCGGATCTGATTTGGGCAATATTTGGAACAAACTTATAACCGCCATTATTACGGCTATTCTATATGCCACGGGTACACTTCCGATTATAATTGCGATTGTAAAATTTAACCGCTCTTATATATTTGCAGTTATTTTGACATTCTTCTATACAATGTTTGGATTTTCCCTTGCTTTTACAGGGCAGTTCACATCAGATAATCAAGTGATGAAAGTGCTTACCAGTATTTTACCAACGCCTGTTATTTATCGTTGGCAGGCTTCAAGAATGATTGAGCAGGGAACAACTGCTTTTGAAAACTGGCAGCCCTACTTTCTGAAATTAGGAATTGTAGTATTTACCGTTTTTATTCTTGGAGGTATCTCTTATTTTGCGATTATCAAAATCTACAAAAAGCAGGAAGGGCAGGTGTAAGAAATGGCAAGGCTCATAAAAACAGAACTCTGGAAATTAAAACGATACTCTGTTATCTGGATTGGAATTGCAACTATGCTGTCTGTTGTTTTACTAACCTGTTTTATGGAGATGGGTACGCCGGGAACGCCGACATTTTCCAGTTTTTCAGATAATGTAATATGGAACAGCTTTTCGCTTATCTTTCCGGCGACAATCGTACTGATTGCAGGTTATATGATTGAACGTGAAAGAACAGACGACACGCTTAAAAATATAATGGCAATCCCGGTATCTTTCCGAAGCCTGCTTTTGGGTAAAGTGTTTGTCTGCGGAATGATTTCTGTCTTTCTGGCGGTAGTGGAACTTTTATTTACTG
>CAJTMS010000133.1:1443-2089 GCA_910577155.1 uncultured Mailhella sp.
GTGTTTGTCTGCGGAATGATTTCTGTCTTTCTGGCGGTAGTGGAACTTTTATTTACTGCTCTCATTTCGCTTTTTAGCAGATATGAGGGAATTGCTCTTGGCAGCGTAATGAGATCGCTTGCCCAAATGGTTGGAATGAATTGCTTTGTATTTATATCGGTGCTGCCTGTTATTGTATTTACAGGACAAAGGGCAGGAGCATTTATGACGGGAGTAGCTTTTGCATTTTTTTATGGTTTTATAGGGACTTTTGCTTCCGGTCATGGTCTGTCCTGTCTTTACCCGGTTACGATAGGACTTGGTTTCATCAATTATCAAAATGGCATGGAAGCCGGCACATATAATATTTTCCGATGCGTTGTTGTACTTCTGATTATGCTTGTTATAACTGCGGTTATGCTGCTTCTGGCACAGGACAGGAGCAAAACACAAAAAATAAAAGGCAAAGGGGATATTCAATGACAGGAAAAAGAATACTTTGCATCATTCTAATATGTATGGGTACTTTATCGCTTTCCGGCTGTAACAGCATTTATCAAGCATTATCCGACGGAACGGAAAAGATACTTGATATGGCTTCTGACACTGTAGGCGACACTCCAAAAAATACTGCTTTAGACATCATGGATGCGCTAAATGAAATTGG
>CAJTMS010000134.1 GCA_910577155.1 uncultured Mailhella sp.
GGAGAGGGCGGGGTTTCTGGCAACTTTGCGGCGGTATTTCGCTCTCAATATCTTTAGTGCCGCAAGCGGGGATTTTGCCAAAGCAGCGGCGATATTTCTCCCTCTAATACTTCAAACCAGCAAAAAGCAAAATGAACGTTAATTTGCGGAAATTTCCCCTCATTCCTTACAAAACCACGCAAGCCGGAATAGGCGGGAATTTTCAGAAATTTCTTTCTATCCCCTTTGCACGGCATAATACCGACGATTTTTGAAAATGCCAAAAATGGGCGCAAAAAAACAGGAAACCTTTTCTTGATTTCCTGTCTTGGTGTGCCGTTTTATGTAGCGGCGGTTATTCAGTTTTTAGCTGGCTACAATTCTACAAACTGGAAGTTGTGCAAGGGATTTTTGAAAATGCGCAGAAAACTAGCAACAAAGCCAAACTTTGTTGTCCCCAATCAAACACACCATTGATTATAGCATTAGCAGGTAAAACGGTTGCAACCATAATTGAAATTCCCATAAACAAAAGCGGATTTATCAGCACCCATCTTTTCTTTCCCCATGTTCCTTTTATCGCAACACAAAATATAATAATTGATAAAATTATAAAACTTATTGCAGCCAAAAATGCAACACAGATGAATGTAGTAAAAAAGCGTTCACTAACCCGCTTAGCTAATACTATATTCTCTTCTGCTAGTTGATTATATAGCCACGCGGATATTGCGAATACACAATGGTATAATGTTCCTACAGAGACAAATACAATGGATGCTATAAAAAACAGTTTATCATATTTACCGACTTTTTCTTTGAGTAAAACAGATATAGCGTAAAACCCGCAAAACATTAAAAGAAGTGCAATCACGCCCAATAATCCGCCTATAATGAACCTAATAGACGTAGCATTTGACCATTCTTCTGAAAATGCAGGAAAAAGATGAAAAATCCCCACTTTTTCCATAGGGTAAAAGCAACCCAATAACATATCTCCGCAGAAGCAAAGTACGCTTCCTGCGATTGCAATATAGAACAGCTTTTTTATTGTCATAGCGCCTCCGTTTTTTTAACAAAAATTCATGTTCATCGGATTACTCTGTTTTTTCTTCCTTTTGACTTTTCTTCCTTTGAACCAAAATGTGAAATTAACGTTCCATGCTGAACTTTGTCACTTTGTTAATTACTCCCACTTTATCTGTGCTTTATTATATATCCGTTTTCCCAAAAATGAAAGCGATTTCTTATACTTCCTGTTCATCAAAACGGAACTTGAATAATGCGGCAACAAGCCGGGATTTTATGTTGTCCTCCGTATCTCTGTTGATATGCCCGTTTTCAATGGCGGCAATTCGGATTCGCTTGCTGTAATGCCGTAAAACCTCGTCAACGGCTTCCGGCTCTCCGCTGGTCGCCCGGACAATCGTTTCATATGGCACAAGTTTAGGATTCCTCACGGAAAAGCACCTCCATTTCTTCATGCAGCATTTGCAAGGCACTGTGTATGTGATGCCACGCCGTACTCCGGCAGCGTCCGTATAGTTCCCCGATTTCCTGCTGTGTGTAATGTCCGAAAAAGTAAAGATAAATGATTTCCCTCTTTTTCTCCGGCAAGGCAGACAAGGCTTCGGCAAGCTCCCCGTTTGTGAAGATAACCCTCTGACCGCATATCATAACCGGGTATTGCTTGTAGGGGTCTATGAAATATGTGTCTGACGTACAGAATGGATAAAACTTTTCTTCTGTGAGGTATTCAAAAGATATTTCCCTTTGCCGCCGCTTATCCCTGTTACGCCATGCGTTGATAGCGGCATAGCGTATGACTACTCTGCAAAAGGCATTAAATGTGTATTCGATATGCTCCTTGTATGCTTCTGTGCAAGGCATAGAAATTCCCCCTTTCTCCCACATAATACATTTAGTTAGTATTCTTTTTTGTGATAAATACCCACGGTCAACGGATAGGATAAAGCGAACATTAACAAAGAACTTAAAAGCAAAATAGCCGCACTTAATAGAATTGTAGTTACGCCAGGGGCTAAATA
>CAJTMS010000135.1 GCA_910577155.1 uncultured Mailhella sp.
GAAAAACCGCAAAGGCTCTGTGACCTCTACGGTTATAAGTGATTCTAATTCTGTTAAGTGGAGATTCTACTTCTGGTTTCATGGTGAGAAGTAGCGTTGCATGGGCAGGGATTTTTTTAACTGGCTTCCTACCAATCCCCAATATTCTATGTATGGATAAACTCTGCGTTGCGTGAGCAGATGGATAACTGCCCGAAAAAAGGACATAAAAAAATCCCTCCAAACTTCAAAAAGCGAAGTCGGAGGGTGTTTAAAGTATAGAGAATCAACCCACCGATACATCGTTTTTTTTATTCGGTGGGCTTGTCCTTACTATTCTGTATAAAAGAATAAAGCCGATAAACTATTGAAAAATCAATTTTGTATGTTTGGTAATTGTAATTGCAATTATAAGGGTTATTGTTTCAGCTATAAAAGGAGCAACCCAAATCATTTCTTTTCCAAATAGCATTGGAATACTGCATATTGCCATCGCTTTTATAATAATTCCCCTACTTACTGCAATAACATTTGATTGCTTTGTTCTTTTTGTCGAATAAAGAAACGATGTATAAATAAGGTTTAACGCCATTGGAATAAATGACAAACTGAACAAAGGCAATGCTTTAGATGCAGTCTGCACAAGTTCTGTATCGCTGTTGAAAATACAAATAACAGGTTTATCAAAGAAAAACAACGCACTGTAAATTAAGGCAGACAAAACTAAGTTGATGATAATTCCACAACGGAAAAGCCAATTTATTTCTCCAGTATCCTTTTTACCATAGCTGTTCCCCCAAAGTGGCTGTAAGCCTTGTGCAACACCCGAAAGAATTGCATTCGCAAGGGAATAAATAAAACTCAATACACTGAAAGTTGATACGCCAATATCTCCAACAAGGCTTGCTAACATAATGTTGTAGCATAATGCCGTTACGGGAGTTGTAAGTTGTGAAATTGCTTCAGGAACACCACGCTTACAAATTTTCTTAACAAGTGTTACCTCCAATTTTATTAAATTCAGTTTCAAGCGTCCTTTTTTGTTCCAAAAATGTGACAGCAGAACAAGTACAGAAAATACCTGTCCTAATCCCGATGCAACTGCTGCACCAATTATTCCCATTCCAAACGGGAAAATAAAAAGCCAATCTAAAAATATGTTTGCAATCGCACCAACACACATCCCAATGAAAGAGAGAGTCGGAGAACCGTCATTCCTCACAAATACGGATAGACAGGTACTCATGAGCATCGGAATAGAAAATGCTGAATAATAAAGCAGATAGTCCGCCGCCATTTTTCTCATTTCATCACTTAACTTGCTTGCTCCACTTATATCCACAATTTGTTGTGAGAACACCATACCAACAATCATTAATAAAACAGACATAGCAAGTGTTAATGTAATTGCTGTCATAAACGCTTGATTTGCCCCCTTTTTATCCTCTCTCCCCATTCGTATTGCAACTACAGTTGCACCACCCATTGGAAACATAGCGGCAATGGCTACAACAAAAGTGATAAACGGCACTGCAATATTTACTGCACCTAAAGCCGCCGAACCAACACCTTGACCGACAAAAATTCCATCAACAACATTGTAAAGATAGGTTACAAATAAGCCTCCCATAGCAGGGAAAATGTAACCGCATAAAGATTTTACTTTTGCATTCATAAAATACCTCCATACAGGAAATGGGACAAAGCACGTTTATGCTTCATCCCATCTAAATAAACAAAAAGTGGGATAAAGCCCAATAGGTCTTATCCCACTTCAACAATCTTATTTGATTGCAAGTCCTCTGACAAGCACATCTATTATAACATATTTTTATCAAAAGTCAAATCCCAAATCTGCTGTTTTCACTTAGAAAAAATAAGCTCCTCGTTCACAATCTCCCTCGCACAAGCCCTTATGTTATTGAGCCGCCCTGTCCATTCTAAGGCGTTTTCTTCCTTTAAGCGTTCCGTTATGCCCTGTGCCTGTTTCATACCCTCTATGAGCCTTTCAAAGCGT
>CAJTMS010000136.1 GCA_910577155.1 uncultured Mailhella sp.
CGACAGCAGCATACGCTCAATTTCCCTCCGCCGCTGAAATGCGTGGTCTAACATTTTTTCACCCCCTTTCTCCGCTGTTTGTGATGTTAATTGTAGATAAAGGAAGTTCCCGTATATGGGTACGTTCCTCAAAAAATTTTCTGCCTTTTCTTACAGTCAGCTAAAACCAGAAACTTTCTCTTTGAAGTAATAGCAAGCACTGCCTGTGTTCCCTCACAGGCTCTGATTTTCCCAAATCCCCCCGGAGCGGGAATCTGGAAAATCTGCTTGTAGGGGGAAGCATCCCCCTAGCCCCCTCTGCGCTCAAAAATCATAAAATCTCCTGCCAAGATTTCTGATTTTTTTCACTGTTTTTTTGCACGAACAACCCCCATAGCAGGATTGAAGATTGTGTAAAATCCTTTCAAAAATCCAACACGGAAAGGAGATAATAAATGGCAAACCGTGAGCGCAAAAATGAGCTGAAAATATATCTAAGTGACAAGGAGCAATACATACTGGAGCAGAAAGTAAAAATCTCTGGCATGAAAAGCAAGTCCACTTTCCTCCGCCGCCTGATTTTGTACGGCTTTGTCTATGACATTGACTATTCAGATCTGCGGGAATACAACTACACGCTTGGAAAAATCAGCGGCAACTTAAACCAGATCGCCAAGCGAATGAACGCCACAGGCAACGTCTATAAAGCCGATGTGGAGGAAGTGAAAAAGCTGATGAAACAGGTGTGGGATACACAAAAATCCATGCTCTCAAAACAGCCCACCATGAAGCAGTAAGCCCAAACGGAATCCCCCTCCAGAATCAAAATTGTTCCAGCCAGATTTTGCACACAAATACGCAACAGATAAACTGTAATAAAAGCCAAAATCAGACAAATTTCGCACCATTAAAAAAGGTGTACCGCAGTGAAGTTTATTTCTTCCTTGCGGTACACCTTTATGTGTGCAATTATTCTTTATTTTTTGTCTTTGGTGTGTATACAGTTTTTGCTTTTTTCTAATCATATCTTTTCCCTTACTGATAGTCTATAAAAAAGAATGGCAGTTTTACATTCAAATAAACCCGCCATTCTTAAGCTCATGCGCTATATATTTTTCATAAAATTACCGTCAGCGTTTGCTTTGAATATTTATAAAGATAATTTTATGAATGCTTTGTAAAATATAAAAGTTATGTTTTGTATAATTTATGTAAAATACAGGTTTTTTAGGAAAACTGCACCACATCACTTTTATCTTGCTGAAAAATAATCTGTATAACCGTTCCTTGCCCCAGGCTGCTTTGCAGTTCAATCTTGCCATTCAAGTATTGTACAGCATGTTTTACAATAGATAGTCCTAATCCCGTTCCACCTGATTCCTTAGAGCGGCTCTTGTCTACACGGTAAAATCGTTCAAAGATTCTTGCCTGATGTTCCGGCGGTATGCCAATTCCCGAATCCTTCACCGTAATCGAGGCACTATTTTCCTGACTGCTTATAGCTACTTCTACCGTACCGCCGTTCTTATTATACTTGATAGCATTATCACAGAGGTTAAAAATAATTTCTGTTAAGAGCCGCCGGACACTTTTAATATAAACCTTTTTTCCTGTTAAAGCCACTTCAATATCTTTTGCCGCTGCTATATCTGCCAGTCCTGCCATCACCTCAGATGCGATCTCACATAAATCAACATTTTCAAACGGCATATCGCATCCCTCGTCTAATTGGGATAAACGGATAATATCATCAATCAATGTTACAAGCCGCCCTGCCTCTGTGCGGATATGCCCTACAAAACGTGTCATATCCTCCGATTTTACAAGACCGTTCTCCATTAACTCCGCACTCCCCATTATGGATTGCAGCGGAGTTTTCAGTTCATGTGATACATTGGCAGTAAACTCCCGCCTGTTCCTTTCTGCGAAAGCTGCTTCTGTTATATCAAAGGCAAGAACAACCGCCCCAATTACAATACCGTTAGATTCAATGCGGTTGACATGAATCTGATACT
>CAJTMS010000137.1 GCA_910577155.1 uncultured Mailhella sp.
TTTGCTCTGCCTGCTCTAAAAACATAATGATTTTTTCTAAATCGTCATATTCAAGAACCCGTTTAATTTCCTGCAAAGGCAGATCCATCTGTTGCAGGGCGTGGACTGTATTTAGCCAGATGATGTCCTCCGCAGTGTAGTACCGATATTTGGTGTGTATGTCAACTTTGCTTGGCTTGACCAGCCCTATGCGATCATAGTGGCGGAGAGTTTCGGTTGTCAAGTGTGCTTGTTCCGCCGTCTCTCCGATTGAAAAGTACTTTTTTTCCATGCTGATTTCCCCTCTTGACTTTTGTGTTACACAAAGGTTTATACTATTATAACACCGGAGGGACTCTGTATGCAAGTATTTGATTTTCTGGTGTAGTTAGGAGGAAATTGGCATGATAGAAATGAAAAATGTCTCAAAACAATATGGGCAGTCATCTGTATTGAATAAAATTGATTTAACGGTAGACGAACCCGGTATCTACTGCCTTTTAGGACGAAATGGTGCGGGCAAAACAACCTTTTTGAAGTCGGTTGCTGGCTACCAGAATGTCACCAGCGGTCAAATAAAAGTAGACGGAAAGGCTATCTCAACCGCAACGCTGGATACTGGGGTCAGTTACATTGAAAACTTTGCCAAACATTTCAATTTGCCTATTTGGAAGTTGCTACGGATTGCGTCTGAGGTAAATGCAGAATATGACTATCCTTTTGCCACAGAAATGATGGAGCGGTTTGAGCTGGACGGAAAGAAGAAATTCAACCAACTTTCCCTTGGTATGAAAACGATGGTTTCTACCATTGTTTGTTTGGCCAGCAACCGTCCAGTCGTTCTTCTGGACGAGCCGGTTTTAGGATTTGATGCGATTATGCGGGTAGAGTTTTATGAAATGCTCGCGGAAAGTTTTCAACGGCATCCACGAATTATTATAGTATCTACTCACATTATTGAAGAAATCGCAAAGACGATTCACAAACTGATTGTTATTGATAAGGGGCGGATTCGCTTTTTTGATACTCTGCAAGCCGTGGAAGAAAAGGCGTTCAGTATCAGTGGATTAAAGAAAGATGTGGACGCGGCAACTGCCAATTTGAATGTGATTGGGCAGGATACCGTGGGCGGACTTGTAACCAGCTATATTTTTGACTACCCACCAAAGCAGGAGGCATCTTTAGAGATTACCCCTCTTTCTCTCCAAGACTTTTTTGTTCAGATGGTGGGGCATAAGGGAGGTATAAAGGTATGAAAGCAACATTATCCATTGTAAAGCGGTTGCTTGCCAGCAATAAAATCAGCTTTATTGTTACAGCAGTGGTGGTTCTTTGCGCCACGACATCCGGCGACTCCGCCGTTGCTTTAAGTAACGGAAATTACACTTGGCTTTTGGCTGTACTGACACCATTTTTCTTTGTGTTTTATGATTTCAAAAAACTGATTCACTTGGGAGCCAGTAAAAAGGATTTTTATTTTGGTGCATTGGTCAGTTATGTGGGTCTTGCCTTTTTGGTTTCTCTGCTCAACACGGGGATTCACCTTTTGATTGACCCCCTCAACCATACGCAGACCGTGATTAACTTAATGGCCGTATGCGGTTGGATGGAAAACAATGTATTTTTTGCTTTTGTTCAGCAAGCTGTGTTTCTGCTTCTGAGTATGGTGTTTCTCCATGTTCTGCTGTCCATGCAACCCCATTGGTACGGCTGGCTCACAGATATTATTCTGGTTGCCATCATCTGTATTTTTACACCCATCGCCCCGTTGCGTGGGCTTTTAGCTGGATTTTTCAAAGTGATTATGTTCAATCCCAATGCACTGGCCCATATCAGTATCTGTATTGGAGTGAGTGCCGCTCTGAGCGCCGTTGGCTTGACTGTTTTGAAACAGAAAACACTGTAAGAAAGGCAAATGAAAATGAAGGAAAAATTATTACTGATGTTTACGGTTT
>CAJTMS010000138.1 GCA_910577155.1 uncultured Mailhella sp.
GTATTCCCTGCGTTTTTTGTTTCATCTTACGAAAATTTTTCTCGTTGCTCCACGCACCGGAATAAATCAGTGCTTCCTTAATTTTGCTACATTTTTCAAGCCGAGGACAGGCGTTTTCCTTATCTTCGGGAAAATATCATATATATTCCTATATTAACAAAAATATGCCGGTTTTGCACTCATTTTTTTTAGCATTTTGAAAGAAGTTTTCCGAATTTCCGACAAAAAGCGGAAAGCGCGGCTTTCCCACAGTAAAAATCCGCAGGCAGAACAGCCCCTCCGTCATAAAAAAAGACCGCTCCGCTCACCCCGGAACAGTCAAAGCCGCTGGAAACATCTGTCATATAGCCCATTATATGATACTGCCGGAAAGATTGCAAGCGGAAATACGCATACTTCCACGACAAACGCATGAATATGTTTTCCAACTAAACCCTTATGTCTGGATAAAATTTACACATTCATAATCTGTTTCAGATGCTTTTCTGGATTGGTACCGATTGCAAAACGCTTTTTCTTCAGACTGATAGCCTTGCTTCCTACTTCGATCAGCTTTAATATGTTTAGTGACAGCTTCCTCATAATATTCAAATTATAAGATGCCTGTTTTTCTAATGTATGGTTCCCATCTTCCCGGAATGTCACATCCAGATGCCAATGGTAACTCTCTACTATCCAATGCCCCCTCACAGCTCTTGCCGCTTCTTCAATTTCTACCGGCAGACTGCTTATGAAATACCTTTCCTCCGTATGCGTTTCCCCATCGGTTCCGGTTACTGTATTTCGCGTCAGGATGATTGTCTTTAACCCCGCCCATTCCTTTTTCTGGCTTAACCACGATATGTCGTCCGTCTGCCAATACTCCCTCTTCTCGGTTTTCCCCCTTGCCTTTTCTATTGTCTTTTTATAAGCGCTTTTTTTCAAAAATTCTCTGTCTGAAAAATATAGTCTGACATCTTCTAAAAGATTTCCCTGGTTTGCCTTTAACGCCAGTACATAATCCGCCTTCTTCTGCCGGATTTTTTTTACAATCGCTGTCTGTGTCCCCATGGCATCCGTTGTGATAATGGTTCCTTTTATATTCAAGCAGTCAAGCAGTTCCGGGATCGCCTTAATCTCGTTCGTTTTTTCCTCCACTCGTTTCTGTCCCAGACAAAACCCCCTCTCATCCACAGCGCTGACAATGTGGTTGGCTTTCTGGTTTTTACTCCCATTCCCCCTTTGAGTTTTCCCATCAATCGCAAGCAGCTTTTTTATTTTGTCTCCTTCATCGCTGCTTAACATTTCATTCCACCTTTTCTGGAAGTTTTCCAGAAATTCCGATGGCACCATTGCAAAAACTCTCTGAATCGTATCATGGGAGGGAATCCCGTTTGGGAGTTCCAGATAATTTCGCAGGAAGGTCTCGTGTTCTTTCCCAAACACTTCCATTTCCACCCAATCATCCGCATTTGCGAGCATGGCAAAAAAGACAAGCATAATAATATCCATCATTTTATGCAAAACCTTTTTTTCCTGCCTGGCATCCGTCACTGTACTTACATAGTCTAAAAGTGTTTTCATAAATAATCCCATCCTTTTAGGCTGATTATAACATAGATTTATGAATTGTTCATACTTTATTCATTCATGCGTTTGGCGTGTTCTCTCGCCTGCAAAAGATTGTAATACGGGGAAAGATATGGTATAGTAAGGTTGTTTGGTCTTCCGTCAGAAAAAAGTACAATAAAGTAGTAGGAGGAGTGTTTTATGGCATTGGACGGCATTACCACGTTTGCCATTGTATCCGAATTAAAAGCTGCCCTTTTGGGAGGGCGTATTGATAAAATTCATCAGCCGCTTGCTGATGAAATCCGCATGAGCGTGCGTGGAAACGGCGCGCCCAAAAAACTGCTGTTATCCGCAAATTCCGGGCACCCCAGAATA
>CAJTMS010000139.1 GCA_910577155.1 uncultured Mailhella sp.
TCATCCAATACCTCCTTTTGGTTTTCAGGAGAGATGAACCTGGAGAAAGACATCTCATCCATCTTTTCAACGTAGTAGTCCTGGTTCGGCTGCTTCTTGGCTCTCGCAAACCTCTTGCATTCCAGGGAGGCCCATTTCTTTCCGTAGAGAACGAGCAGATCGGGGATACCCTGGAGCTGGTCCATCTTGAAAACCATGCAGCCCGGGAAGAGTGTCTTCAGTGTCTCAATGAGCCTGTCCTGAAAACCGCTCTCCAGCTTGGAGCTTCTGGCCATGAAAAGGCCTCCTTTCTACAAAAATGAAAGAAGAGGAGTAGAGTGCTAATTGTTGCCACACAATTTTGCATCCTCATATACAGGGGATTTTTTGACACATCTCTCTCCTCTCCATAAAAGAGGCTGTTTTTTTAGCGGAAGCCAAAAAGGCATAAAAATAGCCGAGACACTCGTAAGCATCTCGGCACATCGTTTATTCAGAGGCAGGTTCATCGTTTTCCTGCTCTTTCTGTTTTGTAGTTCGAGTTGGAATTATTTTTCCGATGCTGGTAATTCCGGCCTTTGCTCTATCGGCGACTCCAGTAGTAAACTCCTTGACACGCTCCCGCTGTTCATCTCGCTTTGTGACTTTCTCTCGCTTCACCTCTGCTTTATGAGCTTCAGCTTCGGAAAATATCCGCTGACTTTCGCTAATGACTTCCTGTGTGACGTAGCGGAGTAACACCGGCGTTCCAGCAGCCACTTTTTGCTTGGATTTAGGTTTAGAATCAACAACTTGAGTATCGAAGCAGTTCTTATATCTAATGCCAGCTTCGCTGATCAGCACTTCGCTCGGAATCGCTTTTAACCCCACATCAGTCAGTATTTCCACTGCTTGTTCCAATTTCAACGGAAAGCTCTTATCACACAAAGCGGGAATAGAGACAAATTCTTTTTTGTCTATTTTTTGAGGAAGTCTATTTTTTACTTCATCGGTAATCTTATCAGCCACCGGAGCCAATGCCACTGCCGCTCCTGCAACAGTAGTAATGAGTCCAACAATATTTCCACCGCTTGATTTATTGGAACTTTTAGAACTCGCCATCTTACTCCCTCCACCTTGGCAAAATATAAAAAGGTGCGCCCCAATGAAGATACGCACCTGCAAAAGTGTATCTCTCCATTGCTGCCACACAACCCTCAGTAACCACGATATGTATGAGGAAAGAGAGAAAACACCTTTTGCCAAGGTATTTCCTCGCGGTTACTAAAAGTATGGAGTTGTGTGGCGGTTTCAGTATACCACACCTGCAAAAGAAAAGGAAGAGGAAATCTCGCAAAGCTCTAAATTTTGCTGAAAATCGCTCTCTGGCCAAATGCCCACTTTTTTTCGCCAATTATATATAATTTATTACTTTTTTCCTCACACTAATTAAAGAAAAAAGTGGGAAAGTGGGCAGAAAACCCGCAAAGCCTTGCGCCCCAACGGTTTCGGGCTGGCCACTTTTGAAATAAAACTGGGCAGAAACCCACTTTTTCCGGGCAAAAACGTCCGTACACCGCTCCGAAACCGGGACAATTTTAAGAGACTGGCCAAGAAAAGTGGGCAAAGCCCGGTTTTGGGTAGTAAAAGTGGCCACAGATTTCCCCAACTTTTTGACATGAAAACACCCCGACTTCTATCTTAGGTTAGAGAGATTTCTATTCTAACTTAGACAGAGGCCGGGGTAAAATCATGCCTGCTGGTCAGTACGCCCGTCTCATGTAGGGCAAGTTTCTGGGCGCTCTGGGGATGTAGTGATAGCGGCAGACGGAATTGTACGGACGCTTCCTCTGCGACATCCCGTACTTTTTCGGAGGGGTGCCGTGGGCGTCCGGGTAGAGCTCGGGGTTGTTGAACACCCGGTCGAGAGCAGCGCGTACTTCGTCAGCCCAGTCGGAGAATGC
>CAJTMS010000140.1 GCA_910577155.1 uncultured Mailhella sp.
AAACCACGGAATACACAGCATCCCCGTCATCACCAGAAAAGATACTTTTAACGCCGTGTGCCGTTTTCTTTTTCCGAACAGAACAAATACCGCAAACAGCGCCGGCGCCGTAAATCCCAGATTCGTCCATTCCCCCAGCTTATCCGGCAGCAAAAACTGGAACGGCAATTTTTGGTACCAGGCAGCGGGATATAACGCCGGATGCACCTGTACCGCATCCATACGGCTTGTACCCAAAAATTGCAGGATCACGGGAAGCAGCAAAAAGGCTGCCATACAGACTCCCACACAGGCATACCCGGCGAAGCGAAACACGACCGAACACAACCGCCGCAGCGAATGACTTCCTTCCAGCGTATAAAACCGTACGAAAACATAAAAACAAACGGCAAATACAAGCGTATAGAAAAAATAAAAGTTGCTGACTGCAGCGGCACATACCATAAGCGAAAAAAATACTTCTTTTTCTTTTCGGAAAATCCTCTCCGCTCCGATCAGCAAAAACGGAAGAAGTATCATAGGATTGATAAAAAAGGGATGCCGGTAAAGCCCAAACATCATATAAGAACAAAACACATAATTCAAGGAACCGGCAAGCGCCGCCATTCTTCCCTTCCTCATTTCCATACAGTAACAGCTAAAGCCAATCCCTGCCAAATACATCCGAATCACAATCAGCGCTTGATAGAGATCTTCCGTATAAGCCTGCGGCACAAAAATACTCAAAAGATTCAGCGGATCTCCGATTACATAATAATGCAGGGTTGTCAAAATATCCGAACCGTATCCGAGATGAAAATCCCACAGCGGAATTTGAAACGTATGACGCACAAAAATATTCGTTATAATTTCACGCCCCCACTTTCCAAAATACGCCAGAGAAATATAATGCTGTTTCAGTCCGTCTTCTTTCCAGATCATATCCTTTTTATAATAGGCAAAAATCCCAAAGACGAATACCATGACAATCGAAAACAGCAACGTATATGCAATGAAATAATTTCTTTTTTCTTTTTTGTTCCAAGATTTCATACAAACCACCTCCCTGGTTTGGCTTGACATTTATCGTAGAGTATTCCACTCTGCGATATTTTTTTCTTATTTTATGGACAAAATTATACGTTTCAATACATACAATGTCAAGATAAATGAAATAATTTATACCAATACCATTATTTTAATAATGATTTGCAGATGGAAAAGCCATTTTTTACCATAGCTGGATTTTAATTACCGTCAATATACCAGTCAAAGACTCGATAAAAACTAACTAATACAAAATCTTGACAAAAAAGCGTTTTTTATCATATTATAAATAAATAGAAAGCAGAATTAAAACAAAAAATATTGCTTTTTGCCGTCAAAATGCACGTCAAATCGTTGTCTGCCAGCGCTAAACTGCTGATTGATCTGTAACGATCGCAGAGTGGAATACTCTACGAAACTTCAGATCCACCAGGAGGAAGCCGTATGCAGATCTGTCTGTAATGCATACAATATTTCCTTATAATCCGCACGCCAATCCTCTTTATAATAAACACCGCCGCTTTCTTCACAAAAGCGGCGGTGCTGTATCATTCCTGCAAACTGATTTTATTCCATAATTTCATCGACTTCATATTCGTCGAATTCGTCTTCAAAATCCAGATACTCTTCTTCCATCACATCAGAATCCAGTCTTAAATCCCGGTATCTCTTCATTCCCGTACCTGCCGGAATCAATTTACCGATAATTACATTTTCCTTTAACCCGATCAGAGGATCTACTTTTCCCTTAATGGCAGCTTCTGTCAGAACCTTTGTCGTTTCCTGGAACGATGCTGCCGACAGGAACGAATTGGTTGCCAGAGATGCCTTCGTAATTCCCAACAGTACCTGCTTGCCCTCTGCCGGTTCTTTTCCT
>CAJTMS010000141.1 GCA_910577155.1 uncultured Mailhella sp.
TAGCGACATACCGAAAGTATGAAGTTACCCGCCGCCACCTTGCCGAGTTCATCCGCAGCAAGTACAACGTATCGGACATATCCATTAAGGAGATTACCCCGATGTTCATTACCGATTTTGAGTTGTATTTGCGTACCGCCTGCAAGTGCGGCTACAACACTACCGCCAAGTTCATGCAGTTCTTCAAGCGTATCATCATCATTGCCCGCAACAATGGAATACTGGTGAACGACCCGTTCGCCAATTATAAAATCCGGCTGGAAAAAGTGGACAGGGGTTATCTGACAGAGGACGAGATTAAAATCATCCTTAAAAAGAAAATGGTTTCCGAACGGCTGGAACACGTCAGGGACTTGTTCATCTTTGCTTGCTTCACCGGGCTTGCCTATATAGATGTAGCCGGACTTACCCAAGACAACATTCGCAAATCTTTTGACGGCAACCTTTGGATAATGACAAAACGACAAAAGACCAACACGGACGTTAATGTTCCCCTGCTGGATATTCCCAAGATGATTTTGAAAAAATACAAGGGTAAGTTACCGAATGGCAAGATACTTCCCATAATCAGTAATCAGAAACTAAATGCGTACCTGAAAGAGATTGCCGATGTGTGTGGTATTAAAAAGAACCTGACATTTCACCTTGCACGTCACACGTTCGCAACGACTACCACGCTGTCAAAGGGCGTACCTATTGAAACGGTGTCTAAAATGTTGGGACACACGAACATTGAAACGACCCAAATCTATGCCCGCATCTCTAACAGCAAGATAGGCAGCGATATGCAGGGGCTTGACAAGAAGTTTGTCGGCATCGAAAAGATTTACAAGGAAGTCGCTATGTAAATTTTCAGTTACCTATATACCGTTGGTAACAAAACAGGTAACGATTTCGGTAACGAATTTCTACCTAACAAGCTATATCCTAATAAAATACATTATTTCACCTTGCGGGCAGTCCACCGACTACCCGCATTTTTTATTCCCTTTTCCAACTGGCACATTCCCCGAAACGCCAGCCGTGCGTGGCATGGCTGACTGTATTTCGTGAAAAGAGCCGTTGGAAACCCGCACAAGCGTACCGCAAGGTAAACTTGCCATACCCTTGCCTTTCCCGCCCGCATGGAGTGTTCCCTAAAAGACGAAAGAGAATAGGCACTTTTCCCCAGTTTCCCTAAATGTAAATCTTCCTCTTACACAGCCACCCAGCCGAGACAGTCGTTTTTATCCTTTCAATAGGCAAAGGTAGTTACGTGTTCTTCACGACTTTGCAAGGTCGAGCCGTTCCGGTTTAGCAAAAAATCTTCCCTGCGACATTCGTTGCGAGGTATTTTCTGCCTAAAACCTTGCAAATTCTAAACACTACCCTTTGAAGCCTATGTGAAACGAAAACGACCGACCCGACCGGAAGACGCATATAAAAAAAAGTCGGATTTACGGGAAACAGGAAAAAAGTTCAGTGAAATTTCAACTCCCTCACCTCTCGAATCCGCATAAAATTAAAAACTTAAAAATTACAGCAATATGGAAGCAAAGGTATTATCGGAAGCAAAAGTTTATGTAGGCACTTACGGCAAGTATAACAACGGTTCATTGTCCGGCGCATGGCTCGACCTTTCAGACTATTCGGACAAGGAAGAATTTTACGAAGCCTGCCGGGAACTTCATAAGGACGAGGAAGATGCGGAATATATGTTTCAGGACTGGGAGAACGTGCCGGAGGGCTTAATCGGCGAAAGCTGGATTTCTGAAAACTTCTTTTCCCTGCGTGATGCGGTAGAGGATTTGGACGACACCGAGCAGGAAGCCTTTTTCGTGTGGTGCAACTATAAAAGCCATGATTTGGGCGAGGAAGATGCGGACGACCTTGTACGGGACT
>CAJTMS010000142.1 GCA_910577155.1 uncultured Mailhella sp.
AGCAGATAGTAAGTACCACCTTGAAGAAATTAAATGCCCTGTCAGAAAAAACGTGTGCGGAACTGACTGCCACCACCAAAAGACGGAAACTGACCGAGCGTGACCACTCCATAAAGACAAGGTTAGCCAAAGCAAAGGAACTGGCAAAACAGCCGACAGTTGCCGAGGGAAAACAGCACAGAACCCAAAGCAAAGGAAAGGGGGATATGGCACTATGAAACTTTCACGATATGAGCAGGAAACGATTGTCAATTACAATGCAGGAGAACAGACCGCCACCCTCTATACAAGGGATAAGGTGACTATGCGGAAACTTGACACACTTGTTGCGAATTTTCCCGACACATATAAATTGACAGGGCAAGACGAGGTATCTAAGACCTATTCCTTTCCGAAGTCATACGTCTGCTACCGCAAGCCGAGAGCGGTCAGTACCGAGCAGAGGGAACGGGCAAGGCAGATGATGATTGCTAATAATAAGGCAAAGGAAGATTAAGCAAAATTTAATGGAATTGCGAGAGTTCTTGTGATAGAATAAAGTCGTTGAGCAAATTTATAAATAAATGGCTAAGGAGATTAACCATGATAGACAAACGCACATCAATCGGTGTTACTATACTGACAATAATAATGACCTTTATGGAAATGACCGCATTACCTGCGGCTTTATTCTGTAATATACAAATCAGGGATATTGAACCGATTTATTTCTCTTTGATGATAAATTTTTGTATTGCTTTTGCTTTATGCTATGTATGTAGGAAAACCATTATAAAAGAGTGGAATTTTGGATTACAATTTCAAAATATTCCGAATGGCTTGAAGAAATATGGTATTCCTTCCATTGTTGCTACGCTTATAGTGGCAGTTGCTTTTTGCATAGGACTTTCACCATTCAATAATAAACCAACAATATATAGAGTTATTGTAGAGGGCATTGTGTATTACATAGGTGTTGCAATAATGGAGGAAATTTATCTGAGAGGATTGTTGCAGAATATCATTGAAAAATGGTTTGGCAAACGAGATAATGCTACATTATATGCAGTTATTATTTCATCTGCACTATTTGGTTTTGGGCATATTTTTGGTGCACTTGGGCAACCAATTTTAACAATTATTTGCAAAGCTGTTTGGGCTACTGCATTAGGAGTTTACTTTGGGGCGGTTTATGTCAAAACCCGAAATTTATGGATACCAATTATTTTACATTTTGTAGTGGATTTGTGCGGTATACCATTTTGTTTTTCTAAAAGTAATCAATATCCAACAATAGGATTAGTTTGCTGTTTATCAATGTATTTGTTATTAGGACTATATGGCATTTATATTATTCGCAAAAAATAAGATAATTTCTGCCCTATTTGCAAGCATTAAAATTGTAAAATCATTTAACGGGGTGGAAAAAAGAAAATAAATATTGTTTACCTTTTGGTAGCGGTTATCTTAACAGACAATCAGCTACCTTTTTTATTTTCAGAAACTATCAACACAGCACAGAAAGAATGAGGTATCAGAAATGATTGAGAGCAAGAATGACACAAGCAAAAACTTAGAAAAGGCATTGCAGGCATTGAAACAGGCGCAACAGCGTGTAGCCAATGAAAAGAAAAAACAGAACGAGAAGAAACGGAAAGCTGAGAACCACCACAAATACATCATGGGCGGTATCATTGTGAAGTATTTCCCCGACTGCTACCGCTATGACGAGGACGAGTTGAACCGTATCTTATCGGTTGCCTTGCAGACAAGGGAGTGTCAGCAGATTATCTCTAAAATCAAAGCGGAAAGCCGAGAAACCACTCCCCCACAATCCACTCTCCCCAATGCCGAAAATGAAAG
>CAJTMS010000143.1:0-587 GCA_910577155.1 uncultured Mailhella sp.
CTGGATGTACGCTAATCGAGACCAGAAACTAAAGAAGCTGATGGGAATGCTCAATCTGAAATTGACAGGGCACTACAGGTATTATGGTGTCAGTTTCAACGGCAGGATGATAAGCAATTTCAAACAACAAGTGCGAGAAATGCTATTTAAAGTCCTAAACCGTAGAAGCAACAGAAAGAGCTACACACGGGAAGGGTTTATAGAAATGCTGAAATATTATCCGCTGGCAATGCCGAAGATATATTTCAGTCTGTTCTGAAACTGTGAATGTTGTTATGAGGAGCCGTATGCGGAAAAGCCGCACGTACGGATCTGTGAGGGGCTGGCATCGTGAGGTGCCTGTCTACTCGACTATAAGCGTTACTGATACAAATTTTAGGAGGGAATGTTTATGTTTTTTTCAGTAATATTAATCTTGTTGATTGCCATTGTATTCAGAGAACGGAAAATGGACAAAACAGGACAACAGAACTCTGATGAAATAGAATATTTGTCTAAAAATAAAAAGGAACTCATTCTCGGCTTAGCATGGTATATATTCTATTTTATGCTGTCTTACATAAGCTGTGCTTTTCAGGTCGATATAA
>CAJTMS010000143.1:595-1813 GCA_910577155.1 uncultured Mailhella sp.
TGAATTATCAAACTGGTTGTTTCTGGTTCTCTTTCCCCTCCTGATTATCGCTGTTTTCAGAAAAGAGAAAATAAAACAAGTCTTGAAAGAATCAGGCTTAAGACATTTTGACAGAAAAACCGTATTAAGGATACTATTGATTTGTGCTGCATACCAAGGTGTTATTATCCTTTTCTTTGGTTTAGGGGGATTTTGTTTTAATATAACGAATATTCTCCACATATTAGTAAAACTTCCAGTATTTTTTTGCCTGATGATACTTACAGCAGCATTTACGGAAGAATTTTTCTTCAGGGGCATTCTGCAAAGAACTATGATGGATTCACTAAAAAAGCCATATCTGGCCATACTGCTTACTGGCATTCTGTTTGGGTTGTACCATTTTCCGTTTGCATATTATCTATGGGACCATACGGCAGGGAGCATTATAAATTCACTCAAAATGGTTATGACGGAACATGTTCTTGCTGGCTGCGCTCTTGGCTTTATGTACTATAAATCCAATAAAAACCTGTGGAGCAGTATCATTTTGCATGCTTTAAGTAATGCGGCTATTATGGCTCTCGGCACTGTATTTTCGACATAAATAATGACGATTTGGTTTTGTATCTTTCAAAGAATTTGTGAGGTGACAACTTCAAGGTTGTAGAATTGTAACTAGCAAAAAACTGAATAACCGTTGCTACATAGAACGGCACACCAAGACAGGAAATCAAAAAAGATTTCCTGTTTTTTTGCGCTCATTTTTGGCATTTTTAAAAATCGTCAGTATTGCGCCGTGCAAAGGGGGATTAGAAAGAAATCTTCTCTCCTGTTTGGCAAATCCGCAAGCTGTCCGTGGAGGGAGGGCAAAGAGGAAATTTGCCCTGTTTTGTTTGGCAGTTTTCAATTTTCGGTGGTGTGGGGAATAAAAGGTAAATGAAGAAATTTCCCAAAATTCCCGCCTATTTCGGCTTGTGTGGTTTTGTAGGTAATGAGAGGAATTTTTTGTAAATCAACGTCCATTTTTCCTTTTGTTGGTTTGTAGGTATTAGAGGGAGAAATGTTTCCGCAGCGTTAGCAGAATCCCCGCCCCATCCGTCGAGGGCATCGGCAAATTCCATAAGATTTTTTCGCCGGAACGCAACAAACCAGCCCCGGAAAGCTGGATAGTAAATGAAGATACCACACAGCGCAGTTTCTTAGAGCAAGATTCTACCACAGTACCAAATTTCGCCT
>CAJTMS010000144.1:0-1557 GCA_910577155.1 uncultured Mailhella sp.
AGCTTTCCTTCGTCGTCCAGCTTTCTTATGTTCTCAACGTGTTCCATAACTACCTGTTTTGTCATTTTGTTATAGGTTTTGCTTTTCTCAATCATCATCATGTACATTGATTGTTCCATTCGATTTTCTCCTTTCTCCCACATGGAGTGCCGTATCATTTTGTTTTCATTCCAGATTGCATTTGCAATACAGATAGTCTATCATAGAATAGTGACAAAAGCTGTCACTATTTGGAAAGGGGTTAAAAAATGTCAAAAGCAGAACGGCTGATCGAAATGATGATCACAATAAACGCAAAAAAAGATTTTACAGTAGGCGAATTAGCAAATGAATTTTCCGTATCAAAAAGAACCATACTGCGCGACTTGCAGGAATTGGAGCAAGCCGGATTTCCTCTTTACTCCGAAGTTGGGGCTGCGGGTGGGTATCATATCTTAAAAGAACGCATTTTGCCGCCTATTGCTTTTTCAGAAAGCGAAGCAAAAGCCATTTTCTTTGCCTGTCAAGCCCTGCAGTATTATCGTGACCTGCCGTTTGAACAGGAAACCATATCCGTCTTGAAAAAATTTTTGAATTGCCTGCCATTAGACGTACAAAACAGCATCACGCAGATTCAAAACAAGATTGTATTCTGGATTCCAGACAGATACTGCGATTCGCCATTGCTGAAATCCATGTTTCTTGCTGCCATCAACCGCCATGCCGTAACCATACGGTATTCGTCAACGTATTCCGAAAGCACGCGCACAATGATACCGATTGGCTTATATGCCATGAACGGACTTTGGTATTGCCCCGCCTATTGCACAACAGCAAATCAAATCAGAGTGTTCCGGGTTGACCGTATCAAAGAAATCATTGAAGAAAAGCCCTGTCCAAAAGGGAAATACCCGATTCCTGCGTCAATTCAGGAATATCTTGAAAACACAGATATTACAAAGGATTACCACATAAAAATCCAACTGACAGATATCGGCGTAAAACTCTGTGAAAGTGAATGTTTGCTGGCAAGCGGATTAAAACCATTACCAACGGGCGGCGGAATCATTGACATGGAAATAAACCATTCCGCTTTAAAATGGGTTGCCGATTATATACTGCCATTTGGGAATAACGCCACTGTGTTAGAACCCGTGGAGCTGATAGAGCTCATGCAGCAAAAAATATACGAATTACATCAGCATTATTGCAAATCAGAAGTATAGGACGCTGTCTTAAGAAATTTATTCCATATTTCATCAGAATCATCCAGTTCATAGAAAAAAGAGATTCGGACACCCTTCATTCTGATTATTTATTCATTTTTTAATCAATACATCCTCTGCAATACAGAAAAATATATAATTGAACGAATAACAATTATATGATAGAATCATCTGCAAGGACAACCGTGTTGCAGGGTGGGCTGACCTCATTCTAAAGAGAATGGGGGTGATGCCTATGAAAAATCATTTTGATTTTAAGGATTTAATGACCTTTGGTCTTTTCCTTTTGGCATTGCTTACATTCGTGTTTACGTTCTGTAAGTGACCATACAAGAGTATGATTAGCCATACA
>CAJTMS010000144.1:1567-1812 GCA_910577155.1 uncultured Mailhella sp.
GTTTTGTAAGTAGCTATACATAGCAAAAGCCACCCTGATACTTTGAGCGGTAAATGGGTGGCATTGCTATCTCTTAAACCGGTCAACCCACCTTGTGGGCGGTTGTTCCTTTTGTATTTATAACTATAACATGGCAGGGCGTTTTATTCAAGAGAAAAATAAATTTCTGAAAAAAAGTAGTAACAGTTCAGCCTTGCGACTGGCAAAAGAGAGAAATTGAAAAAGTTTTTTCTTCTGATTATCCA
>CAJTMS010000145.1 GCA_910577155.1 uncultured Mailhella sp.
TTGGATTTCGTTTCACAAAGTACAATACTCCAATTATGACAAAATGCGTAAAACATTGCTATTTAGCTCTGTTTCAATCAATTTATTCTCATTTCTGACAAGAGAAGCACAAAACAAAATCCAAACTTTTATATCAGAAAATGCCTTGAATAAAGGATTTACAGAGGAAAGTTTGGATTTCTCCTAAGTTTGGATTTGTGGAAATGTGCATAACAGGCTACGGAATCCCACTCACATATCTATCCAATTTTGTTTTATCAAGTGCCAAGAAATCTATTTCATTTTGAGAAATGAAGTACTATAATAAAGCCATCGATAAATCGGAAGTTGGAGGTGTGTTGAAATGAGTTTTTCTGATATGGTCGTAGGAAAAAGTGGATTATTGGTAGAATTGCGTTGTCATAATTCTTTCAACGAGAAAATCTACACAGATATTACAAACTATCTTAATAAGCATTTGTCCGAATGGAAATCGACTGGTTTTATACCTGTTGCTGATGCAGTATCCATCTTCAACTTAATTGATGAATTGTCTGGCGGAAGTCGATTTTGGAGTGAAGAAGTGGAACTACGGGTGGAAGATGCCGTATCTGAAATACAAGAAATAATTAGTTCATTAGAAGAATAAACCATATTCTATGTAGGAGGGACAATGGCAAAACGACCTGCATTCTTTGTTAATCAAGGAAGAGTTATTAGTGAAATGTATTCGTTTGAATGGTATTCTGGTTTTGCAGTATCTCAAAAACAAAAATCCATAAAAAGTCTGCACAATGCAATTTTAAAAGCAGATGTAAACGCTAAGCCATTGGAAATCAGCACTAAGAGCATGGAAGCCATTGGAATTAAATTAAGTGCGTTCAATCTCAAGATAAATAGCTATACTCTTGAGAATATTTTTCAGAGCGCTAAGGTTTTTGAGAATGGAGGACCTTATCTTGATTTGCTTGATGTGTCACCGAAAGAAGCCAAGCGTGATGAGAGATTGCATAAATCAGGAAGCCTAAAAGCATTACGTTACCAAAATGAAGATTTTCCTTTAATTCCTCAAACGGTATTCTATGATTTTATCTATATTATCGCTATAAAACAATCGTTTACAACAGATGAAATCAATGCAATTTCAAGTTACAATTATTTTACAGATATTGAATTTAATCCCACGAAAAGTATCAATACCCAAGCAAGAGCTGCCGCAATGCTTAAGTTGATTTTAGACGAATACGGGTATCTGCCATCTTTTAATAAAGAGGATTTCATTCAATATCATAAAAAACATATTTTTTATTGACCAGTTCCAATTTGAAGAATTGTAGCTGCATGAAAATTAAATAACTGCCGCCCCATCACAGCGGCACATACAAGCAGTAAGTCTGAAAAGATTTGCTGCTTTTTTGCGTTCTTTTCTCTAAATTCCATCCTATTCGGGCTTACATGGTGTTGTAGGTAGTAAAAGGAAAATTATTAAGATTTTATGAAATCTTTGGCAAAATCGCAAAGTGCAGTGTTGTAGGAATTAAGGGGAAGTTTACGCAAAAAATTCAGCCGGAGAGTTGACAAAATCACAACCTGTCCGTGGAGGACGGCAAAAAAATACCGCAAAAAGTTTTCGCTGGAGCGTAACAAAGTAGCCCCGTAAAGTTGGATAGTAAGCGAACATACCACAGAGCGTAGTTTCTTAGAGGAACATACCACAGAGCGTAGTTTCTTAGAGCAAGATTCTACCACAGTACCAAATTTCGCTAATCGCTCATTTTGTCCTATGGG
>CAJTMS010000146.1 GCA_910577155.1 uncultured Mailhella sp.
CGCTGCCGACGGAAGTATCGTTCAGTTATTCGGACGGTATTACAACCAAAACTTTAGATGCCAATGAAGTAACCGCTACCCAGGTTGATACAAACAACAATAACAAAGCCACCTACACATTCCAGTCGGAGCTGAATGCTCTTTCACTTACCATTAAACTTGCAAACAACAATCAGCATCCTCCTTATGTAGGTTTAGTAGAGTGTGAAATTATAAACACAGGAGTTTCCCATCAGACAAACGGAACTGCCGTACTCAGTAATTTTACGATCAACGGAACTGCCGTACCGGGATTTACAGCGAATAACTTTAACCCGGACGGATATACCATGAATATTGAAGGACTGTCTCAAGAGGCTTCCGTTGCTGCAGAAGCAACAAATAATGCTTCTGTAAGTATTGTCCCTGCAGATGCAGGCGGAACGATAAAAGTCCTTGTACAGTCAGAAGACGGCAAAACAACAAATATATACTCCGTCAAATTAAACAGCCGTTCAGATCTGAACCAAAATGTGGCTGCCGCTATTTCAGAAGCAGAGCAGAAAGAACAAAACGACTATACGCCGGATTCCTGGGATAGCTTCCAGAAGGCGCTTACCAAGCTGCAGAATATTCAAACTTCCGGTACTACGGATGAAATTCAGGCAGCGCTGGATGAACTAAACACCGCAATGAATCAACTGGTTACAAAAGAAAAAGAGCTGGAGCAAAACGTATATAACGCTACGTTAGAAGCATCCCAAAAAAGACCGGATACGTATTCACAAAATTCCTGGAACGCTTTCCAGTCCGCTCTCTCCAAGTTGCAGAATGCCATGGCTTCCGATTCTTACGGTGAAATTCAAAATGCACTGCATGAGCTGAATACTGCAATGGATCAATTAATTTCAAAAGAAGAAGAGCTGGATCAAAATGTAAATACCGCGATTTCAGAAGCAGCCAAGAAAGTCCAAAGCGCGTATACGCCGGCATCCTGGAACGTATTTCAGGCAGCACTTACCAAATTAAAGAACCTGCAGGCAGCCGGCTCTTTTGCGGAAATTCAAACAGCATTAAATGAATTAAAAACCGCAATGGCAAATTTAAAAGCCGCAGCAAAAGAAGAACCGAAACTGCCGAAGCCAGGTACCACGTATCCGGACGACAGCAAGAAAGCAAATTATAAGGTAATTACTTCTGCCGCAAGCGGCGGAACGGTAACATTCGTAAAACCTGCAAATAATAAAAACAGAACGTTTACCGTACCGGATACCGTTAAGATCCAGAACGTAACCTTTAAAGTAACTAACATTGAAAAGAAGGCTTTCAAAAACAACAAAAAATTAAAAACCGTAACCATCGGGAAAAACATTTCCGAAATAGGAGCTTCCGCATTTGAAGGAGCCAAGGTATTAAAAACAGTGAAAGTCAAATCTACGGTACTGAAAAAAGTCGGCAAAAAAGCATTCAAAGGCATTTCTCCAAAAGCAAAAATCAAAGTACCGAAGAGCAAATTAAAGGCATACAAAAAACTTTTCAAAAACAAGGGACAAAAGTCCAGCGTTAAAATCACAAAATAGTATATTCCAACAGACGACTTACAGGAATATGATAAGGATCAAGCAATTGCAACATATCTTACTAAAAAAGAGGACTGCCGCGGCCAATGTCATTTAGTTAAGGCATTAGCAGTGACGCTCTTTACAGAGCAAGGTATATAGAAATATATACCCTGCTCTTTTTTTGTAACTTTTTTGAAAAAACACTTGACAAACATGAAAAAAT
>CAJTMS010000147.1 GCA_910577155.1 uncultured Mailhella sp.
ACATGATATGCTGCAACAGTTGATGAACCTTACTAATATGTTGATTCTCTCCAAAAATGCAGAGATGGCAAAACAGGTTCTTTCTGCCTATGAAAGTCTTGTTTTAGAACATGAGGGAACACAAACTTTAGATAACGGAATCTGCCAGATGATGTATGGCGCGATTGCGCTTTCTGAGGGCAATGCTAAAGAAGCCGAACTTCATCTTTTATCTGCGGAGAATATTATTTTGGAAGTCATGGGAACCGATAACGATTATGCTAAAACTGTTTACTTGTATCTGAATAACCTGTATAGCCGCTGGCAGGAACCTGAACAGGCTTTGGCATATAAAAATAAATATCTTAAGTGTTCCAAGTAAAATTGATGCCAAATTTTATGACTATGAAAGTTAGCGAAAGTTAAAAGAACTATAACATCTCCAAAATTACAGAAAGCAATGTCAAAAACCGCATGAAATATCAGGCTTTGACATTGCTCTTATCGTTGTAGATTGCAAATTTATTATTTCGCGAAAGTTAAATAGAGTAAAATTTTTGATTCTTGCTTCGCGGCTTATCCGGTATTGTCATTGCAATTTTCCCTTCATCCAATAATGGATTCAGGTAATCGCTTCTGAATGTGGTTCTGTGTTTTATACCAAGAAACTTCATCATTTCATCTCTGTCTCTCGGTTCTTTGCAATATTCAAGCAGCGCATTGAGCCTTTCTTCCTTTTGAGCGGTTTTTTGAGCGGTCGTTTCTTCTTTTTGAGCGGTTTTTTGAGCGGTACCGCTCAATTTTTGAGTACCATGCCGATAAAACACAACAACAAAACCATCATCTGGTGTTTGAAATTCCACCCTGCATCCCGCTTTCTCACAAGCATCCTTAATGCGCTTTAATCCTGTTGCAAAGCTTTCCATATCTTTAGAATAATATAATGTACGGGCAATTAGAGGATTTCTACGAATTGGTCGTTGATTTCCCACCACATAACTTTCCGGTGTTTTATTTGCGGGAAAAGCACCCGGATTATAGATTTCAATTCTATTTTTGAAAATAGTAATTTCATTACTCTGTCCACTATCGAACATTCTATGCCCAAAAGAATTTGTAATCGCCTCCCTGATTGCATCCAATGGAATTTCCGGTATTTCTTTTCTCGTCAAATTTCCAAACTCGACACGCCAATCCATAGCATCAATAATATACTGTTCCGCTTTTTTCTTTAATTCCATAACAGAACCGCTGTACCTTCGTATGTCGGTAAATGTCAATCGCTCATCAGATGCAAATTTCGCAATTTGCAATTCATTGACAATACCACAATCACAAAAAAGAGCAGCCCCTGCATTTAAAAGATAGTTTCCCTCTGTCAGCTCCAATTTATCCAATACAGTTTTTACATCGATGTCCTCAAAATCAATTCGTCCAGCTTCTTTTGCTTTCCTCAGATACTCCGCAAATGCATCTTCATTTACATCATCAATTGTATACTTAGATACTCTCTTCTCCCATAAATAGTCAATATTATCACGCTGACGTATCATAGAATCATAAGTATCCTGATCCATAACAAGATCTTCGTCCGCTACTCTTATTCTTGGAACATTATATGCAAGATATGGACATCTGCTTCCTTCAAAGCGCACCAATATTGTCTGTCTATCACCAAATTGCTGGATTGTTATCTCCCTGCCGCCGATGTGGAGGGAATGATATAGGCAGGTAGTACCGTTGGCTTGCCAGTTCGTCAAAAATAAAAATCGGAG
>CAJTMS010000148.1 GCA_910577155.1 uncultured Mailhella sp.
TGTGGTAAGTTTTTTCATTTTATTTTCCTCACAGAATTTATGCCTAAAAGGCAAATTTGTAAATTTCAGAAATCCAAAAATTCAATTTTTTGAACTTCATGAATTCCTTATACTCGATTTATCGGAGCATGTAAAGTTTTTTTTACATTTTTAATACAAATTTTTTTACTTTTTTTGTAAAAAATTTTTGTTACATTTAACATATTGAAATAAAATAATTTTATTTTGGTAAAAACTGTTTTTGGCGGAAAATATATTCATTTTATAGCACTTTTATAGCACAAATTTTTATTCCTCAAAAAATTTTTGTAAAAATTTTGATACAGTCTTGGAACTTTGCTGTAAACTTTTATCATTTAAATGGGCATAGCGCTGTGTCATGAGCGGGCTGTTGTGGGTAAGGAGTTTTTGAATTGTATAGAGGCTGGCGCCGCTGTTTGCCAAAAGGCTGGCGAAGTTATGGCGGAGCATATACAGGGGACGGTAATTTTTCGGCAGTCCGATTGTTTCCTTGATTTCTTTCGCCTTTTGAAAATAGTCGGCATAGGGTTTTTTGTTTTTATCCAGAAAAATATATTCCTGTTCCTGCTGTCTTGGCTGCGGCAACAGTCTTTGCTTTGCGTGTTCCGTCAATTCTGCCGATTGGTTTTGCCGCGAGAGCCGCATGTTCTCCGAAAATTTTGCAAGCTTTGCCAAAATCTGTTTTACGGGGTATGGCAGAGGAATATAGTCCGACTGTCTTTTTTTAGCCGTTTGTGCCTGTAAATAAATAAGATTATGTTTTGTATCAATATCCTGCCACCTTAAATGATAAAGAGCTTTTTTACGCATGCCCGTGTAAAGGGCAGTCATCAGAAAGGCTTTTACATGGAGGCTGTGTTCCTCCTGCAATATGTTAATATACTGTTTTAATTGCTTTTCTGACAGGTATTCATTGACAGTGTTCTGTACTTTCGGAATATCAAAATAGAGTTTCGGATTCTTGGGGCTGAGTTCATTTTTCACGGCAAAATTAATCAGCGTTCTTAACAATTTAAGAATATGGGCTATGGTTTGCGGGGATAATTTTTTGCCGTGTTTTGTCTGATGATTTTCTAATTGCTGGCGAAACCGGGCAATATCACGGGTGGAAATATGCAGGGGAGTTTTTGCGTAAAACGGCTTTAAATATTGATAGCAATGTTTCACGGAGGCAAAGGAACTGATTGCTTTTTTTTGCTTTTCATATTCTTTCCAAATTGCCGCAATGGGCAGAGCATTCTTTTTTTCATGAAAATGCTGTTCACTTTCTATGATTTTCCGCATGCGGATTTTATCGGCTTTTTTGGCTGTCATGCCTTGGGATTTTGTGCCGACTTTCAGCAAAAACTGTTTCCCTTTCCTGCCTCCCGTCCTGTAATAAATATAAAATGACCAGTCATTGCGGGCACTGCTTTGCTTGAGATACCGAATTTTTATCCCCGTATATCCTGCATAGGCATGCAGTTTTCCGTCTTTCGGGATTGTTGCTAATGTATGCATGGTGATTTCCTTTCTTAAAAAAATATGTATGCACATTAAAACGGAGATATTTATATAAGGTATATATAGCACTTCTATAGCACATAATGAGGAGAAAAAGAAAAAGAAGGAAATTTGCAGAGTTTTTATGCGTAACATGGTAAAATTGCAGGTTTTATTTTTACTGCAGAGAATTGGTTTGCCTTTTAGGCATAAATTCTGTGAGGAAAATAAAATGAAAAAACTTACCACA
>CAJTMS010000149.1 GCA_910577155.1 uncultured Mailhella sp.
TTAAAAAAATAAAAAATTATGTTTTGTAAATGACGGATAAAATTTATTCCACTTTCTATAACAGAGTGTTGTTGTACTCTTCTTATTCATTTGTTTTTTTAATTTAACTAACCACATAAAAAGCCTTATTACAAAAACAATAAACTCTATTTCATAAGAAATTCCCCTAAGATTTTCTTAGGGGAAAAATAATAATCTTTAATATATGATAGGGAAAAATGTTATGGGAGAGAGGTCAAACATTATCTCCCGCTGCTTATTGAACTTATTTATCTATTTGACTTTCTGTAAACTCATCAGCGCGGTGTCCCATAAGCTTTATTTTGGAATAAGCAGTTTCAAATTCTTTTAATTCTTCCGCAGATAAGCATACAGATGCTGCACCCGATAAATCATTAAGGTGGGCAGGGTTTGTGGTTCCCGGAATGGGGGCTATCCATGGAGCTTGGGCAAGCAGTCATGCAAGGGCAAATTGGGGCATAGTACAATTTTTCCGCATTGCCCATTCACGAACAAGATTTGGAAGAGGCATATTATGCTTCAATGCCTCAGGAGTAAATTGCGGGAGAGTAGAAAGCCGTCCGGTGGGGAAACGGCTGTTTTCATTTATGGCTCCTGTAAGGAACCCCCTTCCTAAAGGGCAATAAGGAACAAAACCAATTCCCAACTCAACCAAAGTCGGGAAAATTTTTGTTTCCGGTTCTCTCCATAACAGGGAATATTCGCTTTGCACAGCGCTGACAGGCTGTACGGCATGGGCTTTTCTGATAGATTTTGCACTTGCTTCCGACAACCCAAAATGCAATACTTTTCCTTCCTGAATAAGGTCTTTTACTGTGCCTGCCACCTCTTCCATAGGAACCTTTGGGGCAACACGGTGCTGATACAAAAGGTCTATATGGTCGGTGCGCAAGCGTTTTAACGAACCTTCTACAGCGCGTCTGATATGGTCAGGCTTACTGTTTACTGCTGTGGGCTGTTTTTCTTCAACTCCAAAACCAAATTTTGTTGCAATTTTAACGTGGCTGCGAACTGGCGCAAGAGCTTCGCCTACCCATTCTTCACTGGTATACGGTCCATATACTTCGGCTGTATCAAAGAATGTTACACCATTTTCATAGGCTTGACGGATTACGACAATCATATCTTTTTTGTCATATTTGCCGCCATAATAACCAACCATGGGCAGGCAGCCAAGCCCAATGGCAGATACTGCCAGCGTACCAAGTTTACGCTGTTCCATTTGGTTATTTTGCTGCAGCTTCTCAGTCGTTGTTGTTTCTGCTGCATAGCCTTTTCTTGGCAGAGCATGGGATAAAAGGGATACAGCCCCAAAAGCCAAACCTCCTGTAAGAAATTGACGGCGTCCAAAACATACTGAATTATTGTTGATATTCATATGTCACCTCCAAAAAATTTCGAAAAAGATGTGTTAACAAATGCAATCTGCATTTATTAACACATCTTTAAAAAATAATTTGTTATATGTAAAATACTTATTTACTCTAGTTGTAATGCTTAATAAGCATTTCTAATATTTCTCTGAAATTTGCGCCATACGGCTGACTGGAGTTTTTTCACGCAAAATTGGGGGGGATTATTGTATGCGCGCGAGAAAATCCTGTGTTAATTTTGGGATAATTTTTATTTCTTGAAATTACACAATACGAAATAAGATTACATTTTTATACAATAAAAAAAAGACCGAGGCTTCCACTTCAGTCTTTCTTTT
>CAJTMS010000150.1 GCA_910577155.1 uncultured Mailhella sp.
TGTAAGTGACTTGACAATAACTCTGTCAGCATTTTTTCATCATCAACAATGAGTATTTTGTATGCCATAGTAACCTCCTCTCCCAGAGCGTGTTTGAAAATTGCTTTCTGGCAGATGTGCGTCACAATTTGCGGGAGACTTGTGCCAAATGAAGGGCGCATAGGAGGCAAATGCATAAAGGACAATGCCTTATGTAACCTGAATTTGGCGCAAATATCACGCAAAGCGGGGCGTGCAGATGTCAGGAATGAATTTTCAAACACGCTCTAGAATATGATACTGCAAATAAGTCAAAAAGTGGTCAATTTCCTGCTTTTCAGAGCGTTCTCAACCGCTTTTTTTATGACAGTGCTTGAATTTGTTGCGCCTGATATTGCGTCTACATCTATTTTCTGTTCATCAACTATGCTGTCAGTGATAACTTCTGCGGTCTTTCCACGTTCATGCCTGTACTCCAAAATGTTAATATTTGTGATTTCTCCATTTTGCACGGTAACTTCCACTTTGGCATATATAAAATCCACGTCATATTCGCCAACATAAACTCCGTCAGGAGTATCAGAAATATTTATATCTTCAAAGATGGTTTCCCTTACTGCCTGTCTATAGTCCGCAACGCTTTTAAGGTAGAGGATTCCCAAAACGAAACCGGCAAGCAAAAGAAACATGATAGCAAATAATACTGTACTCTTTTTCGATATTTTCACTAACATAAGGACAGTTCGCGAAGTGTGCTGTCCGTTGTTTCATCACTCTCCACTATCTGCAATAGAACAATACAACATATGAAAACCATGCTCTAAAAACTGGACTTTTGATAATCCCATTGCTTTTTTAATATATTCTTCTTTATTTTCTGCAAGCTGAATAAGCCCGGACAACATACCCCAGAAAACAAAAATAGTAGGCATGATTTTCAGATCGCTTCGCAGATCGCCTTTATCTATGCCGGATATTAAAAATTCCTTTATCTTTTCGTTTATTTCTTCTCCTATTTGATAAGTTTCTTTTTCTTCGGGAAGATAATCGTGGCGCTCAAAATCAATATTGATTTTATCCAATACCATTTTGAAGTAGAACGGAAATTCTTCCTGATACTGAACCAATCCACGACAAATGAAATTGTACTGTTCTTTTGTGGTTTGCTGCTGCTCCAGTGCAGAAGCGATGTAATGATAAAGTTTTTTCATGCTGTCCAGCGCTAAGATACCAACAATTTCTTCTTTGTTCTCAAAATACACGTATAAAGTCGCTTTGCTGTATCCGGCCGCTTTGGCTATATCGTCCATAGAGGTTGCCGCTATGCCTCTCTCCATGAATAATACTGACGCAGCGGAAGCAATTTTTTCCCGGTGTACACTTTTCGGCTCTTTTTTTCTTCGTGCCATTTTCTGCCTCCCATAATTGAACTTAAGGTTTAATTATAAAAGTTTTAAAGAATACTGTCAACTTTTACCTCCAAAATAATCTGGAAAATATTTGCCTAAATGAGACGCCTCCACTTCATGTTGCTTCAATATTTTTAGATTAAGTTTTTTGCCTTATACCCCATTTGATAGACACATAGAGCGAGTGGTATAATCTATCCCGAAAGTCAGGAGGAGAGATTATGGCACAGACGTACAGTATCGAATTCAAGGAAGAGGCTGCAAAAGAAGGCATCAGGCTATGGTTCAGGACAAAACGTCCTGCATACCGTCAACTCTGTCTTAAGCTGGCTGTTT
>CAJTMS010000151.1 GCA_910577155.1 uncultured Mailhella sp.
CAGCCTTTGAATGATTATACTTGTCGTTTTCGCCCGTCAAGTCTAAAATGCACTGATAAATCAGGACTTGACGGGCTTCAAGCCGACAAGTAACGGGTAATCAAGGCTGCATACCCACCGCATGCTGACCGCCAATAAATGACATTCCATTCCGGCGAAAAATGACATTTTCCGGTTGGCGTTGACAACCCGTAAAGAGTTTGACTTGCTGCTCTGTTTTGCCAGACACCCTGGACGAGTTTGGAGCCGAACACAATCATACAGTCAGGTCTGGAACGATGACTTGGGCCTCAGCGGTGAAAATGCTGTAAAAGTACACATCGGAAATCTACGAAGAAAATTGGCGGACGAGGGAAAAGACTATATTCAAACCTCCTGGGGAGTGGGTTATAAATTTGTCCCACCAGATCACAGCTAAAAAACGGAGTATAATACAAAAGGAGTGCTGCTGCGGCGGCACTCCTTTTTTGTCGAAACAACTCGATAATCTTGCCAATTTCTTGCCAGAAACTTGCCGAAAAATTTCCTTTTACCCTTTATAGTGTAAATAAAATCAGCAGGAACAAGTGATACAAAATTCTTGTCCTGCCGGTCAATCCGGTTTTTCTTTTGACAATTCTTCTTGACGGCAGCTTATGAATTGCTCCGCCATGCAATCCACTGTTTTCAAAAGAAACCGCCTCTCATCCTCCGTGCAGGACGCAAATTTGCTAAGTAGGTGCTTCTTTTCTTCTTCCAACTGGCTGATGTCCGAATAAAACAGAATGTCCGTAGACATAGCCAACCTATGGACGATTGCGGACAGGACTTTATAGGACGGATTGATAAGCCCATTCTCAATGTTCTGATAATGCCGAAGCCCTATGCCTGCCTGCTCCGCAAGTGCTTGTTGCGTCAGATGATTCTCGTTTCTGGCTGCTTTGATACGATCCCCTAAGTATTGGAGTTTAGGGTCAGGGACCTTCTTCTTTTGCTTTTTAGGCATTTTTCATCACTTCAGCTACATTCTATCGTGCGTTTCTGTGATTTCAAAGCCACTAATAAAACGTATCAATATGTACTTATCAAACGCAAAAAGTATGCTCCCGCGCAGAAGCTATAAAAAAAACGGCTTCATGCGTAGGGGCTATTGGTGTTACCGCCTGTGACTGCTGTGGAAAGGACAGTCATGGGCGGTTACTTATTATCCGCACTTTTCAAGAATGACATAGGCGGATTGCCAAAAAAATCTTTGCGTTGGAAGGGGGCATTCAGGCCACAAAAAGCGCATTATCAAACGTAAAATGCTATATCAGTAAAACGCAGCAGAGCTGTCAACGCCAGTGCTAAAATGTAAGAAAACGCCGAGGAAAAAATGTAGAATTGTGGCGGAGGTGAGGAAAAAAAGATAGACTCCCAATAGGACGGAAAACGCGTCCGGAAAGGGAGTCAGAAAATGAAAGGAGCACAATGGATGGACATCCGAAGCGACAGACAAAAGGGGCTGAGCTATGTGGAGCTGGGACGGAAGTACCACATGGACCCGCGGACGGCAAAGCGGTACGCGGAGTCGCCGCAGAAACCGGAGTACACATTAAGCGAACCGAAACCCACGAAGATGGACCCGTACAAGCAGATCGTAGACGAGTGGCTGGAGGAGGCGCCGTACTCGGCGCTGCGGATCCTGGAAAAGCTGCGGGAGATGGGATTTG
>CAJTMS010000152.1 GCA_910577155.1 uncultured Mailhella sp.
ATTGATTACTTTCCGTTTCTCCGGCATTTCTTCTGAAAAGAATATGTCATCTGTTTTCCAGATAATCTCTACCCTGTCCGCTCCATAGACGTATACCCTTTCAATGACCTTTGACAGTGTTTCCTTGTCAAAAGACTGTAATGTCGCTATGTCCGCAAGATTGTTCTCTGTCTCGTTCACGCCTTCCATTTTCTTATGGACAACACCATTCACAGCATATGGAAAAGCAAAAGCAGCTTTCCCACATCCTGCAAACAGTGTTGCCCACAGCTCCATAAGACGGGAAGTTATACACATTGCCCACAATGCCGAAGGCGGCGGAATCCCACTCACTTATTCATTCCTACATTAAAAATCAAAAATTTTTTCAAAGAAAAAGAGCCTCAACACTTCTGTCAAGGCTCTGGTAAATCTTTCTTAATGGGTTCGACTGGCTGCTTACTACTACGCAAGCTCCAAAGAACCTGTTTCATAAATGGCTGACTAAAATTCATTAGCGCCTCACAACCACAATCCCATTAACTATATTATATCCAATTTTATCGAAAAGTCAACACTCGAAAACGAAAAAACCGCCTGATCTCAATCTCTGTTTTTAGGACAGTACCTTAAATCCAAAGCGATAGGTCTTGTCCTGACAGCCATCATATAGCTTCTTTCTTACAATTTTAGCAAAATTCTTATTTTTGGGTTTCATTCCGGCAACATACCGTCCCAATGTATTCGGCACAAAATCCGCCAACTGCAATCCTATCATATTTTCAGATTTTTTTACAAAATGTATTTCCCTGATACAATCCTGTATCGTCTTTGGTGAATAATACATACTGCCCAATGCCTTCAGTTCATACAGCCTTTGCTGAATTTTTGTATTCTGTTCAGGCTGCATCGCTTCATAGCAAATATCACCTGCCGCATGGTTCATGATTAAAAACTGGCAATAATGTTCAATCAATAACTGTATTGCTATTGTTAGCTGATTATTCAGATTTTTTTCTCCATAGCGGGCAAACAAAACACTCTTATCCAGACATACCCCTATTGTATATAAATCAGACTTTTTAAACAGTTTTGAAAGCTCGTTATACAGCAACTGCACTTTTTTTGTATCCGTAAAAATATGATAACAGCTTGCCACAGCCGATAATTTGCTTGAATTTAAAGGAAAATTCGCAAAACTTACATCTTTTTCATGCAAAATATAATTTTCACATCCCGCAGCATTATTCCAGACTTTCCGCTTCAATGCCTCCATTTCACTTTGAATTGCCGGATAATTCGTTTCTCTGATAATAACCCCACTCATAACAAAGTATTTTTCCCACTGCTGTTAAAAGTTTCACTCTCATCTATGTATAAAGTATATTCTGCCACACACCCACCTTCTTCCTGCTAACACTATACTGATACAGTTTACCGCAAAAAACAGCAACTTTCAACAAAAAAATCGGGCAGCCTGCCAAATGGCAAGCCACCCTCATTATAAACTCTTACTCTGCCGCTTCCAATGCCACCTCTGCAAATTCCGCATCGCTCATGGTTTCCAGTTTCCCTAAAACCTGTCCGGCAAGCTCCACCATGTCACTGTCCTGTATGTGGGGAATCACATTCTTTATATCAGCAATCATGCCCTTTCTGTCCTGCCCCTCAAACACACACATCAAATTGATTTCTTCCACTGTAAATTTAT
>CAJTMS010000153.1 GCA_910577155.1 uncultured Mailhella sp.
AATTTCAAACCCTGACCGCAAAAGCAACGACCGTCAATCCCAAGCTGACCGCCTTGAATGTGGAGCTGGCCCAGGTGGAGGACGAAATTGAAAAACTGCTGAACACCCTGACCGGGGCCAATGCGGTTCTGCTGTCCTATGCCAACGGGAAAATCGAGGAACTGGACGCAAACCGCCAACGGTTGATAAAGGAAATCGCGGCACTGAACGCGGAAACAATTTCCCCACAGAAAATCGAGTTTCTGTCTGCCCATCTGGAAAACTGGAACACGATTGACTTTGACGACCGACGGCAGGTGACGGACATTATTCTCTCTCAGGTCCAGGCCACCAGCGACCGCGTTTCGTTTGAGTGGAAAATCTGAAAATCTTTCTCTCTGCGTTTTATACTATGGCCTGTGTGCCCTTGTTAAGCGTTGCTAGCATAGAATAATTAATGAAGGAATAGTCAAAAATGAAATTTGAGTGGGACGAACATAAGAACTTTAGGATAGATATATTGCGATAGGGAAAGTCGGAGATGTGTTGTTTGTAGTATTTACAGAGCGAAAAGAAACAATTCGATTAATTTCAGCTAGGCTTGCAACTAATGCAGAAAAGGAGCTTTATTATGACCAGAACATTAATTATTGAGAATGGGCAAAAACCTACGGAGGAACAATTGAAAGAGGTAGAAGAGGCGAAAAAAAGCCCTATTAACTTCGATGAGGATTGTGGAGAATTGTCGTCAGCCATGATGAAGACATTTAAGAGTGCGGTGGTCCAAAGAAATCGCAAGAAGAAAGCTTAGAAATTTTTTTGGGAGGGGGGAAGAGCCTTACCCCCCAATTCCCCCAAATGGAGAATGGCTATCCCCCAAATTTGAAAAATCAGAAATCCAAAATTTTAGAAAGCAAAATCAATTTTCCCCCAAAATAAAATTAGAGGGATACGGTTGAAAAGCCGTTGGCCTAGAACAATTAAAAATCACTGCAAAGCCAGTAAAATACATAGTTCCGGGGCGGTCATGGCAGAAATACCGCCTTTTACCGTTAAAAACCGTTTAAAATCATTTTAAGTTGAGTAAAAAGAGCATTCACAATTTTTGACGAAGTCTACTCAATTTGTGCCAGTTCCTTAAAACTTTTATTTTTGATTCTTCATATACAACAACAAACACATGGTTTTTGTAGACGAAGGACATGAAATATTTTATTATGAAAAACTGAAACAGGCGAGGGATCAGGACTGCTATCACAAGGCTTTGGTCTACATCCTCGGTATTTCTGAGGATACGAGGAACCATTTCAGCCAGATTTATAATATGAAGTCCGGGTGCATCAAAACAACAAAACAACGTGGCTGACTTGAAATTTTAAATTCCAGTGCAGAAGTAAATTCCACTGTAGTTTAAAATTTATATGAAAATAAAGATTTTTAGGAGTCAAAAAAACAGAATTCTGTTATAATCAAGACAGCTTCTTGCAAAATATCTGATTTTCGGGTATAGAAAACAGACCGCTGGAAAGTTAGTGTGCCTGACTAAATTCCACCGGCAGCATGGTAAAAATGTGAAAACCTGAATTCCATCCTGACAGCAGATTTTGTAAGAGTGTTAACGGTTATATTTGATCAGCTTAGGCGTCAGGTTGACTTCATCAGGGTCGACCGGTCTAAGCTGAAGTGCTTTCAG
>CAJTMS010000154.1 GCA_910577155.1 uncultured Mailhella sp.
AAATCCCATCACCAAATTGGCAATTACCGTGAATGTTGCACTTATCAGTCCAAAAAACAAAGAAAGCAGCGCACATACAAGCAGTTTCCCCCACAACAGGCTGCTATAAGGAACAGGAATAGTCATAATACTTTTCAGCGTATCGTCTTTTCCCTCCCTTGCTATGATATATCCGGCAATGAGGGCAATGCACATGGGGAAAATCGTTGTGGCATTATTTTTGATTACCTGTTCTGTAAAAAAGGCAAATGTCCAGACCGTTCCGTCCAATGCTGTTGTGGAAAAAAGCGTTAAAACGACGGAGAGCAGCATTAGGAAAACACCTGCCCATATCATATGATACCGCTTTAATTTCCATATTTCGGTCTTAACCATGCGAAACATATCATTCATCCCCTCTCTTTTTATACATATAATCAATCACTATAACGGAAAGCAAAGCGATAACAGCTAAAATAATGATTGTCTGAAATGTAGTCGGAATTAAATTTTCCAACACCCCCACACCGTCCATATTGCCATGCGCGGTTAAATTTCCTGCGCTCCACAGGGTTGTAAGCGGAATTGGCATCAGCCAGCACATCACTTTAGGCAGTGCGCCAAAAGATGATTCGGCTGTCATACTTAAAACACTGTAAAAAACACACAATAAAACAGAAAATATATAGTTCTTGCTAAAGAAAACGACAAGGACGATTAACGGCAGCGTCCCGGCTGTAATAAAAATTCCCATTTCCAGCGCAAAAAATAATCTATAAGCAATACTGTTTACTTCTGCAATCAGCCCGCCGCACAGGATTGTTATAAGAGCTGATGTCAAACTAAAAATAATCCCAAAAAAGAACAGGACAATAATCTTTGCCAAAATCATCTGTGTGCTTGTTATGGGAATTGTGCGCAGATTTTTGAAAGTATCATTATCCCGTTCCATAAAAAAGAGCATGGCTGCAATCACCCCGATCATGCACGGTAAAAGCAATTCTACCCCATAGCCCATAACCGACTGAAAGTAATCATTGAAAATCGCTATTTTACTGTCATATCGTTCTGCTGTCTGCGGCATTGTCATCAATACGGTTAGCGGCACGGGAAATAAAAACGCAGAAAGAACAACCAGCCATATAAATTTTTTGCGCTTTAATTTTGCAAATTCGCATATAACCAGTTTAAGCAATCCCCTCACCCCCTGTTACACGTTTGAAGTAATCTTCAAGGCTTTCTTCGCAAGTATGGGCTTCCGATACTTCTAAACCATTTTCCACAAAAGCAGTAACAATTCTTCCTATTGGTAAATCAAGATTATGCACCTGTATATTGTGGTCGTCCTGTATGGTAAACCGGCTCTCATGGAAGATACGTTCTAAAATTCTTGCCGCCTGTGCCGTATCAGAAACAATAAATCGGATATGCTTGCTGCTCTTTGCTTCCAGTTCTGCAAGACTTTCTTCTTCCAGCAATGTACCGTGGTCGATAATGCCTATATCGTCTGCCAAAAGTGCAATCTCGGAAAGGATATGGCTGGAAATCAATATTGTTTTTCCACGCTCATTGCAGAGATCACGGATAAAGGAACGGACTTCTGCAATTCCAATCGGGTCAAGACCGTTGATCGGTTCGTCCAAAATCAAAAGCTCCGGGTCGTGCATAATGGCAAGGGCAATCGCCA
>CAJTMS010000155.1 GCA_910577155.1 uncultured Mailhella sp.
TTCGATAGAAAAGCCGATAACCGCATTTTCATCTGCGTGTTATCGGCCCTGCGTCTATGCGTCTGGCTCTTTGATAACTGTTATTTTCAAATTCTTTGCGTCAATTATAGTTTCCTTTTTGCATTTCGGACAGAAAAGAGGATAATTCCTTAAGACAGTATCTTCTCGTATTCTGTCGCGGGTCTTATTCCCGCATATGGGGCAAAGTATCCATTCCATTAACATTTACCACCTTAACTTTTCGCTAATTGTCCTTAAGGGCGTTTTCAACTGCCTTTTTCAAAACTGTACTGGAATTGGTTGCGCCTGTTACGGCATCAACATCTATCCTCTGTTCTGAAATAATTTTCTCAACAACTGCTTCCGCAGCTTGGCCCCGCTCATTTTTGTGTTCTAAAATACGGATGTTTGTAATTACTCCACCATGTACTGTAACTTCTACTTTAGCATGGATGAAATTAACATCGCATTCGCCAATATAGACCCCATTCGGAATATCCGAAAGGCAGATTTCTTCAATAGAAATTTCACTTACAGCGTGCTTATAATCGGCCACTTGCTTCAAATAGATTGCAAGAAAAATGCCTCCTACCAAAATAGCTAAAGCAATAATGGTTACGGTTGCTTTTTTTATAGAGCATTTCATCTCCAACACCTCTCTATTTTTCGCAATATCTGTTCAGGTACTTTCTTTGCTTTACCAGTATTTGCACAGACTACTTTCCCCATTGACTTCATCCCAGCGGTTTTGAAAAATTCGTCCATGTTTCGTATTGCTCCCCTGCTCTGTCCAAATAACCACGAAAATGGGGCTGGCGTATTGCAGGCGGTCAAGAGCATATATTTTTTCCCGGACAATCGAGGTTCTGGAAATGTTGCAGTTTCTTTCATAGCCGTTCCCAGCAAACGGTCAAATAGATTTTTTACCGGGGCGGGGACATTAGCCCAATATGTAGGTGCCGCAAGAAGTACAATTTGACTTTCGTGCAACAATAGAACGATTTCTTGCATATCGTCTTTTTGAATACACATTCCAGAGTCCAGACACCTTCTGCATCCAGTGCAAAAGGATATTTGCTTTTCGTACAAATTGATTTTGCTCACGATATATCCAGCTTTTTCCGCTTCGCGGATTGAATAGTCTAACATGGCGGCAGTTACTCCATCCGCACGAGGACTGCCTAAAATAGCAAGTACCTTTTTTGAACTCACTGTGTTTCCTCCGTATTTGCAATAGATTGATAAATCATGTCAAAGCCGTGTTGAAGAAATTCGTTTGGGGACAAGCCCATTGCCTTTTGGATGTAGTCCTTTTTATTCGCTGCCAAAAGAATAAGTCCCGATAGCATCCCCCAACATGAAAATGATGTCGGTATAAGTTCTATATCACGGCGTAGATCACCGCTTTCAATACCAGACAGCAAAAGTCCTTTTATCATTGTGTTTATTTCTTCTCCTACCTGATAACTTTCTTTTTCTTCCGGGAAGTAATCTTGGTTTTCAAAATTGATATTGATTTTTTCAAGCGTCATCTTGAAATAAAAAGGATATTCTTCCTGATACCGTACTAACTCTTTGCAAATCAAGTCGTACTTTGCCCTTGTTGACTTTTGATGTTGTAAAGCAGAAGAGATATAGGAACAAAGTTTTTTCATGCTGTCTA
>CAJTMS010000156.1 GCA_910577155.1 uncultured Mailhella sp.
ACTTAGTATTGCACAAAAAATTAAATATTTCAAATAATTGCAATAATCTTGTTTTTCGATTTATATCATTTTTCCCCGTTGGAAATTGCAAATGTTTCACGTGAAACATTTGCAAAAATTGTTCGTTGTTTCTCAATCGCTTTTCTTTTATTATAATGGAAAATCGCGGCGCTGAACATAGAAAGACGCAAAAAAGTTCAAAAAATTTGAAAAACGTTGTATTTTTCGATTTGCGGCGTTCACCCCTTCTTTTGATAAGTATATTGTCCAACATGTTTTTCTCCCGTTAAAATCAAAAATACGAAGCCGTTTTTCTCTGTTTTTGAAAAAATTTCTTTAAAAATTGCAAATGTTTCACGTGAAACAATTTTCTTTTTTCCGTTAACATTTCAGCAACATTTCAGACATATTCTGCTAATACCAATGAACTATACTTTTTCTATCAGAAGGAGGAATGCGTTATGCAACATGACAATACAAAAAACAATGTACTTTATTTAGTGACCGGCGCCACCGGATTTTTAGGCAGCACCGTTTGTAGGCAATTATTAGAAAGGAACGAACACGTTCGCGCTTTGGTTATGCCCAATGACAAAGCTGTTCAATTTTTATCATCGGAAATTGAAGTATTCGAGGGAAATCTTTGTGATCCCCAATCTTTGGCGAATTTTTTTGCTGTGCCGGAAGAAACCGATTTGGTCGTGCTTCATTGTGCCAGTGTTGTGACAGTAGACCCCGCCTATAATCAAAAAGTAATTGATGTCAATGTGGGCGGTACGCAAAACATTGTCGACCAGTGCCTTGCCCATGACAACTGCAAAAAGCTGGTTTATGTCAGCAGCACCAGCGCCATCCCCGAACTCCCCAAAGGTCAGATCATTCGGGAAGTTACCCAGTATGTCCCTTACGATCCGCAAAAAGTGTTGGGCTGCTACAGTCAGTCAAAAGCAATGGCCACACAAATCGTTTTAGACGCCGCACGAGAAAAGAATCTGAATGCTTGTGTTGTTTTTCCCAGCGGAATTCTTGGACCTGAAGACTATGCTGTTGGCGAAATCACCGACACTGTTATTAAAATCATCGAAGGCAAAATGCCCATGGGAATTAATGGCTCCTTCAATTTGTGTGATGTGCGTGACTTAGCCCACGGTGTAATTCTTGCAGTCGATATGGGCAAAGCAGGTGAATGCTATATCTTAGGCAATAAAGAAGTGTTTTTTCGCCAATTTGCTCAGTTACTCGCACAAGAATGCGGCGCAAAACCAATACGTTTCTTTCTCCCAATTCCTGTTGCCAACTTTTTTGCTGCACAATTAGAAAAGCAGGCAAAACGCAAGGGAACGCGTCCTCTCATGACCACCTTCTCTGTCTATAATCTCTCACGCAACAATCAATTTGACTCCAGTAAAGCGAAGCGTGAATTGGGCTACACCACCCGCTCTTATCAGGAAACCTTGCGAGATGAAGCTCATTGGTTGAAAGTGACGGGCAAAATTTAGTTTGTTGACCTGCAATTCTGGCGATTTCTATGCAAAAAGGCGAATGTTTCATGTGAAACGTTCGCCTTTTCCACTATCTTCTTTTTTTCTTCTCAAATTGTTTCACGTGAAACATTCGTAATTCTTTTCTCTTCTCTTTT
>CAJTMS010000157.1:0-225 GCA_910577155.1 uncultured Mailhella sp.
GGACAGGGTAAAAGACTATCTGAAATGTGCTTTGAAATATGGCAGTCTATTTCTGTTTCTGCTCTCTGCAATTATCGTTTCCAGCTCAAAATACCTTTCCATGCTATTTGTAAGAAGTTCTGATGTAGCGTCAATCGTAAGCGGTTATTTTCTGATCGTGGGGATAGGTTACATATTGAACACCATAACAAATTGCTTCCTCGGTATGCTAAACGGTTTGGGGCA
>CAJTMS010000157.1:235-1637 GCA_910577155.1 uncultured Mailhella sp.
CCTCTAAAAGTATGCTCCTAATGATTTTTTATTACATTATAGTCCGTATGCCTTTAGCTTATCTTTTTTCATATTTAGGACTTGGGCTTAACGGGATATGGATAGCTGTATTGATTAGTCATATTTGCGCAGCTATCGCAGCAATGCTTTTTTCTATGCTTCAACTGAAAAGGAAAACAACCATTTCATAAGAAAATTATGCCGCTGTTTTCTTTTCAAGTAATGGAGCTTATTAAAGTTACCTTTTTTTGAGGATATGGCGGTATTGGAGAAATATCGCCATGTTCTTTTTTATGCTTTTATGGCTATCGCCTTATGGTGAACAATTAAAAAAATCTTCTCCAGCGTAGAAAACATTTTTGCCTACGGTTTTACCTTCACACATCACAATATAAGTGTTAATAATTCCTCTTTACCCGATTGCATTATGCAATCGGTTTTTTTTGCGCTTTTTAAGACGCACTTTTTGAAAATTTCGACAAAAAAGTTTGCCGTTTTCATTTGGCAACTCTCAAAAAGCGGTGGTGTGGGTACTGAAAGGGGAAGTCAGAAAAAATCACCCGCTTTCGCGGCTGCGAAAGGAGGGGAGAACATGAATGAGCCTAATCGTACCGAATGGGAAATCCGCTGCGCTTTTAATAGCTTTTGCAAGAAAGCCATTAAATGTGAAGCCAGCAACGCCCACCGCGACGTAAGACGACACCAACTGCGTGAAGTTACGTTATCAAGCCTATCCCCACAGGAAGAAAGCCAGCTTTATACCGTTGACCGCTATTTTGTCAAGGAATACGCTGACAATTCAATCTGCGTGGCGGGTAAAAGAATTACGCCGAAGCTGTTAGCCGAAGCACTCCGCACTTTGCCGGAAGAAAAACGTAACGCCGTCCTGCTGTACTATTTCGAGGGCATGACTGATAACGACATTGCAAAACTCCTCAACATTTCAAGAAGCACAGTACAGTATCGCAGGACAAGCTCTTTTGAGCTACTAAAACGCTATTTGGAGGAACGCGCCTATGACGACGAAGAAATTTGACAGCGATTTTGACGAGCGCGGCTTGTTACCTTACCCGGTAATTGTTGCCGCAACCAAAGGCGACCCGGACGCAATGAAAATTGTGTTGCAGAACTACGACGCACAGATTGCCGCTTTGTCTGTCCGAAAATACCGTGACGAACGCGGAAATACATATTTCGGAATTGACGAGGACATACGCGACCGTTTGCGTTCAAGGTTGATACGGGCTGTCTTGGACTTCCAGTTTTGATGTAAAGCCGCTGCCTATGTTCCCCTTTCCGTAGGTGCGGCACATCAGACTTTTTTGAACCTTGACAAAGAAAGCGGCGCAAGATAACGGCGGCGCAGTATAGGGCAGATCGGGTACGTCCCTTTTGCGCCGAG
>CAJTMS010000158.1 GCA_910577155.1 uncultured Mailhella sp.
CAGTTCAGAAAACATGGCTTCATGTTCCCTGCGGTAATCCATGTGCCGGTAATAGTTAATTGCTTCGCCTTTCAGCGACATCTGGCACAGGCGGTCAAAGCGATGCCTGATTGTCAGTTCATCATGGTGAGAAGGTTTCTTCATGCGAGTTCACCTCCTCCCCCGCTGTGACGTGACAAAGGCATACGCCTTTTCCCTTTCCGTTGTATCTGCCAAATGGCGATAGGCTGATGTTCGGGTGGGTGTAAAAATTGTTGAAAAATGTTTTTGTATATAAAAAACGCCCGGACAGGCAAAATGCCCGCTGGACGTTATTCATATCTGTTATTCTGTTTTCTCCACAAACTGCGAGCGTGTATAGTTCACTCTTTAAGGTATATTCTGCTTCACTTCCAGTAAAACACCTTATAAAAGAACCTTTCCACGCCAATAGCCGGACAGGTTCACGAAGTCAAAAAAATATCCCTCAGACCGTTCAGAACACATAAATTCCCCTAAACGTACCCAAAGGATAAAATTCACGCAAAAAACCTCTGGATACTGCGTTTTTTTATATGCAATATCCAAAGTCATTCTATTTTATTGTGTGCATTATGCCCCTCTGTTAAAGTGAATTATTAGTGCATTTTCAAAGTAAAATGTGCAATATACACTATACATGGAGGTGCATATATGGCAAGTAAAAAGAAAATTGACAAGGAAATGGGATTCCGTCTGAAGAAGGCTAGAACTGAACAAAAACTGACCTATGAAGAACTGGCTGAAAAATCCGGCGTTTCCTCACGCTATATCAAGGAAATCGAAAATCATGGAAACGTGCCAAGCCTTGAAAAGCTGGGGCAGCTCATACGAGCCTTACATATTTCCGCCGATCCGTTTTTTTATCCAACTGTCCCGGCAGACAACCTCGACTACCAGCGGCTGTTGGTTTATCTGTCACAATGTACGGAAGAACAGATAACAACCATTCTCGCTATTGTGGAAGCCTATCTCCGGACGTATAAACATCCTAAAGAATAGAATAGCTCCAATGTCTGAATTTTTTCATGAATATTTCTGGATTATTCTGAACTATACAAACAAGGTGGCTCGCCTTCTGTCCTGCCAGCCACCTCTTTGCTTATCTGCTAAATTTTTTAAGAAATTCTTTTATGCGCATACGTTTTTTCACGATGCCCAATCCATCAAGCACCTGTATACCGTCCACAATTCCCTGATAGTACGCCCTCTGCTCCTCCTTGTAATGGACATGATCCACTGTGTCCAGATAGTCCTCTAAAAACTCCCTGTCCTCTTTCGGCAGCTTGGAAAGATATGCTTCAAATGCCTTCTGCTTCTTTTTCAGTTCCCGGCTGGCTTCTTTTGCATCTTCGGTCTGGACGCAATACTCCCTGTCCCCGGATTCGCTGCGCAGTTCCTCAAAGACGTTTGCTAATGTTTCAAAAACTTCATTCATGTTCATTTCCACCTTTCTGTTAAACATAATTTTGCATTTTACAGGCAGTATTATCAATCCCAAGTTTCTTTTTCTCAAGATAATTTCCGTTCACTTCATCTTTAGAAGTATATTATCAACAATATTTCGTAAAATCAATGATAAAGGACTTCATCTTTAGAAAGTTGGTGACAG
>CAJTMS010000159.1 GCA_910577155.1 uncultured Mailhella sp.
AAAAGAAAATATTATTTGTAATATTTTGTATGAATGTTAAAGGGAAATGCTCTAGGAACAATTTTCGTTCGTCTGAAGAATTATTTTCTTTGGGTATTCCCCAAAAAATGCCAAGCCGTTATAGATTGCCTGTAACGGCTTTATTTCTATCTTTTGGATAGTGTCAACATCATGATAATATTTTGTTTTCATTTTTATTTTAGGGAAATTATTTTACCCGGAGAATGAAAAAAAATACACTATTCTTTTCCGTAATTGCTGACAAGAAAAACAGAGCCAAGCAGGGCTATACAGGAAAAAATATGGTATAGGGTAAGGGTTTCCCCAAGAAAGATCGCTCCAAGGACAAGGGCTATCACAGGATTGACATACTCGTAGGAATACGCAACTGCAGGGCGGACATGGTAGAGGAGCCATAAATACGTGGTGTAGCCTATAATTGAGGAAAGAAGAACTAAAAATGCAAGAATAAGAAAGCCATTAAAATCAAAAAGGCTTAAATCCCAGCGTTCGCCAATGGCAAAGCCAAAGGCAAGACTTTCCAGCCCTCCAATAAAAAGAATAAGCCCTGTGGACTGAAAAATATACAATCTGTTGCTGATACAGCATGTTTTTGCATAATGCCCGGCAAAAACCCATGAAAAAACAGACGCAAGGGTAAGAAATAAACCAAGCAGCGATATATCGCCATTGAATAAAGTGGAAATATTGATGGAGGCAATGGCAGTCAAGCCAATAACTAAGCCTATAAAATGTTTGAGATGAGGGCGTTTTCCGCCCCATAAAAGCCATTCGCCAAGTACCATGAGCAGGGGCACTGTTCCGCATAATAGAGCGGCAAGCCCGGAAGTAATTGTTTCCTGACCTTTTGCCAGCAGGGCAGAACTGCAAAATACCTGAAACAGAGCTAAAATTGCAGCATATTTAATGTCGCTGAAAGAAATTTTATAATAGCCCTGCGTCATAATTCCTAAGATGAATAATAAAATTCCGGAAATGGCTGCACGCACGCCTCCCAGCAAAACCCCGGGGATATAGGCAAGTCCCAGTTTGGTAAAGAAAAAAGAAGAACCCCATGCGATATAGAGTAGAAATAAACAGAATAAAACAAAGAATATCTTTTTTTTCTCTTTTGAAAGTGTCATACGAACCTCGGTAGCTGTACATTTTTATTAAAACTGCATAGTTGTCAACAGTTTTTTAGGGTGTGACGAGCATTGGCTGAGAAACGAAGATATGCTTTATAGCTGATTGATTATCAACCTCTTTCTATAACAAAGCCTTTTTGTTTTATATAGTTGTAGCAAATTGTTATACGATAAGCAGGATAGGATAGCAAAGAATAAAATATTCGGATAACTTTGATAAAAGAAAAAAGGCTTTTTCCGAAGAAAAAGCCTTTGAAGTTAAAACCAGCTGTTTATTATTTTTTATTTTGACTTTGCAGCTGCTCAATAAGCTGGCTGAGGACATGGGTTTGTGAAACCATTTCATTGACAGCCTTGCGGGCTTCCTGCATGTTGTTTGCGTTTTCCTTCGCAATATTGTTGATACTGTCCACAGACTGGGTAATTTCCTCACTGGTTGCGGATTGTTCTTCAGAAGCTGTTGCGATGGCACGAA
>CAJTMS010000160.1 GCA_910577155.1 uncultured Mailhella sp.
GAAGCAAAAGCTCTTTTGGGAAAAGGTATGCAGCCCGTAGAAGCGGCTATGCAGACAGGGTTTTCAGACCAAAGCCATTTTACAAATTATTTTACCAGATTTATCGGGCTTGCCCCCGGCGTTTATCGTGACATATTTTTTGACAGGAAAGGGGACGGTGAGTAACAGAATGGAGCATAAAAAAACAGCCGGACATTTAGCGGCTTTATTAACAATCATAATATGGGGGACGACATTTATCTCCACTAAAATCCTGTTGGTGGATTTTCAGCCTGTGGAAATTTTGTTTTTTCGTTTTATTATGGGCTTTTTGATTTTATTCATGGTACACCCCAAAAGATTAAAAACGGCAGATTATAAGCAGGAATTAACCTTTGTTGCTGCGGGATTGTGTGGGATATGCCTATATTACCTGTTGGAAAATATCGCTTTAACATTCACACTGGCTTCCAATGTGGGAGTGATTATATCTGTTGCCCCATTTTTTACGGCGATACTGGCTCATTTGTTTATGAAGTCAGAAGAAAAATTGCGGGTGCAGTTCTTTATTGGATTTTTCGTTGCAATGGTCGGGATAATCTTAATCAGCTTTAACGGTTCAAAATTGGAGCTTAACCCTATGGGCGATTTATTGGCGGTCGCTGCTGCCCTTATCTGGGCTTGTTACTCCATATTGACAAGGAAAATCAGCAGTTTTGGCTATCCTGTTGTTTTATCCACCCGCAGGACATTCTTTTATGGAATTTTATTTATGATACCAACGCTGTTCTTTTTTGACTTCAAGCCGGATTTATCACGTTTTGCGAACATGACGTATCTGTTTAATATTTTGTATTTAGGGGCAGGAGCTTCTGCGCTTTGCTTCGTCACATGGAATTTTGCAGTAAAAGAGTTAGGCGCAGTAAAAACAAGCGTGTATATCTACATGGTTCCCGTCATAACTGTTGTTACTTCTGTTCTGATTTTACATGAGAAGTTGACTTTATTGGCAGGAACAGGAACAATTTTGACCTTGATAGGATTATTCCTGTCAGAGTATAAGGCAGAAAGGAAAGGTATTAAAAATGGACTTACAGAATGAAAAATGTGTTATGGTAATTGACGAACACCTGCCGCTAGGAATTATTGCAAATACGGCAGCTATTATGGGAATTACATTGGGAAAGAAAATGCCGGAAGTAGTCGGCGCAGACGTGACGGACAAAACAGGAAATGAGCATTTAGGTATTATTGAGTTTCCTGTGCCTATTTTGAAAGGCAATGTAGAAAAGATAAAGGAAATCCGGGAAAAACTTTTTGAGCCGGACTTTTCGGATTTGACGGTTGTTGATTTTTCAGATTTAGCGCAAGGCTGCAAAACCTATGATGAATTTATAGAGAAAATGAAAGGGGTATCTGAAAGTGACTTAAATTATTTTGGTGTTGCGATCTGCGGGGAAAAAAAGAAAGTAAATAAACTAACGGGAAGTATGCCGTTATTAAGATAAAAGAAAGCCGGGACGTGGCAGCTATTAGTTAGCTGCTACGCTCCGGCTTTCTCATGCACTACTAAGAAGTTGCAGGCGGCAAAGAACGGCTGGGAA
>CAJTMS010000161.1 GCA_910577155.1 uncultured Mailhella sp.
TGTGATTGCTAAAGTCAGTTCATTGTCAGCCATCTCACTTGTTGTAGCAGCTATTTTAGCATTAGCCGCAGATGCGGATAATTTGCACATTGTGCTTTTTGGCACGTTTATATCCAGTGTGATATTTACATTATTTGGAATAATTGTTGCAACAAAAATTACAAGCCTTAATCAGTTTATATTGTGGACTGTGCCAATCGAAGCCGTTTGCTTTGTTCCTGCAATTTTGCATTTATTTAAGATTACTCCTGCATGGTGCGGGTATTATCCTGTCAATGTTTGTGTGGATATGGTTTCAGGGCATTCTTCGTCCGCAATAGGTTTTTTGGGCGTGGTGGCAACGATGGTAATTCTATTTGTGCTTTCAAGATTTTATGTCTTGAAAATGTGGGATAGCATGGGAGGTGTAAGGCTATGAAAGCAATTAGATTGAGCTTTTTCCAAATGGCAGCAGCTATGCGGCGGGACATGATGTTGTTTGTATCTTGTTTTTCGCCAATCCTTGCAGGCTTTTTCTTTCGGTTTGCCATACCTTTCATAGAAGCTGCTTTGACAGACAGTTTTCATGTAGCGGCAATTATTTCTCCCTATTACAAGTTGGTTGACATCCTGTTTGCAATGCTGTCATCCACTATGTTCTGCTTTGTTTCAGCAATGATTTCTTTAGAGGAAAGGGATGAAAAGACAGCCGTCTATTTATTCATTACGCCTTTAAGAAAAACAGGTTACATAGTTGCACGGTTTGGCGTGCCTTCTGCTATTGCATTTCTTGCGACTATTATTCTGTTGCCTGTTTTTAAACTGACGCCTCTTTCTCCGCTTACCATTTTATTGCTTGCGACGGGAGGAACCTTGCAGGGCATGATTGTTGCATTGCTTGTACTGACGGTTTCATCAAACAAGCTAGAGGGTATGGCAGTAACGAAGTTATCTACGCTGACTATTTTTGGCGCTGTTATCCCGTTTTTCATTACATCAGATATACAGTATGTAATATCTCCGCTACCCTCTTTTTGGATTGGAAAAGCGATTTTAGAAAATATGCCGCTTTATATGCTGCCCGCATTTGTTTTATCTGCTATGTGGATTTGCTTTTTGTTTAAACGCTATTTGCGTAAAATCTAGGAAGAAATAAGAGAATAAGCATCTGCTTTATGAAAGAAAAGGATTTGACATTATGAAAACAGAATGGTTGCTTTGCCCAATCTGCGGAAATAAAACGAGGTTGCAAATACGGGTGGACACAGAATTAAAAAATTTTCCTCTTTTTTGCCCTAAATGTAAACAGGAAAATTTGGTTGATGTAAAAAAATTACATATAAAAGTTATCAAGAAACGATTTGAATAAAGTGAAGAGCCAGACGCATAAGACGCAGAGCCGATGAACAAGTGAGTACGTTATCTCGCAGTTTGTTGGCTCTTTTTTAGTAGGATATAAGTTTGTAAAGCAAACGCCCACCATAATAAAAAAACGGTGTTTTGGTGGGCGGTATTGCTATGCCCGAAAAGACTTAACAGACACTCTCCAGACCTGTTTTAGAGTTTGGAGGGATTTTTTTATGTCCTTTTTTCG
>CAJTMS010000162.1 GCA_910577155.1 uncultured Mailhella sp.
GGTTGCATACTGTCTGCATAAATAGATATATCCGCTTTTTGTAATGCCGTAACAATATCTTCTTTCAATTCCGGTTTATTCTTTGCAATCATAGGCAATAATTTTATACGCTGTCTTGCCGTTATCGGCTTAACATCTTCTATATGCTTCAAATATTCGTCTATGATTTCATCAATTTTATTATCTTTATCCCATTTAGCGTTGTAGGCAATCAGCGTAAGCCCCCTTGTCCGAATGTAGGAATTATCACTGTCAATCATATCGGCTAATTTAACCTGTTGCGCTACTTAAATAAACAATGTTGCATATTTTGCCTAAAATGCTGAAAAAGCAAAAAAAATCCCTATAAATTTTTTGATAATTTTTTTAGAATATCAGCTGTTTGATTTTCCCTATGTTACAGGGCTCCTGGAATATACTGTTGAAAGCCATGCACAGATTATGTCCCAACACTTTGTTTTGCAGACGGGTACATAATCCCCGGAAACTTTTTGCCAGCACTCTTTCGGCATTCAGTTGTTCGCTAAGCTGCGAAAATACCGTTTCCACCCTCCTCCGGAAGCGGAAAATCAACCGCCGTATTTCTGTGGGCCAGTTCTTTTTGTAATTGGATGGCTTTAAGGACATTAAGCATATCCCTTTGTTTTGCATGTTGGCAGACAGGGCTTCTCCCGTGTATCCTTTATCCCCAAGAATTACCAGGTTAAGGTGATTTTCCGCAAAGTCCCGAAGTCCGTCCCTGTCATCCACAGATGCCGGGGTAATCTCAAATGCCGAAATATAACCCTCCAGCGTAATCAAAGCATGGACTTTGAAACCAAAATAAGTTTCTTTTTTGGAAGGACACCTTCCATAATTCGCACCTTCCGTGCGGAAAGAACGGCAGTAACGTGCACGCCCAAACTTGCAGACCGGAAGGGGAAAGCTGTCAATGACAAAATAACGGCTGATTGGTATAGGAAAGGACTGTACCAGCTGCCGGCGGAGCAGTTCTGTTACCTGCAAAAGAGCCCTCCTGGTCCGGTTGAAGCGGGTACGGCTGCAAAGTTTGGGGAACAGATGCCGGTAATTGCGTTTCACAAAAGAATACCATGCTTTTTCTGAATCAGTGCCGGTCAGTTCTCCGCAGATACTTAAGGTAATAATTTCGGAATCAGACAATTTAGCCGTGGCCACGTTCCGCCTGTGTGAAACAGATGCGGGAACAACCTGCCAGTATAAATCATCAACAATTGTGTAGACAAGCAAAATAAAATCTTCAAAAGTTGCTATGAGTGTGGTATAATCCCTGTCTTCAGGAGTTGAAGTAAAAAAATAGTGCTAAGCCACGGTTCAGAACCTGTGGCTCAGCATTTTATTTACCGCTTCATTTCCTAAAAAATAGGATGTCAGCGGCAGCCCTGTCCGGGCGGCAAAATCCTTTATGAAGGGCGAACTCCGCGCCAGGTTTATGTATTTCCGGTCGGAAATTTGGGCAACCCTGAAATCACGAATGAAGTCAAATATTTCCTCCGTGCCATATTCATCTTTCAGGACATGTA
>CAJTMS010000163.1 GCA_910577155.1 uncultured Mailhella sp.
ATACATATTATATAGTTATAAATATTTTCCATATTAATTACATACAAAATAGTATATAATTGGAAAAATGACCGCTATTTTCTAACATGCAGAAAAATTCTGGATTAATCGCTTTTACGAGGCAGCAGCAACGGTTAGCGCAAGTAAAAAAGCTGCCTCCCTCACATCACAGCAATTTCATTCAAAAATTTTTTAAAAAAAAGCCCTCTCAAACGAAAGGGCTTTATGCGCAAAATGACATGATGCCGTTTAATCCCAAGTCCGTTTATCCTCAATGGGACGGATAGTTGCAGGAAGTGTAGCGGGAGCAAGAATTTTAAGCTCAGGACGAAGCTTAATCCGTTCACGGAATAAATGCATAAGTTCATCTTCCCGTTTAAAATTGCTTGCTTCAATATATAAGGTCATTTCATCAATGCCGCCGGGGTTGGTGACTTCAATCTGCCAGCGTTTGATTTCTTCAAAACGAGCCATAACTTGTTCAACCTGATGAGGATAAACAAAAATACCTTTAATCCGGGCTGTGGTATCAACACGTCCAACAATATTGCCAAGACGCGGGCTTGTCCGTCCGCAGGCACAGGGTGTTCTGTCAATATAGGATAAATCACCGGTTGCAAAACGGATAAGGGGATACGTTTTATTGAAAGATGTAACGACAACTTCCCCAACTTCCCCGTCTTTCAAAGGTATTCCCGTATCCGGATGGCAAATTTCCACATAGCACCTGTTGGATATATGCAAACCGTTTTTATGATAACATTCATAGCCAATACAGCCAACATCAGCCGTGCCATAGCCTTGGCGGACAATGATATCAAATTTTTTTTCAAGTTGTGTCCGCATTTTTTCTGTCAAGCGTTCACTGGTGACAAACGCAACTTCAAGGAATAAATCCTTGCGCAAATCAATGCCTTTTTCCTCTGCCTTTTGTGCAAGGTGCATAAGGAAGCTTGGTGTACCAACATAACCGGAAACACGGAGTTTTTGCATAATATCAAGCTGGGTTGCAGCGTCAATGGGACCTGCAGGAATGGTTGCACAGCTTAGGTTACGAAGGGGCTCTTCAAACATGAGCCCGGCCGGCGCCAAATGGTAGTTGAATGTTACCTGCACAGGGTCACCGGGACGAAAACCAATGGAATAAAACGCTTCCGTATAGCCCCAGTAATCATCATGTCTGTCTTCCGGATCAAAAATTGGTCCGGGAGAAAGGAAAATACGGCGTAATTCCCCAATATCCTTTGTCAGCAAACCGCCAAGACGAGGTCCCATGGTTTGCAGGAAAATCAGCTCTTTTTTCTTCAAAATCGGAATATGTTTAATATCTGACAGGGTTTTAAACTTTTCAATATTAAATTGCGCTCTGTCAAAACGTTTCTTTACGTCTTCAGAATAGCGGTAAGCATAAGAAAGTAATTCTTTTAATTGAATTAAATTATATTGTTTACGCTCACTTTCATCAAGAACTTCACGACGGCTGTAAATGCCTTCAGTACGGTCTTTACGGGTCATAGTAACCTCTCTTTCGAAAATAGA
>CAJTMS010000164.1 GCA_910577155.1 uncultured Mailhella sp.
CCTCGTCCACGGCTTCCGGCTCTCCGCTGGTTGCCCGGACAATGGTTTCATACGGTATAAGGTTAGGATTCCCCATGTAAAAGCACCTCCATTTCCTCCTGCAACAACTGCAAGGCACTGTGGATATAATGCCATGCCGTACTCTTGCATTGCCCGTATAAATCCGCGATTTCCTGCTGTGTGTAATTCCCGAAAAAGTAAAGGTAAATGATTTCCCTCTTTTTCTCCGGCAAGGAAAGTAATGCGGCGGCAAGCTCCCCATTGGTGAGTATGATTGTCTGACCGCATATCGTAACGGGGTATTGTTCGTAAGGTGATTTGAGAAATTCGTCTGATGTGCTTAGAGGGTAGAACTTTTCTTCTGTGAGGTATTCAAAGGATATTTCTTTTTGCCGCCGTCTGTTCCTGTCGCGCCATGCGTTTATAGCGGCATAGCGTATGACAACTTTGCAAAAGGCGTTGAAAGAATACATGATGTGTTCCCTGTATGCTTCTGTGCAAGCCATAGAAATTTCCCCCTTTCTCCCACATGGGGCGGTGCTTGGTTTATGGTTGCATTTATGCTGAAAAGGGGCGATTGTATTTTGAAATACCATTGCCCCTCTAAGCACCATTAAAAATATATTTCTTTGGTTTTCAATGCCCTTAGATTATGGCTCGATATTTTTATTAAATTGGAAATACGTTACTGCAAAATACAAGACATATATCCCAAGAAAACTAACGAATGAAATACCAAAATATAATATCCATTCTGTGTGGATTCCTGTGTATATCACAAATTGCCGTCCTACATATAATATAAATACCGCACTGATAATAACCGAAAGGATAACCGGGCATAAGTAGTATAAAAACAGTTGTTTTGCCACTACGTTTCTGATTTTTTTCTTTCCCATTCCCAGTTTATTTAAAATCTGATAGCGGAATTTGTATTTATTGGAATCGCTTAACTGCTGGACGGAAAGGACAGTAAACGCTACGCATAAAAATACAAGTCCTATGTAAAATAGCGGAAATGACAAGGTACTCATTAAAAACTTTAGTTCCAAGACTTCCCGGCTCTTAACCTGTATTGTGGCAGGCATTAAAAAAAGTTCCTCACTTCCGATTTTTATATAATCAGCCAATTCATCATACCCTCTTATTTTTCCGGCTGATTCATACAGACTTTCTGATAAATTTTCCGGCACATTTCCGCTTGCCATAACTGCCATAAGTGAAAAATATTTTTTCATTCCTGCAAGTTTTTTATCCGGCACAACCAGTAAAAAATCCGTTCCATTATGCCCGTTCTGTGCAAAACCCTCAGTCTGAAATCCTGCAAAATCCAGCCCTATATGTAAACTGTTCTGGGGCTTTTCGTTCCTGTCTTTAATCTCTTGATATACACGGTTCGGCATATGGATTAAATATTGGTTATCCTGCAAGGCAACTGGTGTTAGCCCAAGCATTTTCCGTAAACTGTTATAATCGGTGATTCCCATATATACATCATAATCGTAATAAGCAGCAGCTTTTCTTCCCTCTG
>CAJTMS010000165.1 GCA_910577155.1 uncultured Mailhella sp.
TTGACGATTATGTGGGAGCCGGTTATTCTCTTCCCACAGATGCAATGGCTGAAGCAGTAAAACTTCTTGCCCGTACGGAAAGCATTTTGCTTGACCCTGTTTATTCCGGTAAAGCCATGTCCGGTCTTATTGACCTTGTAAGAAAAGGCTATTTTAAAGAAGGTTCCAATATCCTCTTCCTGCATACAGGCGGATCACCTGCGCTGTATGCATATATGGATTGTTTCAGAAAATAAAAAAATGGCAGGAGTGAGTTTTTCTTGCTCCTGCTCTTTTATAAAACATTGAGGATAAAAAATGACTGCGTTAACTTCGCCAAACTGTATAGGTGTATTAGGGGGCTTGGGTCCCTATGCCGGGCTTGATCTGGTACATAAAATTTTCGATTGTACCAATGCATCAATAGATCAGGAACATTTGCCCGTACTTCTCTACTCCTTTCCCAATGATATTCCCCCGAGAGTAGAATTTCTACTTGGCAAAACCGATATCAACCCGGGCTATGCCATGGGAGAATTAATGGTGCGTTTGGCAGAAGCCGGAGCAAGTGTTATCGGTATGCCCTGTAATACTGCCCATAGTGCCCCAATGCTGGATGTTGCCCTTGATATTTTATATAAATCCGGTTTTAAAGGACAATTTGTGCATATGATTACAGAAACAGCAAATTATATCAAAACTGTTTACCCCACGGTTAAAAATGTAGGAGTTCTTTGCACGCAGGGGGCTTACAGATCTAAAGTCTTTGATATGCATTTCAATACATACGGCTTGAATGTCCTGTATTTGGATGACGACGGCAGAAGTCACCTGCAAAACGACATCAGCAATCCCAATTACGGTATAAAAGCCTTTTCAAGCCCTGTCACAGATATTGTCACACATGATGTTGAATTGCAGGCAAAACATCTGACAGAACAAAAAGCTGATCTTATTCTTATGGGCTGCACAGAAATTCCTTTGGCGCTGTCCGGTACAGATTTTCAAGGTATCCCGCTGCTTGACCCTACAAAAGTTTTAGCAGAAAGCTTGATACGAGCTTTTGACCCTGCAAAACTCAAACATGATTATTTAAAGGAATAATCCCATAACGCAAATTCAAAAAAATACCCCCAAAACTCTTCTTAAATAACTCTCCTTTGGATAATAATACCTTTTTATTCAATGGACAGCAGAGCTCATCATTTCCCCAAAAAACAATTCAAATTGTATTGATATTTCTATATATCATCTGGAATCGCGAGAGAATTTCCACATGGCATGCATAACATTATAGTAGAACTAAAAAAAGCCATGGAACAAGAAGAGAAAACTTTTTCAGTTGGCGGCATCAGCAATAACGTCCCCTACACAGAAATTTTCAATTATTATCAGAAAGGCTTTAATCTCTATTTTGAGCATAGTATAATAGCTGCCTTGCATAAAAACAGGCTGGCACGGAAAAATTTTTTGAACATGGCATACAACCATTATAATTAAATGCTTTGTTTTAGTATCAGGTTAATTTTATAAC
>CAJTMS010000166.1 GCA_910577155.1 uncultured Mailhella sp.
CATAAGGCTGCGGAGGAACTCACGGTAGATGCGGCACCGTGGGTAGTCCACGATCTGTTTTAGTTCTAATTGATAATCCATAGTATACAATCTCCTCTGAAATATTTGCTAAATCTTGTACTGCAAATATGTTTGTGATATGATTAAAAAAGGTAATGCGTTGCCGAGGGGGACGAACAGTTTTCTTCCTATTTACAATAAAGAGTCTGCTAATAAAAAGGTAGCAGCCCACCATACGAATCTTTTCCTTGCTAATAGCCTGCTAATTGGACGGGCAGGAACAAAACAATATTAGATGGAAAAAATGGCTTTAGATGGACAGCTACCCTCAAAAAAGTCCAAATTACATGGAAAATATGGACAACAGAGAACTTGCTGGACTCAAAAAAATGGGTAGATTTAACTCCTAAGCGATAGGTCGGACGTTCAAGTCGTCTCGGGGACGTTGGAAAGCATTGAAAACACTATTTTTCAATGCTTTTCTTTTTTGTCTCAGAAGAAAACCAAAAGTCAGAGGACTCGTTTTTTGGATATTTGTTATCACTTGTGTTGCTAACAAGGAATCGAACACGAAACTGCACTTTCAGAGCTGTTGCTAATAATCTGCTAATTGCAACTTTTGCAAAAAAGTTTTATTAGCAGGTTTTAACTGCTAATAGCAAATTTTTTGCAAAAGTTATCCTTTCAGTGCTCAAGCGTCAGAACATCCAGCGGGGATGTCTCAAGCTCGCACAGATCTGCCGGGAAATGGAACTGTCTGTAAAAACACTTACATGGGACATGGACAGTGACGGCGACTGGGTGGAAAACGTAAAGGGCGTGGATGACTAACTGTATGATCTGGAGCGAAAAAAAATAGTTAGGTTCCGTTCTTTTTTATGCACATAATATGTAAAATCCCCTGTTTTTACATAACGCTGTTGGCTTTTACTTACACCATGCGTATAAAACAGTAAATAAAAGTAAAAGGAGCTGACAGCTATGTAGCAGAAGATTATCGTGCCCATAGACCATGGGAACAGGAACATGAAGACCGAGCATAAAGTATTCACTTCCGGGCAGGAGTGGACTTTTGCCGAAGTAATAGAATAATGGTTGAAATTGGGCTGAATGCAAATAATGATATCAAAAAAACACAAAAACATATGTAACTTCACATCCACTTCATATTGTCATGGTAGGATTTTACCGGGGAGGTGTAAATATGTTTAAGATATTGGTCGTTGAAGACGATTTGGATATTCAGGAAGTATTGGAAAATCATTTGTGTGGCTCTGGTTATGAAGTCACTTTGGCAAGTGATGGGGTGGAAGCTATTTCACTTTTTGCACAGAAAAAATATGACTTGGTATTATTGGATATTTTGCTGCCCAAAATTGATGGATATGGCGTTTGTGAATTGATAAGAAAACAATCTCAAATTCCTATTGTGATGCTGACTGCATTAGACAGTGAAGCAGATCAGATAAAAGGTCTTGATCTGCAGATT
>CAJTMS010000167.1 GCA_910577155.1 uncultured Mailhella sp.
TCCGCATAATATTAATTTTAATGGGGCGTTCCCATTCAAGCCTTGCTTAATATAGTCTTTATATTCCATAGTTTGCCCTCCATCAATTCTGATTTTCCAGTTTAACTTTTTTTCCAATTATACATGAAAACATGGGATTTTTCAATTCTCAAACTGTCTTACTGTCTTTGCTTAGTTTTGGATGGGACTGCCGCTTATTACGGAAACGCTGTCATTCACCTATGAATAAATTATATCATTTTCAACAACTTCCCTTACACACGCCAAAATGTTATTCATCTTTTGAATCCATAAGAATTGATTTTTTGATTTCAACTGTTCTGTCACGCCTTGCCTGTCGGAATATTTCGTTGCCAGCCGAAAAAACATATCTACTGCCAGTGCGTCTACACTTGCAAGATATTCATTCAGCCTGCCGCTGGTGAAGAGGATCATATATAAAACCTTATGGTTTTGTTTCAAATACTTTGCATGTCTCTGCCCCCATACGCCGATATGCTTTTCTTTTTCGGCAGGTAAGGCGAGCGCAGGCAAATAATAATCGCCAACCTTTGTATATGTCCTGCCCATCTATTCAAACAATGTCTTTTCCATAGTATTAATCCTCCATAATTTTATTTTTGGGTTAGTTGTTGACTGCTTTGATATGCACATTACCAACCGCTAAGTGCTGCTTTGAATTTTGCATTACCTTTCCCCATTGTGTCAAAAAAATTACATTTTACAAATATGTGATTATATTTTCGTATAGAGTAAGCCAGCGAGAAAAGCATTTCTACTTTTTACGCTGGCTTTTGCCTTTGCTATCGCCCATAAGCTGTATTCCAATAATGTTTTCAAATTATCTCCTTATGTGGTGACAGCCTTTGCGGTTTTTCTTTTGTCGTTTTTTGCTGGATTACGCCGCAGGGCGTTATTCATTGTCGGTTGCCGTTCACCGCCTTCCAATCTGGATTTTTAACAAAAAATTCAGATTGGAGGAAAGGAATATGGAGGGTAACCGCCCAAAAAGAAGAAAGGATAAGTATAATCCCTATACTACATGCGAGAAAGACGGACAGTATTACGTTTCGTTTAAAGATGGACAAGGTGTTTTACATAAGCTTGAAATCAGCAAGGCGCTGTATGACACCTTTGATTCCTTTGAATTAAGCGATCTGGTGTATCTCAACGTGGTGGACAGGCATATCGAGCAGTCCGAGGTATGGGAAGCAACGCTGAATGTGAGGGCAGTAATGAAGCCGGAGGGCATAGAGGAAGTCGTGCTGAAAAAGATTCAGGCTGAAACATTACATATGGCAATGAAAAAAACTGCCGGAAATGCAGCGTCGCAGGATGCAGATGTATTATTTTGAGGATATGACTTACGAGCAGATAGCGAGGAAAGAGGGCTGTACCAAAATGCCAGTCAAGCGATCCATCGAAGCAGGGATTGAACGCCTGAAAAAAGAATTGAAAAAAATTTAAAA
>CAJTMS010000168.1 GCA_910577155.1 uncultured Mailhella sp.
GCACACAAAACTATACGAAAGATGGTGACCTTGTACGTCAGACTTATTATACAATGAAAACAATCTAATTGGTAGACTGTACCGTTATTTTTATATTTATTTTAAAACTTTTTCCTTACCAACTATTGAAACCTTGTTCCTGCTGGTGTTATCTATCCTTGCTATGGAGTCGGCAGGTTCCATCCGTTCGCTGTACAGACATTTTTTATCAGGGATTACAGAAAAATCCCTGAATGCATTTTACTATGCATGTTCTTATGCAAAAGCTGATTATTCTAGATTTATGAATGTCACTGCTGGTATGGCTTTAAAGCTCATACCAGAAAAATTGTCCTCCCAGCCTGTCTTCCTGTGTATTGATGATACAATGGTTGCAAAATTCGGCAAAAAATTTGAGGATGCTTCAAAGCTTTTCGACCATGCTGCGCATAATGGCTCTAATTACCTGAATGGACACTGTTTTGTGAGCGTAATGCTCTGTGTCCCTGTATGGAATAAGGACAGGATCCATTATCTGTGCGTACCGCTTGGATACCGCATGTGGCAGAAAAAGGAATCTAAACTGGAACTGGCTGCATCTATGGTGCGGCATGTAATGCCTGTCTTGCGTACAAAGAAAAACGTCGTCCTCCTTTGTGACAGCTGGTATGTAAAAAAGAGCCTTGTTTCTATCGTAGACGAATATGAAAACCTTGGCCTTATAGGAAATGCAAGGCTTGATTCCGTCATTTATGATTTGCCGCCACAGCGGACGGGGAAAAGAGGACGTCCTGCAACGCATGGCGACAGGCTCTCCATCCAGGATGATTTTACTCTGTCAGATGAAAAAATTGGAGGCTATTACATGGCTGTGCGCCGTGTCCTTACAAACATTTTTGGCAAAAGGACAGTCTTGGCATATGTTACATCAGCTGACAAGGAAAATGGTGGCAGGCGTTTATATTTCAGCACAGTTTTTCCAGAACAGCTGCAGATATTCTGTGCCTGGCAAGAAAAATCCCCACTGAATCAGACAGGAAGCAGCCGTATGCAGTTTATTCCTCTGATGCTTTATGCTTTTCGGTGGAACATCGAAGTTAGTTATTACGAACAGAAAACCTTCTGGTCACTATGCAGCTATATGGTGCGGAGCCGCAAAGGGATAGAAATGCTTGTCAATCTAATCAACATAGCGTATTGTGCAATGAAACTTTTGCCGTATCAGGACAAGACGTTTTCCAAATACCAGACAGAAAGCGTCCAGGAATTTCGTTTCGTACTGAGCGAACAGATTCGCCAGCAGGTATTTTATGCCATTTTCGTGGAAAAAGCCGAAACACACATAAAATCAAAAGCTATAATTAAGGTTTTAAAACAACTGATTCAGCATCAGGGATATTATTTATAAAGTTGTAAAGTGGTGTAACAAATGTGTAAGCAGTAAATTAGTTTCTACGCCAAACTGCTCTGCTA
>CAJTMS010000169.1 GCA_910577155.1 uncultured Mailhella sp.
CTTTCTTCGGGGTAAACAGGGGCTCAATGTCGTCAACTTAAGCCGACATTACCCCATTATACCAACAGGAAATAATTCAAAAAATTTAATAAAACACTTGACAAGTACGCCAAAAAATGTTGCCGCGCAATTGATTATAAACTTTGATTGCGAGGCAGAAAAATGATTAAAAAAAATAGTATTTGCAAGCTAATTAAAAATGTTAAAACTCTTATTACTTCCGATGAATTTAGAACAAAACATTCCTTGGAAGATAATGCTTTCACGAGAAACAGAAAATTATCATTTCAGGATATCATTTCCTTTATATTAGGGCTGCCACGCAAGTCGCTGCCGACAGAATTAGATTTGTTTTTTGAAGAAAAAGATTTTTCTGTCTCCAAGCAGGCTTTTTCAAAGGCAAGATACAAAATTTCATCACAGGCGTTTGAAGATATTTTTCAAATGTCAACTGACATTTTTCAATTTACCAGCCATCCAAAAACATGGGACGGGTATCGCATATTTGCTATTGACGGTTCTGACATTGCTGTTGCCCATAATAAAAAAAATGAGACTGAATTCGGTTTGAAGAAGAATAACCACTCCTCTTATCCCATGGCAAGACTGACTGCATTGTATGACGTTACGAATGACTTGATTGTGGACGTCCAGTTTACGGGCATATCTATAGGCGAAAGAGAACATGCACACAGGCTCCTTTCATCAGGCACTTTGGCAAACGACAGAAATTACAAGAATCTAATCATATTTGACCGGGGATATCCGTCGAGGGCGCTGATACATGAACTTGAGGATAAAGGATTGTCTTATTTGATTCGCTGTTCCCATTCTTTTCTTTCGTGCGTCAACGGATGTCCTGACGGCGACCATACCGTAACAGATATTTACAAAGGACGCACGACTCAGATTCGCGTTATAAAAGACACTTCGGGCGAAGAACCGCATATACTTGTCAGCAATCTTTTTGAAGATCGTCAAGATGCTTCATACCATCAAAATCTGTATCACAGAAGATGGGAAATCGAAACGAAATATGGCGAGCTAAAAACGAAAATGCGGTTAGAAAACTTTTCAGGGAAAAATCCGCAGGCAATCCGTCAGGATTTGTATGCAGCTTTATTCATATCGAACTTATCTGCGCTGATGAAGTCATCTGCAGAGGCAGAAATGGAAGAAAAACTAACCAGTGGAAAGCATAAATACCAGCTAAATAGAAGCTACATTATAGGCATCGTTTCCCGATATGTGAAAAGTCTGTTGACCGTTCCGAATTACAAAAAGCAACTAACGGCACTCATAACCCGAATTCAAAGAATGAGGTCAATCATTCGTCCAGACAGGCACTTCAAAAGGATATCTGGACATCACGGAACAACGAATGGGTTTTACATACGGGTAAATCTGTAATACATAGGGGGGGTAATGTCGGCTTAAGTTGACGACATTG
>CAJTMS010000170.1 GCA_910577155.1 uncultured Mailhella sp.
CGTAAAGGAATATGGCACACTGGATGATGTGCCGCTGGACGTTTATATTGAAAATATTATGGCAATACGCCCTATGCTGAAAGGATTAAGCGAAGCCTTTGCTGATCCGAAAACAGGCATCGGGGCAGAACTTATGGATATTGCCCCGGATGAAGTGGAACAGTATTTTTATGAGAGGTGCGCTTCTCATCTGGATCATGTTATGAACCTTGAGCAGAAAGAATATCCGACAGCCGGGCAGTTTGCCGCAGATGAGTATGCAAAGCTGAAACAGCCATTCTATCTGTTTCCCGGTATGAGCAGGGATGCTTTTGACTATACAACATTGTATATTTTAGTTTTGTCAATCCTCTGTACCGCTATTGCAGCCCCGATTTTTGCGAATGAATATCAAACCGGGAGTGACAGTATTTTACGTTGTACCAAATACGGGCGCATGAAATTAGCTGTCACAAGGATTTTAGCAGCCAGCAGCATATTCATAGTAATTTTTGTTTTGGGAATGTCAATTCATTTGTTAATCCTGAACCTTGCGTTTGGCACAGATTGTCTGGAAACTTCTTTCCAAATGTTGTTTTCCGTCATCAACCTGCCAGATATGAACCTGGGGCAGCTCCAGATTGTTTTGGTACTGGTTGGATTGATTTCAGTATTGGCAGTCATCAGCTGTACATTTTTCCTGTCTGCCAAATGTAAGGATTCATTAACAGTGCTGTTGATTTCTATGGTAATACTGTTTTTGCCTATATTCGCTTATGGGGCTTTAGGTGATACATGGATTGGAGGAATTTTGCCGTCCGCAGGCATTGGTATGAAAAATAATTTTCTTTATCAGCTCTGCGATTTTCATTTTCTGCATATTGGGGGAATGAGTTTTTGGACACCATATGTCATTCTCATATCGGCAGTGGTTGAAATTCCTATTTTTATGTTTTTGGCAGTTAGATTTTATTGCAGGCATCAAGTAGTATAGTGAGAGAAAAATTCAGTTAAAGACAGCGGAGTGGAAAAGAACATTTTTTAAAGGAAAACACAATTTAATCTGCCGTATGACAATTTATATTGTTGTACGGCAGAGGTGCTTTTATTGAATGTTCAGAGGTGAAAATAGAGGAATAGGATAATGATGAAAATAAAATCCCAAATATATAAGAACAGGTTAAGGACACTCATAAAAATAAAAGGTATGTTACACACATCAAGGTGTACTGTGAATCAGATTAAAACTGAATTACAGCACACCTTTTTTAATGTCGAATTTTGACCATTTTTGGATTTAATAGAGGTTTTACTTTTGTAAATTTTCCTGAAAAATTGATTGCTGTTGTGCTACATAGATATGTTTTTACTGTTTCATGGAGGGCTGTTTTTTCAGCATGGCTAATTGTGTATCCCACACTTGTTTCATCAGCTTTTTCACTTCCTCCACATCGGC
>CAJTMS010000171.1 GCA_910577155.1 uncultured Mailhella sp.
AAACTGACCGAGCGTGACCATTCCATAAAGACAAGGTTAGCCAAAGCAAAGGAACAGGCAAAACAGCCGACAGTTGCCGAGGGAAAACAGCACAGAACCCACAGCAAAGGAAAGGGGGATATGACGTTATGAAACTTTCAAGATACGAGCAGGAAAGTATTCTCAATTACAACGCAGGAGAACAGACCGCCACCCTCTATACAAGGGATAAGGCAGTCATGCGGAAACTTGACACGCTTGTTGCCGACTTCCCCGACACATACAAGCTGACAGGGCAGGACGAGGTATCTAAGACCTATTCTTTTCCAAAGTCATACGTCTGCTACCGCAAGCCGAGGGCGTTCAGTACAGAGCAGAGGGAACGGGCAAGGCAGATGATGATTGCAAATAACAAGGCAAAGGGAAATTAAAGAAAATTTAATGGAATTGTGTATGCGTTTGTGGTAAGATAATGACATTGAACAATTTAACAAATCGAAATTTAAGGAGAAAGAATATGAAAAATTTTTCTATGCCAGAGCAAGTTTCTCCGACATTAGAAATAGATGAGTTAATGAGGTTGAAACATAGTTTGGAAAAGAATGTATCAAGGGAAGTTGCAGAAAGCATAATAAAGGAAATTCCATTATCTATAAATTCAACACCAGACATTCGAGCCGAGTGGGTAGAAAAGCTATCTGCTATTCTTGAAAATAGATTTGATAAAAAAACGGTAAAAAACATTCGCCAAGAGTGCTATTGTAATGAAAATGGTAGGTTAGAAGATACAGCAAATAACTTGAAACAACTCTATCTCTCTTTGGATAAGGATTTGCATAGATTTGTCAATGCTCTGAACGAAAATGGTGCCGGTTGGTTTATTAAAGATAATCAACTGTATACAAAAATGTTTACTTGTGAATGTCCTATGTTAGAAAAAGCAAAAAATTCAAATTCATTAACATGGTGTCACTGCACTGCTGGATATAACAAAAAATTATTTGAGATTGTTTTTGAAAAACCTGTCTATGTAGAAATTGTGCAAAGCATACGGCAAGGATTTGATTTTTGTCTTTTGAGAATTACATTTCAATAAATTCCAGTTTGTCGGGAAAAATCAAGACAGAAAAATGATATGAAAACTAAATATTGTTTACCTTTAGGTAGCGATTATCTTAACAGACAATCAGCTACCTTTTTTATTTCCAAAACTAATCAACACAGTACAGAAAGAATGAGGTATCAAGATGATTGAGAGCAAAAATGACGCAAGCAGAAATTTAGAAAAAGCATTGCAGGCATTGGAACAGGCGAAACAGCGTGTAGCCAATGAGAAGAAAAAGCAGAACGAGAAAAAACGCAAAGCCGAGAACCACCACAAGTACATCATGGGCGGTATCATTGTGAAGTATTTCCCCGACTGCTACCGCTATGACG
>CAJTMS010000172.1 GCA_910577155.1 uncultured Mailhella sp.
ACGTGTATCAGTCCTGTTCGTTACAAAGGAAAAGCGAAACAATAAGAATGATTATCCACATAAATTTCTAAAACTGGTTTTTCATGACCCTTTGGTAGATATAAGTCTGTTTTAAGTGGAAAAGTCGCTTCTATGGGGCAAAAAAATTTCGTCATTTTTATAACAACTTTTTAATTCCGTTCAGCCGAAAGGCTGAACTGTTACAAAAGAATGAATTCTTCACTTGACAATGTGGCAAAGAGCTTTTAACTCCAGACGAGGTGCGTATGCTTGATAACCGCTACGCACTTCTTTTTGTGCGTGGGAACGCCCCGTCATGGATTTGAAGTACAACATCTTGAAACACCTAAACGTGAAACTGAACGTCGACGGGGGAAAGCCGTCGTATATCCACGGCGAGCCAACACAGGCGGTCGCAACTTTTGTGTTTGGCGGGGATATTCCAAAAGACGCTGTTGCGCTTAACCCCGTCAGCACTTCCTATGAGCTTCTGTCCGATGAGGACTTGGAAGAAATATTCAATTTATAGGAGGATACAGCATTGACAAAGAAGAATATAGGATAGAGCCAAACACATAGATGCAGAGCCAATGAACGTGTGGGAAACCATAGTTTGTTGACTCTGTTTTTATACAAGCGTAACATCTAATTTAATTATGCAATACCTCTTATATAAGATATAAAATTTCCTATTATGAGAGATAAAAACTGAAAATTTCATAAAAATAGGATTTGACAAACTGCTGGTTTTCATGCTAAAATAATTTGCACTAATTTTAAAGGAGAACAGTTTCATGAGCTTTTACATCACAAACGAACTTCCGCCTAAAAAGAAAATCAGCTCTGTACAATCAAATCCGATGAAACATTGTACAGAGTATAGCGTAATATAACACGTTAGGATTTCATCGGGAAATGTAGCAGTACATGAGAGGGATTTTATGTCTTTTTCATATATTGTTTCTTTTTCCGTACAAATTTGTGTGCAGCAGGCTATGGACAGTGTTTTGTCCGTAGCCTTTTGTTGTATATGGGCTGTTTCCTGCAAGCGGTTTGCGATGGAACGGATATAGCAGAAGGCATGATACCAAGAGTATCTGACTTCTGCTATTTTTTTGCCCAGTTTGAAAAATCAGACAGGAAAAAGAGAGGAAAATGATTATGAGTTTATTAGAAGTTACGGGATTAACACATTCTTTTGGAGAAAATTATCTGTTTAAAAACGCAGATTTTACATTGAACAAAGGGGAGCATATCGGGATTGTCGGTCAGAACGGGGCGGGAAAAAGCACGTTCATAAAGATTTGCACGGAGCAGCTTATCCCCGACTCTGGCAGGATAGTATGGCAGCCGAACACAAAAATAGGGTATCTCGACCAGTACGCCCAAATTGAAAAAAGCGTGGCGATGAG
>CAJTMS010000173.1:0-642 GCA_910577155.1 uncultured Mailhella sp.
CCGCCATTTGTAGGATTAAAAACCGTAGCCTCTTTTTTCTTTTTTTCATCGCACAAAGTCAATACACTTTTTTCTTTGTTCCACACCACAGCGCAATTCATAACGTCGGCATAAAAATGAACCGGCAGATACAAAATGCTGTCCTCATGTCGCAAAGCGTATTTTTTTTGATCTACACCATAGGCTTCACACTTTTTCAAATCAACAAGCAACTGGTAGCGTTCTCCACCTGCAGTGATAATCACTTTGTCCTCCGCCTCACCAATTCCCCAGCTTACGCTGGCGCCATAGGCACTCAGCACCTCCCGCAAAGGCAAATAGGTGACATCTTCGCTTTTAATCGCTGCATTCTCGCATTTTATTGTTTGTGTCCTATATTCAATCGTTAAGCTGTCTTCTTCTGCGTCATAAAATGCACCTGCATCCTCGGTTTCGGATACAGCTCCTCCTTCGGTGGCAGCGTACACTGGTAAAACCAGCAACAACAAAGAAAGTGTCAAAAAAGGCAGAAGTAAAAACTTCTTCATTGGCGACTCCCCTTTCCATCTGAATTGACACTATTATACCAAAAAAAAACGTTTCCGTAAAGCAAAATTACATTTATATACATTTATGTAATTTTGCGCTTTTCACTTGATATCA
>CAJTMS010000173.1:668-1378 GCA_910577155.1 uncultured Mailhella sp.
GTACGCAAAAACTTTTTCTTCCCATTCGCTAAAAAATGCCGTTTCAACAAAAAACGGCTCAACAAAGCCATTTTTATCCTTTACTATAAAATGGAATAACACAAGGTATCTTTTATTTTTATACTATAAAACTTCTCATTTCATTTTGTGGAAATCATCATTTTATATACAAAAAATGACCTCGATTTTCTCTGTTCGAGGCCATTTTTTTCGTATAATTTAATTACAAAGTGGTTACAATTTATAAAAAATACACAAAAGGAGGCATTCCTGTGCAGAAACGTGCTTATTTTTTGCAAATCTGCTTTGCAATTCTTTCCTGCGTACTTTTAGGAAAGCTGGCATATGAAGAATTATATCGCAGCGCCCTTCTCACTGGCACACTCAGCCCCCAGTCAAGCTGGGTTATATGGCTGCAGCAACTGATACAGAGATTTTAGCTACTGTTTCGTGCCCCAGTAAATCGTCGTAGCGCCAAAGCCCACGCCTTTATAGCTGGCGTCCCGCATACCGGCGTTTAAAAACATCTGTTTAATCTCTTCCTGAGGAGGTAAGGTCCGTAAGGACTCGGCCAACCAGGTATACGCCGGAAACTTCTCAGCGATTTTTTTATTTTTATCTACCGCATGGCCCATTATCGGCACGATTTTATAATAGTAGATATTGAAAAACCATCTGAATAAAAAGAATTGGGGTACTGACACGTCAAT
>CAJTMS010000174.1 GCA_910577155.1 uncultured Mailhella sp.
AAAATAGTATGTTATATTTTGATGTATCTTCCATTAGTAGTTGCCTTGATTGCATTGCTATATCTTCCTGAAAAAATCCCTGCACATTATGGGTTTGATAATCAGGTTGACCGTTGGGGGAGTAAATATGAGGCTTTGTTATTTCCGGTAATAAGTATTTTAATGGGATATTTTCTGCTTGCAATGGCAAGACTGGCGGCGAAAAAGGAAGAACATGGGGAAAACAATAAAAATGTTACAATTATTGTGGGTATTTTAGTGCTCATATTGCTTAATGCTTTGAATGTCTACTCTCTTTACACAAGCTTTAACAAAGTGGAAAATTTATCATTTGTTTCATTGGATATTGGTCAGCTTGTTTTTGGCATCATTGGTATGTTAATGATTGTTACAGGAAATCTTATGCCTAAGTTGCGGATGAACTCTATGATAGGATTGAGGACACATTGGAGCATGAAAAATGAAGCAACATGGAAAAAAAGCCAACATATAGGAGGAATTTCCTTTATCATTGGGGGAATCATAATAATAGGCATTTGTATCGTTATGAAAGGTACTCCTTGCTTATTATCTGTTTTAGGAGTATGGGCAATGCTGATAGTTATAGATGTTTTCTTAACATATCGGGTTGCTGAAAAGAACTGATAAAATTGTAGATTATGATTTTTTCGTATTATCAGTAACGGATATATAAAAACTTAATATTGTTTGCCTTTAGGTAGCGATGATCTTAACAGTCTTTACCCCAGGGGTAAAAGTCATCAAAATCTAACGGCGGCACAGGCGGCGGCCTTGAATGGATGCCATAGGAATTTGGGTACTAACAGGCAAAAGTGTTTAAGAACGGCTTAAAATCAAGGGATTTTTAAGCTCAGTGGGGTTCACTGGAATGATTGGTGAACCCCGCTTTTTCGTGTTTGTATAAGAGTCTCCGTGATAATACAGCAGTTTTGCGTGATAGTATACAGAAAAATTGAAAAATGATAAGCTTTGGATACCCGGTCATACTCACCACACGGAGGACGTTCTTTTATGGAATTTTGTTTATGGTTCCGACATTATTCTTTTTCGATTTTGAAATGGGGCTGGAACGCTTTGCAGATTTGACGTATCTGCTCAATATCCTGTATCTTGGGTTGGGAGCGTCCACACTCTGCTTTGTCACATGGAACCTTGCGGTGAAAGTGCTTGGTGCGGTTAAGACCAGCGTTTATATTTACATGGTTCCCGTCATAGCGGTTGTGACTTCCGTGCTGGTGCTGAAAAGAATGGAAGGACAGCGTTTGGTCTATCTGTGAAAAGCTGTATGAGCCGGAGTTTTCGGACTTGACGGTGGTGGATTTTTCAGACCTTGCGCAG
>CAJTMS010000175.1 GCA_910577155.1 uncultured Mailhella sp.
GCATTTCCAAACAGGAGATGCCAGAGAAAAGCTGATATCACTTTATCCGATAATTTCATATGCCACCTCATAATAGAGGTGACAAATATGCTAAAAATCAATGATACAGCGCACTAGGGAATATCCCATAAAGTTAAAAAGAAAACAGCACATCAGTGTTGCAGTGATAATTTGGATTGTCTTTTTTTCGATTGTATTTGACGTAGGCGAAAAGCATTATAATGGAGGAGATGAAATGGAAACAGCACAGGAACCAATCGTTGTAGCATTTCCTTTAAGGGGTGAATGGCTTGCACCAAACACTCCTGGCACAAAAATTCCCAGTCACGGCACAAACCAATTAGGAACAAGATATGCTTTTGACTTTGTGCAAGTAGATTGGAATAGAACAGGTTGGCCAGCATATCGCACAAGTTTTTTGCGATACCTTTTTTCGGGTATTCCATTAAATCAATATTATTGTTGGGGACAAGAGGTATATTCACCTTGCGATGGAGTTGTTGTCCAAGCTCAAGATGGATATGCGGAAAATTCTAAAACAAATTTATTTTCAGATACGGTTAATGCGTACAAAAACGCACATTATTTTAATCCCGAAAGAGATGATATACAATCTGTTGCCGGAAACTACATTATCATAGACTGTGGCAACAATGTATATGCCGCTCTCGTTCATCTTCAAACAGGTTCTATTCAAGTTTCTGTTGGTCAAAGTGTAAAGACGGGGGATGTAATAGGTCGGGTCGGTCATTCAGGTAACTCGTATGCACCGCATTTGCATTTTCAGCTTATGGACAGTAGCGACATAACGATTGCTAATGGATTACCTTGTGCCTTTGAGGAATATGAAGTTTATCAAAACAACGAGTGGAATGTCATACAAAACGGTATTCCTACAAGCACAGATAGGATACGCTTTGAAAAAACAGACTGAGAAATAGGAAATTAGGACTGCATAGCATAAAACATCCGCCCAACGGGAAATAAAAAAAACCGTTGTTGCGGCGGCTGATTATCTGCGCGCCAAAACAAAATACAGTAGCCTAACGGCGGTTTTGAAATAACAAATTTCAAGCCGCCGTTTTCTTTTGAAAAAATAGAATACGGAGGGTGTATTAAAGTCGCCCATTTTTAAGGACACGGCGGTATCCGGGAGGTATCGTTATGTCCTTTTTGATTTCTGCTACGCGTAACTTGTCAAAAAAAGTATAGCCCCACCACCGGGTTACTCCGGCCAACAACACGAAATTTGCAAGTACATAAAGAACTGCGTCATTTCATGCGCCCGCACAGTACAACGCTGTGCGG
>CAJTMS010000176.1 GCA_910577155.1 uncultured Mailhella sp.
AGTTAGCCGGGGCTTCCTCCTTATCTACCGTCCTATAGGTACATTATTCACATACCTACCTCTCTTCGATAAGGACAGAGTTTTACAACCCGAAGGCCTTCTTCACTCACGCGGCATTGCTCCGTCAGGCTTTCGCCCATTGCGGAAGATTCCCCACTGCTGCCTCCCGTAGGAGTTTGGGCCGTGTCTCAGTCCCAATGTGGCCGTTCACCCTCTCAGGCCGGCTACTGATCGTCGCCTTGGTAGGCCGTTACCCTTCCAACTAGCTAATCAGACGCGGGTCCATCCTTTTGCGATAGCATCTTCAGAGGCCATCTTTCCTTAAAGAATCATGCGATCCTCTATTATTATGCGGTATTAGCTCCGATTTCTCGAAGTTGTTCCCCACAAAAGGGCAGGTTACCCACGCGTTACTCACCCGTCCGCCACTAAGTTCTTATCCTTCCATCCCGAAGAACTTCTGAATAATAACTCCGTTCGACTTGCATGTGTTAGGCATGCCGCCAGCGTTCGTCCTGAGCCAGGATCAAACTCTCCATCATATCTTTTGAGCTTGCTCTTTGCTCATTCTCTTACTTGCTTAGCGTCTTTTCATCCGAAAAAACTCTTTGACTTCTTGTCCGCACTCTGGTTTCTTTTACCTTTGTGTTTCTCATCTGGTTTTGTTCGCTTTTCAACTGTTTAATTTTCAATGAACTTCTCCCGATATTTTTCTATCAGGCCTGCCTCGCGACAGCTTTCTTATATTATCATGTCTTCTGCTTCTTGTCAACACCTTTTTTTCATTTATTTCTCTTTTTCTTTTCTTGTGCTGACCGTCTTGCTGACGACTTTGCTATCTTACCACCTCTTCACTCCCTTGTCAATACCTTTTTTCCTCCCTTTCGTCTTTTTTGTCTATATTGTCTTCTAAAAGATGAAAAATCTACAGCATATTAATTTATGAGCAAATAAAAAATAGAGATTTACTACACATAATATCTGATATAAACCTCTACCAACCTACTTATTTTTGCCTAGCAATCCCTATTTTTTTATCCGTTCTTAGTTTTGTTCATGATTTTGAAATACTTGCATGGTTGTATGAATAAATGCACGGTAGACTGGATTTTGATAAATTTCTTCAGTGTCCAAATAGAGTAGATAAAATATAACCGGTGCCGCATCAACAATGGGAACAGCAACGAATTGCTTGTCGGAATAAAGCGTTTTAAATGTCTGTTTTGGCAGACAGCAAATCGTATTGTTTTCTTGCATGAATTTTTGATGGAGTGCTGTATTGTTAGAAATCAAGAGACAGTTTTG
>CAJTMS010000177.1:0-475 GCA_910577155.1 uncultured Mailhella sp.
CGAAGTAAATACAAGACGATACAACGTCGATTCTTTGAACCTGAAAAACAATCATGAACACAAGACGCAAAGCGTCTGAGTACAGATCAAATGGAGAGTTTGATCCTGGCTCAGGATGAACGCTGGCGGCATGCCTAATACATGCAAGTCGAACGAGAGACCTTCGGGTCTCTAGTGGCGAACGGGTGAGTAACACGTAGGGAACCTGCCCGCGCACCGGGAATACGCTCTGGAAACGGAGAACAAATCCCGATGTACAGGAAGGAGGCATCTTCTTTCTGTGAAACATCCTTTCGGGGATGGGGCGCGGATGGACCTGCGGTGCATTAGTTGGTTGGCGGGGTAAAGGCCCACCAAGACGATGATGCATAGCCGGCCTGAGAGGGCGGACGGCCACATTGGGACTGAGACACGGCCCAGACTCCTGCGGGAGGCAGCAGTAGGGAATTTTCGTCAATGGGCGCAAGCCTGAACG
>CAJTMS010000177.1:508-1275 GCA_910577155.1 uncultured Mailhella sp.
TGTTGCGGGGGAAAAAAGGCAGCATCAGGAAATGGGTGCTGACTGATGGTGCCCCGCCAGAAAGTCACGGCTAACTACGTGCCAGCAGCCGCGGTAATACGTAGGTGGCGAGCGTTATCCGGAATGATTGGGCGTAAAGGGTGCGCAGGCGGTCCTGCAAGTCTGGAGTGAAACGCATGAGCTCAACTCATGCATGGCTTTGGAAACTGGAGGACTGGAGAGCAGGAGAGGGCGGTGGAACTCCATGTGTAGCGGTAAAATGCGTAGATATATGGAAGAACACCAGTGGCGAAGGCGGCCGCCTGGCCTGTTGCTGACGCTGAGGCACGAAAGCGTGGGGAGCAAATAGGATTAGATACCCTAGTAGTCCACGCCGTAAACGATGAGGACCAAGTGTTGGGGGTGAAACCTCAGTGCTGAAGTTAACGCAGTGAGTCCTCCGCCTGGGGAGTATGCACGCAAGTGTGAAACTCAAAGGAATTGACGGGGGCCCGCACAAGCGGTGGAGTATGTGGTTTAATTCGAAGCAACGCGAAGAACCTTACCAGGCCTTGACATGGGATGCGAAGATGCAGAGATGCATCGGAGGTTAACATCCACACAGGTGGTGCATGGTTGTCGTCAGCTCGTGTCGTGAGATGTTGGGTCAAGTCCCGCAACGAGCGCAACCCTTGTGGCATGTTGCTAACAGGAAAAGCTGAGGACTCATGCCAGACTGCCGGTGACAAACCGGAGGAAGGCGGGGATGACGTCAAATCATCATGCCC
>CAJTMS010000178.1 GCA_910577155.1 uncultured Mailhella sp.
GGGGAAATGTACGGACGCTGCCGGAGTACGACCGGGTATCAAATCCGCAGGACGTTAAAACTCCTGCAAAGGAAAATGGAGGTGCTTTCACATGGGGAATCCGAACCTTTTGCCCTATGAAACGATTGTCCGGGCGACCAGCGGCGAGCCGGAAGCCGTGGACGAGGTTTTACGGCATTACAGCAAGCGTATCCGAATCGCCGCCATTGAAAACGGGCATATCGACAGGGATACCGAGGACATCATAAAACAGCGGCTTGTTGCTGCCCTGTTCAAGTTCCGTTTTGACACAAAAGAATAAATATTATATACTATAAATGAGCAAATCTGAAAAATATACAAAAATGCTTTGGTTTATCCTAACCGTTGCATGAGGTTCAAAGGTCAAAACTAGTTTTTTGTTTATAGCGAGAGAACAGCGACTACTTTTTGAGTGGTTCTGTATGAAGAAAACTATTAAGAGGTTGGGGGTGCGGAAATATGCAGGAAAGAGAAAAAATAATTCGTTTATGGTTTGATATGTGGTTGCGCCAAGAAGATTTAGGCATAGATGATATTTTTATAGATGATGTTATCTATACTGAAAGCTGGTGTCCCAAATACGAAAACCGGGCAACGGTAAAACATTGGTTTAAAGAGTGGAATACTCGTGGCAAAGTCCTTATATGGGAAATAAAACAGTTCTTTCATAAAGATAACCAAACCATTGTGGAATGGTATTTCAAAAATGAAATGAACACTGGAAGTATAGAGGAATTTGACGGAGTATCACTTGTTGAATGGACAAGCAATAACAAAATAAAATCTTTAAAAGAGCTTGGCTGTAATCTAAATACCTACAATCCATATCAAAACAGTGATGTGCCACAATTTAAGGCTGAAAAGGCTAATTGGTTTTGAAAACAATTCATGTTTGAACAACTAAATAACAGCTACACATTGAAGCAGGAAATCAAAAAAGGTTTCCTGTTTTTTTGCGCCCATTTTTGGCATTTTGAGAAATCGCCAGTATTATACCGTGCAAAGGGGATAAAAAGAAATTTCTTAAAATTCCCGCCTATTCCGGCTTGTGTGGTTTTGTAAGGAATAGAGAGAAATTTCCGCAAATCACCATCATTTTTGCTTTGCGTGGTGTTGTAGGTAGTAGGGGGAGAAATATTTCCGCAGCTTTGGCAAAATCCCCGCTTGCGGCACTAAAGGTATTGAGGGAAGCCAGCACAGAGGAAACCGCC
>CAJTMS010000179.1 GCA_910577155.1 uncultured Mailhella sp.
CCCGCGCTTATCAAGCGCGTGCTCTAACCAACTGAGCTACAGGCCCGGCTTTGGGTCTCTTTCCCGAAACTGGTGGAGGCACGGGGACTCGAACCCCGGACATCCAGCTTGCAAAGCTGGCGCTCTACCAACTGAGCTATACCCCCAGTTGCGGTTCTCGGTGAAAAAAGGTCGTCACGCACGTCGTGCCAGGTTTCGCTCCAGGCGTCTGGCTGTTTACACATCTTTGGTTCGTTGCGGGCCCTCGCGGGTTCCGCTTTCTCTCCCCTCGGGAAGAGATCCGACCTGTGCACTTCCGTGCACTTGCTCCATAGAAAGGAGGTGATCCAGCCGCAGGTTCCCCTACGGCTACCTTGTTACGACTTCATCCCAGTTACCAGTCTCACCTTAGGACCCTGCCTCCTTGCGGTTGGCTTCAGATACTTCGGGTGCGACCGGCTTCCATGATGTGACGGGCGGTGTGTACAAGACCCGGGAACGTATTCACGGCGCCGTAGCTGATGCGCCATTACTAGCGATTCCGGCTTCGTGTAGGCGGGTTGCAGCCTACAGTCCGAACTGGGCCCAGTTTTTAGGATTTCCTCCGCCTCGCGGCTTCGGCCCCCTCTGTACTGGGCATTGTAGTACGTGTGCAGCCCTGGGCATAAGGGCCATACTGACCTGACGTCGTCCCCACCTTCCTCCCAGTTGATCTGGGCAGTCTCGCCAGAGTCCCCACCTTCACGTGCTGGTAACTGGCAACAGGGGTTGCGCTCGTTGCTGGACTTAACCAAACATCTCACGACACGAGCTGACGACCTGTGTAACGCCTCCGAAGAGTCGCATGCTTTCACATGTTGTTCATTACATGTCAAGCCCAGGTAAGGTTCTTCGCGTTGCATCGAATTAAGCCACATACTCCACCGCTTGTGCGGGTCCCCGTCAATTTCTTTGAGTTTTAATCTTGCGACCGTACTCCCCAGGCGGCACGCTTAACGCGTTAGCTCCGGCACGCAGGGGGTCGATTCCCCGCACACCAAGCGTGCACCGTTTACTGCCAGGACTACAGGGGTATCTAATCCCTTTCGCTCCCCTGGCCTTCGTGCCTCAGCGTCAGTTAATGTCCAGGAACCCGCCTTCGCCACGAGTGTTCCTCTCGATATCTACGCATTTCACTGCTACACCGAGAATTCCGGTTCCCCCTCCATTACTCTAGTCTCGCAGTATCATGTGCCGTCCGCGGGTT
>CAJTMS010000180.1 GCA_910577155.1 uncultured Mailhella sp.
TCGGGGCAGTCGGAGCCGGAGCGTTTTTATCATGGGTTTGTATTGGGGCTGATTGTTGATTCGCAGTTGGATTATATGATTACGTCTAACCGCGAAAGCAGCCTGTGCCGCTGTTAGATTATGATGACTTTTACCCCTGGGGTAAATGATTTACCCCTTTTACCCCACCTGTGCGGAATTTACCCCACCCAATTCGACATTCGACAAACGGGATTCGACAAATTGCTCCTTTACCGGCAAAATCCATGCTTTCCAGTGCAGAGCAGCCGCATTAGAGTAGCCTTAAAAGCTGTACCAACTCATGCGACTCCTCCGCATCTGATGCGGTCTGCCTTGTATCAAACTGTGAAAAACGATTGTCACGGTAAAATGATAACAGCTTTTCCTCATTTTCAGCTTCCAAAAATGTCACTATGCCACCAAGCATATATTGCGCATCCTCTATCACAGTCCATGCTAATTCGACAAGCTCTTTTCCCGTAATCTTTTCATTTGCACCATTCGTATAATTTTTTCCAAGCTGGGCAATCAGATAGGCTGACATGGTGTATGTATCTGATTTCTCGTCCAGTTCACTGATACGCAGCAGTTTCCTTTTCGTGGTCTTGCTTACCGTTTCACCCCTGACTGACAACGGCTTTAATGCAAGGGTAAAATATCCAAGCAGTTCCTTGCTTTCCACGGAAAACACAAGGTATGTAACTGACTGACTCTTTTTGGTAAATTCCACCGCGTTCTTCTTTAAAAAATTCGCCACATCCTGATTCTTCGGACAGGAAAAACCGGAAAGCACTCTGGCAAGCATTGGCTCTCCGGCTTTATCATCATTTCCTAATGCCAGATAATCACGAATGTTGATATAAAAAAACTTATCATTGATCTGCATTCGCTTTCTCCCATTCTTTCATGAATTTTCTCAGTTCCTCTTCCCCTTTGATCTGCCTTGCAGCCACAGGAGTACGCACAGGACGGTTCTTGGCAGATTCTTCAATCGCATTGATGAACATCTCCACCTGTTCCTTGCCGGAAATGACAAAATTCTTTGTGATACTTGAAGTTGCCATAATAAACACCTCCTTTGTTAGTATGGTTCTTCCGTTTCAATTCATACTTTTCTATCTCTATTTTATTATTTTATATCGGTTAACGCAACAAAACATTTTATGAATTTTTATAACTTATTTTTCCGCTTGCAAGCTAAAATCAAGTACGCACTTTTTTGA
>CAJTMS010000181.1 GCA_910577155.1 uncultured Mailhella sp.
AACCAGAGTCTGATTCCTTCTTTCGCATACGAAAGTATGCTGGAGATACCTTTTGCCAGCCGGTAATAGCAGAATGCTATTTTTTCTTTGACCGGATCTGCGGTCTGTATGATTGCAGCTTTCAGTGCGTTTGTTTCCGGTTTCATAGAAATATGTCCCAGAAATGCCATGCACAAAGTGAGATAAAAATTTAATGCGTTGATTGCTTTCAGCTTCCGCACCCGAAAGTTTTCGAACTGGAATATCTGTTTTTTACAACGGAAATATTCTTCGATTTTCCATCTGGAAAAATAATGCTTTGCAACTTTTATCACATCGTCTTTCGACTTGATTTCCTTGTTTGTTGCAAGCATCATAGGATATTCTGTAAGCCCATAAACAAGGACGAGATAAATATCTTTCCTGGAAGCAGTGATCTGTACTTTTATATGGGACAGATAAGCGTTATGCAGTTTGCCTTTGTAGAACAGGGGCAGTTTTACCTTGCCTTTCCTGCGGTTACACAGCTGCGTAGCAAATACCCATTTATTGTGGTACAGCAGTTTGCGTTTTGCAGTCAGACGTATTACATAATCCTGCCCCATGGAATCAAGCTTGAGGAACATTTTGTTATCATCATACCCCCGGTCCATGACAAAGGTTGCTTTTTCAAACAAAGCGGCTGCACGTTCCATAGCAGAGAAAGTTATATCGTTGATGGAAGTAAAATCCTTCTCTTTTGAAGAATGGATTTCTGAAAAGATACTGACAGGATGGTTGCTTTTTGTAAGTACCGTAGCTTCTGTTACATGATACCCTTTTTTGTAAATATTCTTTGCGGAGGTGGATTCGGAGCCATCGCGTACCCATCCAAGGGATTCAAATTTGTAACCTTCAGGTTTGACAACGTCACTGTCATCGATATGGATGACCGGCTGATCAGGGCACCATTTTTTTACTTGTGTCAGGTAAGATATGAGAGCATCTTTTGGAGTGCCTTTTGCAAGATGCCTGGAAAGGCGGTCAACGATATTGATTTTTCTTGCCGGTTCATGTAACTGGTCAACGATGTCGGTAAGAAGACAGCTTCTGGAAGCGAGAATACCGTAATTCATGTCTGCAATAAACTTTCTTTCCGGTTTGGGAAGTTTTTTGGAAATTTTATTGGAAAAAGACAAAATTTCCCGTTTCATTTGATAAGTATTTGATGTAGAATTAAC
>CAJTMS010000182.1 GCA_910577155.1 uncultured Mailhella sp.
TCTCATTCACATCAATTTCTAATTCGTTTGCCAGCCGTTCAGTTAGACGATGAAGCAAGAAAGGAAGTAGTGGAAACGCTACAGTTCAAGTTACAGTATCACAAGGACAAAGAACGAGCAGAACAAGTAAGGCAAATAAAAGGTTGGTAAAAATACAAACTCCGATGAAACTTGGCACCATTTTCATCGGAGTTCTTTTTTATGGCACCGTTTAGGCACCGTTTTACACATTTTCACTGTTGCAAAGTTTCAAAAAGGGCTTCCCTATTCTTAGGAAAGCCCCATAAAATCTAGCTTTTTACTAATGAATTCGCAAGAATTCTATTTACTCAATGATAGTAGCAACCCTGCCTGAAATTTATAAGAACAGTATCTTTGCGGATTTTTGTCCTTGTCTTACTTCCGCAGAAAGGACATAAAATCCAGTCTACTTCACCCATGCAAAAATCATTCCCCTTTGTCAGTTTTTGAAGATTGTTGTCCTTGTCCCTTTTTTTCCCTATATTCCTTGATAGCCTTGTTTCTAAGCGGTATTCCAACACCAAGTAGAAGTACCACGATTAAAACAGTAAAATCCATGTCCTCACCTCACATTTCTTTATTTTTCAATATCTTAATAGATACCAATATGGAAACAACATACATTGCAATAACAAAAATGACAGCTAATAACATTAGCAGAATAGGGGAATTGATAACTGTAAAAAGCAGCTTACTTTCGCCAACAGGACTTTTTGTAATGAGCAGCAAGGTGATCAGAAAACCCGCAACCGGGATATACATAAATACCCTGCCTTTGATAGAACCAAGTTTATAATATCCGGGCAGCTGGAAAACGGTATAAAGAGCAAAAAGGAATATCCCTGTGACAGCGGCGCTTATATAATCGAATATGCCGATGCTTTCTCCCAAAATGGTTAATATGACAGGGTGTGCGACTAAAGAAAATATCAGTGCGGTGAAGCCCATGATCATGATAAAAATATACCGCCCGATGACCATGTCGCTTTTTCGGATTGGCAAAATACCGTAAAGCCGTTCCATAGAGTTCTTTTCCACAATAGAAAAGGTATATCCCGTTGTCATGGCGATAAAGCACATGGCAAACGAAATCCCTGTCAGCAAAGAACGGTTGATCGCGGCAAATACCACAGGCAATACCATGGTGAAACATATTGTTTTCACATAGGGCTTTACT
>CAJTMS010000183.1 GCA_910577155.1 uncultured Mailhella sp.
AGAGTATGCTCTATGCCAAAAGGAATTTCTTTGAATACTTCTTTCATCTCTATAATAATTTTTTCTTTAAACATAAATTACCTCCATTTATACCTTATAGGTGTTTTAGTTCTATCTATCCATTTTTTTGTTGGCCGATACAATCAGCATCATGGGACGGCGCATTTCATCCTGCATCACCGGAATATCCATCATGTTTTCCGGCGGCTGCGGCTCCACAATCTGATTTATTATAAAACCATTTGAAAGCAGTGTATTTAGATATGTGGTCAGTGTTCTATGATATTTTGTAACCTTTTCTCCCAAAAACACAGCTGTCCGTTTGCCCTCATAATAATAATTATCCACCGGAAAATGCAGTATTTCTCCTTTTTCGTTATAATGCCAGTCTTGTGTTCCATAGGCAGTAAAAACAGGATGTTCAACCGTAAAAACTAGATTACCACCAGACTTCAGTATTCTATATATCTTTTTTACTAAAATCTCATAATCTGCTACATAGTGAAACGCAAGTGAGCTTAATATTACATCAAAACTCTCCTCTGGGAATTCCACATCTTCTATAGCACAGCATTTATATTCAACCTGTGGAAAATGTGTTTTTTCTTTGGCTACCTCGAGCATTTTATGAGAAATATCAACACCTACAACAGAAGAAGCACCGTGTTCCATCGCATAAATACAGTGCCATCCATAGCCGCATCCTAAATCAAGCACACGCTTATCTTTAAAATCCGGCAGCAGCTTTCTCAATGTTTCCCATTCTCCTGCACCGGCTAGTCCCTGCTGTGAGCGACTCATTTGACTGTATTTTTGAAAAAATATATTATCATCATATTTGTTTTCTTTCATCTGAATTCCCCTCGTTTAAAAAGTTATTTATCTCCGTTGCAATTTTTTTCACTTCTTTATAAAGCTTCTCGGTCATATCGTAGCATTCAAAAAGTGAAAGACCGAGTACTTCAAAAATATGATTAACCCTTTCGGCATAATTTTCAGGTTTATATTCAAATTATCGTCTTATTTGTTCCACTCTTTTTTTAGTATCGCGTACTGGATAGTATTCTCATAAATCGGGTTTCCGTCCGAATCATTGACAAATGATACAAACTCCATGAACATCCCCTCACGACGCATACCCAACTTTTCACAGAGTTTTTGGCTTGATGCATTGTAGTCTTCGGTGT
>CAJTMS010000184.1:0-289 GCA_910577155.1 uncultured Mailhella sp.
ATAAAATAAAAAAATGTGCTTAAGCCTTAAAAAAAAGTGGCGTGAATTGCTTGACTATCAGAAACCCAAGTGCTAATATACGGAAATGTAGCAAAAAGTGGCATGGAGGAAATGCCTGAAAAAAGGGAAATCTTTTATGAAATAAATAATATTTCCTTTTATGGATAGTATTTCGACAAAAAATAGCACAAATACAATTTATGTGCAAATGCACAATAAAGGAGTGGTTACAATGGCCTTTAAATTTTTAACAGAATTAAAAAATATCGTTTCTGTCGGAGAAGCGTTA
>CAJTMS010000184.1:370-606 GCA_910577155.1 uncultured Mailhella sp.
CTGTGCGGGACTTAGGCATTAATGCTGGTGCGGTAAAATTGGTAAAGTTTTTTCAAAAAGTAGCAAAAGAGCAGGATCCCTCGGCAACAATGTATATACAGCTGATTAAGCAATATTTTCTCAACGCCTATGACTGGTCTGATCTGGAGCAGGAGGGCTATGATGAGTTTGAGAGCGACGCACTGTGGTTTTGCGATGAAATGGAAGAATATTTGAGAAATATCAATGTTCATGCA
>CAJTMS010000184.1:620-1175 GCA_910577155.1 uncultured Mailhella sp.
ATGACAAAATTGAGCCGTTGGGCGATATCATTTTACGCCGCCGGATGCATGCAGATTAATATAATTGAGGAAAATGCTGTCAAGTCAGTTTAGAAGACTGGGGGACAGCATTTTTTTGCGCCAAATTGAAAAAAACAAATTAAAAATTTCTTATAAATGGGGACTTATTTGACGGGTTTTATTGTAGAATGGATAAGAATAGTGTTATAATTCTGTCAAAATGATTAAATTTTGAAGGAGTTATGAAGCATGCAGTTAAAAAAAGAGTTAGGGGAATGGTTCGGCAATGCCAGAGGAGATATCTTAGCCGGTCTGGTATCTTCTTTTGCCGTGATTCCCGAGGTGGTAGGGTTTTGTATTGTAGCAGACATCAGCCCCATGATGGGTTTGTACGCGTCTTTTTGGCTGACGGTATTGTTGGCCTTTCTTGGGGGACGTCCGGCGATGATTTCGGCAGCTGCCGGTTCAATGGCATTGGTAATAGTCAGTCTGGTGCGGGATTATGGGCCGGAATATTTGATGGCGGCGGCTGTTTTGTGCGGTGTGATCATGTTT
>CAJTMS010000185.1 GCA_910577155.1 uncultured Mailhella sp.
AAAAAGCCTGTTCAACAAGGAAAGGGAATGATCTTTATATTTAATTTGCTTCCGGTTATATCCAATGCCATATGAAGAATTTAGTATTAAGTCCCTACATGGAAATATATGAATTAGTCGTTCCAAAAGACAACCTGCTCCGACAGATAAAAGAACTGGTATATTTTGGGTTTATTTATGAAGCGCTTATTGATAAATATTGTCTCGATAATGGACGCAATGCAGTCCCGCCTGTCCGTATGTTCAAATATTTTCTTGATATGGCGCCGGAAGAAAGCGTAATCAATCCAAGCTCCCTGACAAAATTCCGCAAACTGCGTCTGAAAGATATGAACCTGTTGGACATGCTGGCCGCGAAAACAATCCAGACCGCATTGGAAAAAGGCATTATAAAATCAAAATCCATGATCGTGGATGCAACCCATACAAAATCAAGATACAATCAGAAAACGCCAAGACAGGCGCTTTTAGAACAGTCAAAGAAACTGCGGCGTTCTGTTTATGAAACAGATGAAACAATGAAAGAGCGTCTTCCGGATAAAAACACAGAAGATTCCTTGGAAAAAGAACTGGCATACGGTCATGCCCTGATTTCGGTCATCAAAGAAAAAGAAGAATTGCCGGAACTGGTCCGCAAAAGCAGGGAAACCGGACAAAAGAAGATGAATTTGAATTTAATAAAGATGCAGGGATGTCCCAGTGTAAGGCAGGGCATCTGGCAGTCCATAAATACCTGGACAGGCGTGAAAAAGAAAAGAAGAATAAAAATCCCCGCATGACCTGCTTTTTTGACGTTGAGAAATGTAAATGCTGCCCGCACAGGGACGGATGCTATAAGGAAGGGGCAAAAAACAGCGAATTAAAACACCGGCATGGTTATGACACAGCGTCAATTCAAAACTGGTGGATTTTTTATGAATATCTGCAATTCAAAACTGAATAATAGGATGTTTTTCAGCGGCCTCCTTCCCAGTAGGGGGCTATTACAACAAATGCCCATACAGCATAGGCATTTGGGTAATACGAGTTATCAAGACATACTAAATGATTTGACAGTTCATATTCATGGGTAGTATATCCCCTAAACGAACACTGCATTTTTTTAACAGAAAATAGTTTGTCTGATTTTGCGGATAAAAAATGATGTTGTATCATTTTAGTTGACACCTTTTGC
>CAJTMS010000186.1 GCA_910577155.1 uncultured Mailhella sp.
ATAATATTTTCTTTAAAAAATTATATAAATTATTATCAAAATACATTTTAAAATGAATAACAAAAGCGGCCTTTTTCTGGCCGCCGGTGCAGTTTTATTTTACGGTGGAAACATCCAGTTTTAAAACCATTTCAACAACTTGTTCCCGGTATTTGATGCTTGTTTTTACCGCTTTTGTCAATGTTTCGCGTTCTTTCTGAAATGGGATGATAGAAAGCGCATACTGGACAAGTGCTTCTTCTGCAATCTTGAAATCCTCTTTTGCTTTTTTGAGTTTTTCCCACAATCCGGAATCTTCCACGATTTTTCCGAAATCCTCAATAGCCTTTTCTGCGATCTCGTCGTTATCTATCATCCATGTTCTTGACGGTATGGATCCATCCTCATTTGTCACACCTAAAGACTTGACGAAATCTTCTTCCATTTCATGTTCCATTGTTTCCAGAGTTTCAAGAGCTGCCTTCGCTTTCATGTATGCTTTTTGTTGCTTGTTGGTTGTCCTTTTCATTTTATTTATCCTTTCCGGCGGCCGGTTGGCCGCCTATATGATTGATTATGCAGTTGCAATTTTTTCTACCTGGTCAGCCGTGAAAAGAAACGCTTTTGCAAGGTAATAATGGTTGAGTGATTCGCCGTCCGTTTCTCCATCCGCTTCAGCAGATTTTTTCTTGCTGGTGTATTTCCAGAGCCGGGTTGTGATTTTTGCGTGTTCGCCTTTTCTTACGATATATCCGGCGCTTTTCCATGTCTGGAAAGTATGCAGCGGAATCATGTGTCCAGTTTCAAGGATTGCTTCGACTTCCTCTTTTGTGTAAAGTCCGTTTGCGATTGCTTCATTGATGATGATTTGTGTATTTGTCATTTTTATGTACCGTCCTTTTCTTAACTTCTGATATTATTATACACTTTAAAATGTATTTTGTCAAGTAAAAATGTAAAGAAAAATGATAAAAAATAAAATATATTTTTCAGATTGACATTTTAAAGTGTATAAATTATAATATAGTCACAAAAAAGAAAGGGGGCGGCATCATGGCAGAAATGAACACGCCGGAAAAAATCCGTCTTTTAATTAGGCGCCGGAGCATGATTCTTGGATCTATCGCTGACCAGACAGGGCAGACGCGCCAGAATTTTT
>CAJTMS010000187.1 GCA_910577155.1 uncultured Mailhella sp.
TAGATGTTGGTAACAGTCAGCCTCATTTTATCTATGGAAAGACTTTCTTCCATGAAATGCTTTTCTTCATTGGAAAGGCTTTCCACTCGTATTTGTGTATCAGGTGTAGGAGCGTTATCCGTTTTTGGCATAAACTTTCTCCTTTGAAGGTTTCTCTATATTTTATGAGAAGCGGCAAGTACACTATACGGGAATAGTGTAAATTACCCCTTACTATGCACGCAAGACAAAAAATGGCAGAGTTTCTTGGAAATTTTATAAAGTGAAGCAGTACGACACAATCAAGCAGAACATGGGCAATATCTTGCGGTAAGCGAAGCAGCCGAAACGAGGCAGGGAAACGCAAAGATAAAGAATTTTAACAAACATTAACAAATTTATGGAACAAACATTAACAAAGATCAAATTTTGTCCGAAATTATTTAAAATGCTATAAATGTAACATGGAAATGGATTTCAAATAAATTTATTATCAAGGAGGAAAAAATCATGGCAATGGAGATTACAAACAATTATAGCAGCTATGCAACGCAGAGCGTAGTAGAAAATGACACAGAGAACAGCACAAAGAAAAAGGAAACAGAAAAAACAACAGAAACATTGGGAAGTAGTAAGGGGAAAAAGACAACGGATTATGCAAATGGACTAGCAAAACTTGTTCCAAGCGTAGATTTTAAGGTTGGAAATGCCTGTTCATCAGCCCAAAACGGAAAGTCACTGACTGTTAATCCAAAACTCTTGGAAAAAATGCAGAATGACCCCGAAAAAGAGAAGGACATGAAAGACATGATAAAAGGCGTTGAGTCTATGTCTAAATTGGCAGAAAGCATGGCGAAAGCCAGTGGCTGGACGATAGTATATCAGCATAGTTATATTGATGAAAACGGAAAATATCATTGCAGAATGCAGGGCAGAAATGATGGTATGTTAAAACTGAGCGATAAACTCCGGGAAGAAAGGAAGAAAAATTCTGAGAAACTACTTGAAAAGACAAAAGAAAAGGCAGTTGAAAAGGAAAAAGAATTATTTGAAACTTTAAAAGAAAAGAAAGAAGTAAAAAAAGATAGCGCAGATGGAAAGATAGAAGAAAAATCAACTCCAAACAAAGCGGAACAGCTTCTAAATGAA
>CAJTMS010000188.1 GCA_910577155.1 uncultured Mailhella sp.
TATAAAGTCTATCATAATTATAATCAAATATGCCTTGTAAATCATATGTTGATTTCTATGATATAACTCTTTACATATTATTTCACACATAAAATCTTTTATGCTCATAAAAACTAAGATTACTATACTCCCTATAATATGAAAAGTCAATTAAAATGTTAAACTTATAAAAAGCCACGAAAATTCACTGTTTTTAAATGATTTATCAGTATTGTATCACATCATGTCGAATAAAGCTATAAAAATTTTGCGATAATTACTCCGCCGCTTCCAATACCACCTCTGCAAATTCTTCATCGCTCATGGTTTCCAGTTTCCCTAAAACCTGTCCGGCAAGCTCCACCATATCGCTGTCCTGTATGTGGGGAATCACATTCTTTATGTCAGCAATCATGCCCGTCCTGTCCTGCCCCTCAAACACACACATCAAATTGATTTCTTCCACTGTAAATTTATCCATTAGCTCCCTCTCCTTTTCTATGAATTTCCATATAATCAAACTCCAGTTGGTTACTGCATATTCCGCTGCAAATATAGCCGCTTTGAAATGGCACTCTTTCGTTTGCTTTTTTCTCCATGCCAATATAATTTACTCTTGGGCTGAGCCACAACATTTCCACCCGGTTCTGCTTAAACAGTCGAAATCTTTCTTTATGGTCAAATATGCCCTGAAAGTTAATAAGCATTGCAAACGGTTTTCCAATCTCATACAGCCTTTCCAATACCCTGCCTTTTTGACTGTATGGAGGATTGCTGATAATGTAGTCACATTCTGGCACTTCCATTAAGAAGAAATCCTGTCCCATTTTTATATGACTATAAATGACTAAAAAACCATACTCCGACAGCACTTTCACAAACTGACTGTTCTCCATATCAAAAGGACACCATACTGTTGTATTTGCCTTCAAACGTTTTATAATCGGATATACCGCATAGGGAGGTGTCAGATATTCATCATTTTTATTGAACTTATATTGTATCTGTGCCATGCTCTTATATCTCCCTCTCTGATTTTTTCTCTGTTCCCTTTTCCGGAGCTTCCTTCTCTGCTTTATCCCTCTGCTCGATGACCGCTTTTTTCTCCGCCAACTTTTCCTTTATGGAAATTCTGCCTGTCTGC
>CAJTMS010000189.1 GCA_910577155.1 uncultured Mailhella sp.
GGGGGGAGGGGGTGGATTTGCGGTAGGGATACAAAAGCCCTGTCCTTATGTATCTATTATTGTTGTTTTTCGTTATACTTATGTTTTAAGGATAAGGAGAAACGGAAATGGATATCAAAGAGCAATATTGGAAGTATTCACTGATTGCCATTATATTGTTGCTGGGTGTAGTGGTATTTTGGCAAATGACTCCCTTTTTGGGAGGTTTGATGGGGGCTTTTACTATTTATGTGTTGTTGAGAAAGCAGGCTTTTTATTTGACTGAGCAAAAACATTGGAAAAAATGGATTATGGCAGTAGTTTTGTTGTTGGAGACAATTTTTTTTTGTTTGATTCCTATAGCTTTGGTTGTGTGGCTTTTTATTAGTAAGATAAAGTCTGTTAATTTGGAGCCTCAGAGCTTGATGGTACCAGTGCAACATGTGGCAGATTTGATTTATGAAAAGACCGGATATAATGTTTTGGGTAGTGGAAATCTTAAAACGTTAATAGGGATTTTGCCTAAGATTGGTCAGGCTTTGATGGGGAGTATCAGTAGTTTTTTTGTGAATGTTTTGATGCTTTTGCTGATACTGTATTTTATGCTGACCAGCGGCCGGAAGATGGAAAGTTATGTAAAAAAAATATTGCCTTTTAACCGGCGGAATAAAAAAGATATTTTACATGAATTTTATACGGTTGTCCGTTCGAATGCGATAGGAGTTCCTGTTCTTGCTATTTTGCAGGGAGGTATAGCTATGTTGGGGTATTATTTGTTTGGAGTGCCTGAAGCTTTGTTGTGGGGAGTGATTTCTTGTTTTGCAACTGTTATTCCTGTAATTGGAGTTGCAATAGTCTGGATTCCTTTAGTTCTTTATTTGGGGGCAACGGGGCATTGGGGAATGGGTATTGGTTTGGCTGTTTATTCTGTTGTTGTTGTTGCTAATGTGGATAATTTGGTTCGGTCTGTTTTACAGAAGCAGATGGCAGATACTCATCCTTTAATTACGATTTTCGGGGTGATTATCGGTTTGTCTTTATTTGGTTTTATGGGGGTGATTTTCGGACCTTTGATTTTGTCTGTTTTTGTTCTTTGTGTTGAAATTTTCCGGGTTACTTATCTGG
>CAJTMS010000190.1:0-284 GCA_910577155.1 uncultured Mailhella sp.
AATAAAATAAGCCCGTTCGTCCCATGTCTGAGGAATCTTTTCATCCGAATCCTCCATAAGTAAAGCAGGAGAAATCAGGCTGTTGATTAGGTAACCATTACGTGAAGAAAGGATGATTTTTTTGCTATAAAGAGAATTAATTTCTTTTACGTAATTTTTCACAGACCGGACAGACATGGAAAGGGCATTGGCAACCTCCGAACTAGTCTGCGGTTTATTTTGGGCTAACAGATATTTTAATAATGCATTTAATTTTTTCTGCATAGAAATCTCCCTTAACAGTT
>CAJTMS010000190.1:298-796 GCA_910577155.1 uncultured Mailhella sp.
TTGATTATTTATTTCCAATTATAAGCGGAAAAGAAAAACGGAACAACTTGAAAATTGCACGTTTCAGTGCAAAATCCTGATAAAAGCAATTGCACCAAACAGTGCAAAATACAGGTTGAAGGAAAAAACAGATTTAGGGATAATAGCCCTAAACAAAATGAACTGCAGACTCAAACAAAGGAGGACGAATATGGAAAACTTAAAAATTTTATTATGCTGCGGTGCCGGCATGTCCAGCGGCTTTTTGGCAAGCAATGCCAGAAAAGTGGCAAAAAAGCAAAAGCTGTCTGTCAGCGTGGAGGCAAGAAGCCATTCAGAAGTGGCAGAGCACCTGAATTATATTGATGTACTTCTGATCGGGCCCCATTATGCAATGGAGTTGGATAACTTTAAAACAACAGCTGCCCCGTATGGTGTCAAAGTAGGCATAATACCACAAGATGTATATGCTTCCCTGGATGGGGCACGCCTCATCGAACTGGCGCAAAAGCTTATGGA
>CAJTMS010000190.1:813-1077 GCA_910577155.1 uncultured Mailhella sp.
AAGAAGAATAAAACCAGATTCTAAAAGAAAGGAGAAAATCATGAAAAAGCTTATGGACTGGCTAAGCGAAAGCTTCGCCCCAAATGCCAACAAATTATTTTCAAAGCCCTGGATTGCGGCAATATCATCGGCAATGCAAAAGGTAGTTCCTTTTATTTTGACAGGTTCTTTGATTTATTTTTATAACGTCATCAAATCTTTCGTTCCCATACTGCCCGATTTGTCACCTATTGCAAACTACAGTTTTGGACTTATTTCTATTAT
>CAJTMS010000191.1:0-206 GCA_910577155.1 uncultured Mailhella sp.
AAATATACTTAGTCCAATAGACTATATTTTCTTGGAATAGTTATTTTAAGCTGACAAACGACGAATTTCCGCCGTTTGTCGGCTCTTTTTTTGCGATTTTTTCTTGTCTAAAAATCTATACATTTCTGGACGCATCAATTCTCACAAAAGCAGTTTAACATATATCGTTTTATTCGTTCACCATTGTATCATACTCCAATGGAATT
>CAJTMS010000191.1:273-518 GCA_910577155.1 uncultured Mailhella sp.
TCCTTGCTGGCATTTCTTAATTTTTATTGCCGCTTAGCGGCTAATGGTTCAAATGCCTTATCAAAAACAATTTTCGTTGCAAAATACCTTATCCCAAAATCATGACAACTATGCATATATTCGCCAATATATCCAGTAGGAGCGGCAAAAGCAGTTCGTTTTTCATTTTTTGCTACGACATTAAAATAAGTTCTCTATTTTACACCGCCAGTTTAAAAAACAGTTTAATTTTTTGCCATTGGCTC
>CAJTMS010000191.1:552-1057 GCA_910577155.1 uncultured Mailhella sp.
TTTTGCAAAAGGCGCAAACGTTTCGCCTAAAACCTTTTGGACATTCTTGATAAAAGTATCCGTCGTCTGTGGCGTATCATAGAGCAAACGGAAGAATTCATTTCGCCTGTCTTTCGGCCACGCTTCATAGGCTTCGTAAATCATCCATCGTCCGTAATAATAACACGGATAATATGTGCTCTGTACTGGATGGGTGAAAAAGCGATAAACGTTGTTAGCTTCCACTTCTGTCAAAAAACCGCTACCAGTCATATAAGCCACTGCTTCTTTTTGCGATGCATTTTCCACATTAACCATAAAACAAGCGTTATTCTGGTACATTCTTTGTAAATCTAACACATGACGTCCCAAAGCAAAAACGGTTTTATCTTTTGACGTCAAATATGGCGTTTCAACAGTTTCATCATCCCAGCCCAAAAAATGGAGTCCAGTCTCCGGCGCGCCTTCAAACAACGCGTTGGTCGGCGTATTATAGGCATAAAAAGCGCCTTCTAATGGCAAGTCA
>CAJTMS010000192.1 GCA_910577155.1 uncultured Mailhella sp.
TAATCTTCACCAAAATGCACATCCAGGAGCCAGTGCATACATTCCACTGACCATTTCTGCCTTGCATGATGGAGCAGCCCTTCCGCTGTCAGAACCCGGCTTGATATGTAGTATTGCCACTCGCTGCTTCTTCCCTGTTTTGTTTCAAATTCTCTATGTATTGCTCCTATACATTGAAGCTTTGTCCAGCCTCTTCCGCTTTCAAGCCAGTTTATCCCGCTAAGGACATAACCTGTTCGGATTTCAACTCTACCCCGATTCTTTTCAATCTGACAAATTGTATCCATTTTTTGACGTAGCTCTTCACTCTGCACATACTCTTCAATTTCCCTTTTTAAAACAGCTTGATTATCTTTCACACATAAAAGATAGTCACCTTTGCCCTTGCATATACTTTTTGCTGTTTCCTTTTGGCAATTCAGGGCATCCGCAACAACCATACACCCCTTTATGTCCAATTCAGCTAAAAGTTCCCGTACCGCGGGTATTTCGTTACTTTTTCCTTCAGCACTTCTTTGCGCATAGCTCATGCCGAGTTCCCCTATTTGCGCACTTATGATATGCAATGCCGTATCATAGCTTTGCATTTTGCCTGTGGAACGGATAGTTTTTCCATCTATCGCCAAGGTAACTTGCCTGGATGGGGGAAGCATGGAAGCGACCCATGCTGCAAAACACTTGTTCAGAGAAGCAGGCCTAATCATTTTTAGTAAACATAATAACCAGTAATAACAAGGAATTCTTTCTATCTGAAATCGTTCCTTCAAAAACTCCCTTACCTTGGCGTTTGTTGCCCATAACCATATCTGGCGGACGTTTTTCAATCCACAAAGGCTCCCTAAAATGACAATAGTTATGCCTTGTGCTACAGAATAAAAATATCCGTCATAGGCCTGTTCGGTTTCCAACTCTTCAAAGTATTCAAATAAGCTTAGCTTTTCCATGCCTTGTGGATAAAACTTTTTGACCAAAATTTCAAAAATTGATTTCCGTGCCTCTACAGCCAGGGCAAAATCACGCAAGAGTCCCACCCTCCAGTATTCC
>CAJTMS010000193.1 GCA_910577155.1 uncultured Mailhella sp.
TAGCTTATTTATTATCACTTTATTGGGTGTTGTTTGCATTTTGTATATATACTGCGTAAATCTGGTAAATTTAGTTATATCTCAAAATTTCACATCTTAATATCTTATAAATTAACAATTTATATTGTGATGTGTTTTTATCAAGGAACAAATTAGGAACAGAAACACGAATTATCATATTTTCTTGTTTTTTTATTTGCACTACCTTTCTTTCTCTTCACTTGTTCGTACTTTGAGTATTTTTCCAAGTCATTTCACACGATTTTCATCCTCTCGCCAAGAGTGATTGTTGCAGTCATCTATGGATGAATAACCACAGCCAAAAGAAAAAAGGACAAATCTCTGTTTCTTTCAAGGAACATTGTTTTTTGCAAAGGTAACCATTTCCCTCAAAACACCTATACAGGCAGTCCAATATATCTGCCTATATTTAGTTTACTTTAGTTTAGCATATATATAAGCTAATAGACTAAACTAAACCTTTACCGAAGTTCTCCCCCTTACTTTTATATTCACAGTCAAAAGAGAAGATAATCGCACCGATATTTTCTTTTTTCGCTGCATCCCAATTTTACGGAAGTTCCTTTTATCGTAACTTCTGCCATAGGCATTTTATCCTCGCATCCCAACTTTCGGTCTGCCTGATGAGAATTGTGTCGCAAAGGTACTTGTCATGTCTTTCTTGTATTCAAGGTCACAGCCTGACGGTTCCCGACAAAATCTCCACGCTCCGCTTTGCAGAGGTCGTATTTGGTCGTGAAACCCTGCATAAAGAGCCATAACACCTTTTGAGGCGACATAATTTTCAATCAAGCCCGAAAGTAGCTGAAATGCTAAAAGAGGGAAAATAAAAAACTTAAAACTTAGGATTATGGCAAACTATGCAACAAACATTTTCTACGCAAGGACGGAAAACAAAGCAGACCTCGACAAGATAGAGGCATTCTTGGATGACACTTTTGACGGCTTTGTCAATAGACACAGCGATAGCGTGGATGCGGAGTTTACCTCTCGTT
>CAJTMS010000194.1 GCA_910577155.1 uncultured Mailhella sp.
AAAGCAAATATATCCCGCATATCAATTTAGCTGCTGCATCGGCAATGCAAATAACAGAAACCGATATAGCGGGGAATACATAGCCTATTGCTGCGATAATGATACATACAATCCCCAGCACAACCATGCTCCAACCATGTATAAAGAACCACAAGAAAAAATGTATGGCTGTTGCCATCAGTACACCCAACCATATCTGCCTCCAATGCCACCCGGGGATAAACGGGCCAGCAATGCAAAACATCAACAGGAACAAAGCAGCAATTGAAAAATAGATCATCTTTATCTGCTTTTGGGAAATAGCCCCCTGGGAGAGCCTTTCCCTGACTTTTTTGTTCGCATTAACGCTAAAAAAACAAGCATAATAGCCTATTAAAAACACAAACGGGTTCACAAGGAATTTCCCGCCGAAAATAACAGCTATGATAAGTACAATTCCAATAAGGATCAGCCATAAACCACATTGCTTTTTATGATTGAACTCCAATGTCTCTTTCATTTTGCCCTCCTACAATAAGCAAAATTTGCTGTTGCTTTATTATATATCTGTTTTCCCCCAAAGTCAATTTCTTACCTGCGCCGTCGTAATAGGGATTATTTGACCGCAATGGAGGCTTTTACACAGGCCCCATGGGGCGGTTGGTTTGACAGCTCTATGGTTCCCCCATGCTTCTGGCACAGCACCCGGCTCACCGCCAGCCCCAGCCCCAAGTGCTGGCCGGAGGTATCCTCGGAGTAAAACAGGGCGGTTTTCTTTTGCAGCAGCTTGTCCGAAAAGCCCGGCCCGTCATCGGTCACGGTGGCCGACAGGATTCCATGCTCCAGACAAAAAGCAAGCCCAATTTCCCGCTCCGCAAAACGGAGGGCATTGGAGATCAGATTTTCCAGAACACGGTACAACAGCTCCCCGTCAAGGACGGCCCTCCCCTTTGGCACATGGAGGTCACAGGAAAAACGCACCTCGGTATTCTGAAACAGGATAGATAGAGAATCCGTCATATGCTGTA
>CAJTMS010000195.1 GCA_910577155.1 uncultured Mailhella sp.
ATATGACACGTTTTGTAGGGCATATCCGCACAGAGGCAGGGCGGCTTGTAACATTGATTGATGATATTATCCGTTTATCCCAATTAGACGAGGGGTGCGATATGCCTTTTGAAAATGTTGATTTATATGAGGTCGCAACGGATGTGGCTGCAGGGCTGGCGGACATAGCAGCGATAAAGGATATTGAAATTGCTGTGACAGGGGAAACAGTCAGGATAAAAAGTGTCCGGCGGTTATTGACAGAAATTATATTTAATCTTTGCGATAATGCTGTCAAATATAATAAAGATGGCGGCATGGTGGAGATTTCTGTAAACAGAGAGGAAAATCAAGCTGTAATCTCTGTAAAGGATTCAGGAATTGGTATTCCGGCGGAACATCAGGCAAGGATATTCGAGCGTTTTTACAGAGTGGATAAGAGCCGTTCTAAAGAGTCGGGTGGAACGGGGTTAGGGCTTTCTATTGTAAAACACGCCGTACAGTATTTGAATGGTCAGATTGATTTGCAGAGCAGTCCTGGAGAGGGAACAATCATACAGATTTTTTTACAAGAGGATAAAAATGATGTGATGCAGATTTCCTAAGAAATTCAAATTTTACAAAAATTATACAAAATATAACTTTTAGATTTTACAAAGAAGTCATAAGATTTGCTTTATATACTCAATACAAACGCTAATGGTGGTTGATAATGCAATTTTTATGACATAAATATGCAATTCGTAAATTAGGGAATAGTGGTTTTATTTGAGTATAAAACGCTGTTCTCTTTTTTTGTAAAAATGGTAGAGAGGGATAGGTCATGTTTAGAAAAAAACAAAAACTGTATATATGCAAAAGCGAAAAATATGGAATGGTTATACACATCAAGGTGTACTGCAAGGAAGGTTGAAACTTACCTGCGGTACACCTTTTTTGTTGGTGCGAAATTTGTTTAATTTTAGATGTTATTGCA
>CAJTMS010000196.1 GCA_910577155.1 uncultured Mailhella sp.
GATTATCCCTCCCAAACCCACCAAATTCAAAACCGTTATACGTTGTCATGCATAACTGTTTTGTTTATTATGTCATTTCTTGTTGTTCTTGGGGAAATTTATTTTAAAAAGCTTTGTATAGGTGTGCAGGGGAAGAAACTTTTACTAAAAGTTTTTCCCCTGCAAAATTCTTAAGATTTACCGGAAATGCTCTAAATAGTTTTTTGGTGTAATACCTGTTAACTCATTATGTTGATATGTTTTAATGCTATGAGGTGAATGTATATGTTTGATAATTTTCCTAAAAAGCGAAAGCCGTTATCTTCTGAATATATATATATATATGACGAGCATTATAAATCCAATCGTAATGGTACTACAGCTGCAAGCAGTTTATCTAAAAAAATGGAAAATTGGCTGCATCATTCAGTAGCGAAAGACAGGAATTCTGATTTAAATGAAAAAACTTTAGAAATTGGTGCAGGAACATTAAATCAGCTTGATTTTGAGGAAAATACAGGACAATATGACATTATAGAGCCATTTAAACTTTTATATAAAGATTCTTTAAATTTAGATAAAGTTAATAACATTTATAATGACATTCAAGATATTATAACAAATTTAAAATTAATCGAAAATAATCAAGTTAATATTGAAATGTTGCCTTCTGGCTTTTATGACAGGATAATTTCTTCAGCAGTTTTGGAACATTTATTAGATTTGCCCTTAGTTATTGCATCTAGTTGTATTTTATTAAAGGATAATGGTGTGTTTTCTGCTTCAATTCCCTCTCAAGGTCGTTTTTTATGGACAATGGCGTATAAATTAACAACGGGATTGGAATTTAAGATTAAATATAAATTAAATTATGATGTAATTATGAATTATGAACATGTTAA
>CAJTMS010000197.1 GCA_910577155.1 uncultured Mailhella sp.
TGCCGGAGCAACGTAAAATCAACAATTTCATAGCTGAATGACTTGCTTATTAGCAGGTTTTTCATACAAGTCCTCGTAGCTCAGTTGGATAGAGCGATCGCCTCCTAAGTGGTAGGTGTTCGATTGCCGGAGCAACGTAAAATCAACAATTTCATAGCTGAATGACTTGCTTATTAGCAGGTTTTTCATACAAGTCCTCGTAGCTCAGTTGGATAGAGCGATCGCCTCCTAAGTGGTAGGTGTTCGATTGCCAGAGCAACGTAAAATCAACAATTTCATAGCTGAATGACTTGCTTATTAGCAAGTTTTTCATATAAGTCCTCGTAGCTCAGTTGGATAGAGCACACGCCTCCTAAGCGTGGGGTCGGACGTTCAAGTCGTCTCGGGGACGTTGGAAAGCATTGAAAACACTGGATTTTTCAATGCTTTTCTTTTTTTGCCTCAAGAGAAAACCAAAAGTCAGAGGACTTGTTTTTTTGGATATTTGTTATCACTTGTGTTGCTAACAGGGAATCGAACACTAAACTGCACTTTCAGAGCTGTTGCTAATAATCTGCTAATTGCAGAATTAGCAGGTTTTAGCTGCTAATAGCATTTCCTTTCAGTGCTTTTGTCAGCATGGCAACCAGTTCCGGAGACTGTTCCAGTGCTGCGATTAAATTTGTCAGGTCAGTGCCGGTTTCTTCAGGCGGCTTTACATCCTTCAAAGGATTAACAGGATTTTTGGCATAAAACGTGGCCTCAAATTTCTGGGCGTTCACTTTCCTGTCCTCATCCAGGATATGTGCATAAACGTCGGTAATCATATCAATCTGCGCATGACCGGTATCCCCTTGTGTTGCCTTCAGGTCCCCATGGTTGA
>CAJTMS010000198.1 GCA_910577155.1 uncultured Mailhella sp.
TGGAAAGATTATCTGAATTACTTTCTAACCTTGTGTATGATAACAGCCCTCACTTTTTCCTTTCATTCTTTGCTGTTTTCAAAGGATATTTACGAAATGATTCATTTTGGAAACAATGGGGAGCTTTCTACGGCAGGAACAATGTTAGTTACATTTATGGCAGTTTCCACGGTGGCAATCCTTATTATTGTTGCATGGCTGATAAACTATATGACACGTTTTATTTTAGAAAAAAGAAGCCGGGAATTTGCGATTTACTTATTATCGGGAATGAAGAAAAAGCAGATTGCAGCCCTTTACATGAAAGAAAATTTCTATCTTGGAATATCCGCTCTTTTTGCCGGATTGCTTTTGGGGAGCGGGTTACAGCAGATATTATTTTATGTTTTTTATAAAAGTATCGGGAAAAATTACAGGGTAAATATAGAAATATCAGCAGGAAGCATCTTATTGACAATTATCCTGTATGGGGTGTGTTTTATGATTGCCCTTTTTCGGAATAAGAAGAAATTCTCCAATATGGAAATCATCAGTCTTATTAACATGGACAGGCAGAATGAAACAGTAAACGAGAAAAGAAACGCTATATGGAAATGGTTATTCTATCTTTCCATAGGAAATGTATTGTTTTTGTATTTTCTCATTTTTACCGGCAGGATAACAAAGTGGGCGGCAGTATTTGAAATGATTGGGCTTGCTTTTACATTTTACTTTTTCTATTTAGGGCTTTCGGCATTTCTGATGAAATATATAAAAGGCAAAGGGGGCTTGATTTATAAAAAGGACTGTTTGTTTTTAATGCG
>CAJTMS010000199.1 GCA_910577155.1 uncultured Mailhella sp.
TATGAAGTGATGCTTGACAGCAAACAATATGCCCAGTTAAAGAGTATGCTGATTGGAGATAGGAAGGGGGACTTAATAAGAAAAATACCAATCAACGGAAACGATTTGTTTTGTGATATGATTCATGAAATATATTCGCCTGTAATAGATGGATGGAGTACACTTGAAATTGTATTGAAAGAATCTGCCAAAGCACTGGATCTGTTAAGATTTATGACAAAACAGATATTTCCAGAGGACGAAAATTATTTTGTGAGACAGATTGGGAGAAATTGGGCAAATATTCGTTTGGAAAAGGATTGCGCATTTAGAATATATAAGATCAAGGAAGAAGGCTTAAAATAAATTTTTAAAAGGAAATTTCTCATTTATCGGGCAGTTATCAATAATAGGCAACTGCCCATTCAGCCGTTTTGACAATGTGGAAATTTGATAGGCGTTTACAACGAAATGCCGCCCAAAAAACTTGGGCGGCATTTCGCTTTTCTTGACCGAATTTTGACCTTTGCCCGTTATGCTTAGTCCATCAAAGCAAAGGAGGCCATGTATGCGAAAACGATTGATTGCCGTTCCCCTGATGTGCGGCGCACTTTTATCCCTCGCCGCCTGCGGGAACTACGCCATTCCAGACAGTACGCCCCCACCGTCACAGGCTGTTGCCGCAAATCCGTTTGATGCGGCGGAGGAGGATGCCGGATTTCTGGCAATGCTCACCCACGGGGCTGCTTCGGCTGATTTTTCCGAGAGTGGGGAGCGTCTGCCATTCCCCTATGACGGCGGCGAGTTTCG
>CAJTMS010000200.1:0-253 GCA_910577155.1 uncultured Mailhella sp.
AAAACCAAAATTATCTTAATTTTAGCTTTTAATCACTGGTAAAACTATTACATATTCTGTTTTTTTAAAAAATCTGGCAGCCGCCTGCTCTCCCGTGCCAAGGCACAGTACCATCGGCCGCCCGGGCCTTAACTCTCGTGTTCGGGGTGGGTACGGGTGTTCCCCCCGGGCGCATCGCCACCGGAATCTTTTGAACCTTTTTCCTTCCGCCCTTTAAAGACATCCTACCTTTTCCTCTTTGGAAAGCAAACTT
>CAJTMS010000200.1:290-759 GCA_910577155.1 uncultured Mailhella sp.
CCCCCCCTTCCGATACGGCTACCTTGTTACGACTTCACCCCAGTCACCGGGCCTGCCTTCGGCTGCCCCTCCCCTTCCGGGTTCGGTCACAGACTTCGGGCATTCCCGGCTCCCATGGTGTGACGGGCGGTGTGTACAAGACCCGGGAACGTATTCACCGCGGCATTCTGATCCGCGATTACTAGCGATTCCGGCTTCATGTAGTCGGGTTGCAGACTACAATCCGAACTGGGGCGCCGTTTTTGGGGTTCGCTCCGCGTCGCCGCTTCGCCTCCCTCTGTCGGCGCCATTGTAGTACGTGTGTAGCCCAGGCCATAAGGGGCATGATGATTTGACGTCATCCCCGCCTTCCTCCGGGTTGTCCCCGGCAGTCCCCGCAGAGTCCCCATCTTCCATGCTGGCTACTGCGGGCAGGGGTTGCGCTCGTTGCGGGACTTAACCCAACATCTCACGACACGAGCTGACGACA
>CAJTMS010000201.1 GCA_910577155.1 uncultured Mailhella sp.
GTGCGGCTTTCCCACGTCCTGCAAACAGCGTTTCCCACAGCCCCAAAAGAGCAGCCAGTTACCCACATTCCCACACCGCCGACTGCTACGGAAAAAGACCCTTTCCTACCTGTCATTCATAAAAAGATTTTTTAAGGAGCTGATCGGAAATCAAGAACGTAAACACGGGCTACATGGTACGCGCCCCTACCGGGGGACGTACCGCCCAACCCCTTACAACTGAATACCGCCGCGCCGCAGAACTTACGCAGCGCGGGGACAGCCGCCTTTATCACAGGGCGGTTTTTTTATGCGGCGGCAAACGCTGACCGCCTTTTGTCCGCTTGCCGGACAGCCGCAGACGCGGCAGAAAGGATATATTCATGGCATTTTTCAATAGCGCAGTAGACGTTTTGCAGACCCTTGTTGTAGCACTTGGAGCCGGACTTGGCATTTGGGGCGTGATCAATCTCATGGAGGGCTACGGCAACGACAATCCGGGCGCGAAATCACAGGGCATGAAACACTTGACACCTAAATTGATGTAAAGAAAATTGAGAACAAATGCGTTGTGTATGCCGCAGTTTTTGGAGAAGAATTGCAAGACAGCATTGTGTTTTCTCAACGAGGGCGGTATAATGGTCGAAAGGCCATAGGGCCGGGGCTGTTCCTGCTGGCCCCAGCCCGGAAAGGTGGAACAGGCTATGAAAATCAGCTATAAACCGCTCTGGAAAACACTGATCGACAAGAACATGAGCAAGAAAG
>CAJTMS010000202.1:0-453 GCA_910577155.1 uncultured Mailhella sp.
CCCCGCCTGCCCCCGGCTTTGTGTATATGGGATAGCCATATGTAAGAGCCGCAACGTCATTCAATATCGTGCGCCTTGCAACGCCAAATTCCTGCGCCAGCTCCCTTGACGTAACATGACCGTTGACCACAAGGATACTGACAATCTCCAATCTGCGGTCTGCGGTGGTCATGCTGTTCCCTCCTTCCACTCAGCCCCGGCTATTATTGTAAATTCTAAATAGGTCAAAAACCTTCCTATTTACCAAAACTTTTTCAAAAATTTTTTTGTCAGACTGAACGGTAACGCCCGTATTGGTTTTGGGCAGACTGCCTGTGCAGCCTAAAACCCTCTTACTGTCCATACTGGTACAGCAAGCACTGCCCGTGTCCTGGCACGGGGCGAAATAGCAAGCACTGCCTGTGGACGTCCACAGGCACTTTTTTTACAGATTTTCCATAATGGAAATCTGTA
>CAJTMS010000202.1:497-711 GCA_910577155.1 uncultured Mailhella sp.
CTAACCCCCTTGTGTTTCAAAATCTAAAAGACTTTGATATAAAAGAAAAGTGTACTACATGATATTTTTAACACAAATACAATGCACAATAACGAATAAAACACCCCCTTGTTAATGTTACCCTTTGCATTTATGTATTCATAATATTTTTTACTTTTTATTACCGAATTTATTCCGCATATTAGTTTGAAATATTTGTATCTGTCAAACAAAA
>CAJTMS010000203.1 GCA_910577155.1 uncultured Mailhella sp.
TTTTTGTTCCGTTCCCTTTCATCTTCCTACCTCCATAAAAGGGCGGAACACACTACCCATAGTATAGCATGACCGCCCGCAGAATTAAACCGTTTTTCCGACGATTTCCTCAATATTTTTTCTCACTGTTTCCTCGTTGATTTTGCGGAAAGCCTCTTCCATGCTCTGACCGCCTAAGTAGATACGTTCCACGACAATCCGTGTCGGTGTTTTTCTGCTTTCGTTTCTGTTTTTGCTCCTGATTTTTTGTTTACTTCCCATTCAATTCCTCCCTTCAAACACAAAAAGGACAGTTATAAACTGTTACGTTCATAACTGCCCTTACGCTGTTTTTACAATCCAAAAAAATTACAAATCCTCTCTTTTTTGCCTTTGCTCTGTAATCCAATAAACCCACATACAAGTGGCAGGTCATTACGCTGCCCACATCGGAATTTCACCGTCATTTCATGACTGAATTTTTATAAAATTTCAGAAGTATCATTATCACGGATATGCTTCATCGCCCCGCACAACTGCTGTGCATTTTGTCAGGTTCTTATCGCTCCACGCCTCTGCTTTTCCGTTCAATTCCAAGTTAGAGCAGGCGCATCATGGCGCACTTACTTAGTGGCTACACATATCCTCACGTCCTGTATGTTCTGCGATATTCAGTTGTCAAATTTCCTTGTAAAAAATCCCTTGTC
>CAJTMS010000204.1 GCA_910577155.1 uncultured Mailhella sp.
CTCATATGCACATGTACGCTATTGAAGATGTTGTTAAGCAAGCATTGTCCTATTCTCAAAGGCATAATCGAAAAGTGGTATTTGCGTATTTGCTTTTACCAGGTATAAATGACCGTTCCTCAGATATAAGGCAACTTGCAAAATGGTTTAAGGGCAAAAATGTTATGATTAACGTGCTGCAATACAACCCGACGAGTAATTCAAAAATTAGAGCACCACAAAAACAAGAAATGGTTGCGTTCAAACATCAATTAGAGCAAACAGGACTTGAAGTTACCATGAGAGTTTCTCATGGTAGAGAGATTAAAGCAGCTTGTGGACAGTTAGCTAATACATATAATAAAGCCAAAAAACAACAAAAATAATTTAATTAAAAGAGCCAGACGCACAGACGCAGAGCCGATAACACGCAGAAGTAAAGAAATTCGGTTATCGGTTCTTTTTTGTAATCAATAATCAAGGGGCGACAGCCTAAGTGCAGTCGTCCTTATGATTTATAAATGCAACTATAGACCAAGCACCGCCCCATGTGGGAGAAAGGGGGATTCGTCTATGCCTTACACAGAAGCATATGAAGCTGTTGACCGAAAATGTGCATAACTGGCACACGGCTTTTGCAAGACCGTCATACGCTTTGCGGCTATCAACGCATGGCGTGACAGGAGCAG
>CAJTMS010000205.1 GCA_910577155.1 uncultured Mailhella sp.
CAAAGGCGGTTATAATTTCTCCGACTGAAATATCTAAATTATGCAGACGCATCTTATAATCGTCCTGTATGATAAACTGCGTTTCATGGAAATTGCGTTCTAAAATCCTTGCTGCCTGTGTTGTACTGGAAACAGTAAAACGGATATGCCTGCTGCTCTTTGCTTCCAGTTCTGCAAGGCTTTCTTCCTCCAATAATGCGCCGTGGTCGATAATTCCAATATCATCAGCCAAAAGTGCCATCTCGGAAAGAATATGGCTGGAAATCAATATTGTTTTCCCTCTTTCCGTACAGAGGTCACGGATAAAAGAGCGCACTTCCGCAATTCCAATCGGATCAAGGCCGTTAATCGGTTCGTCCAAAATCAAAAGCTCCGGGTCGTGCATAATGGCAAGGGCAATCGCCAATCGCTGCTTCATGCCAAGGGAATATTGGGAAAACAGCTTTTTGTCTTTATAGGGAAGCCCCACTAAATCAAGCGCATTTTTAATTGCATTACGGCTCGGCACTCCCCGCAGGGTAGCAAAAATGCGCAGATTTTCGGTGGCTGTGAGATTAGGATAGAAGCCGGGGGATTCAATCAGACTGCCAATACGGGGCAACAGCTTTTTTTCATTTGCCTGTAAGGGCTTCCCCCAAATCGTCACTTCCCCGGAAGT
>CAJTMS010000206.1 GCA_910577155.1 uncultured Mailhella sp.
CTCCGGATCACAGTTTACTTACAACTCCCCGAAGCTTATCGCAGTTAGTCACGTCCTTCATCGGCTCCTAGTGCCAAGGCATCCACCATGCGCCCTTAATAACTTAACCTATATTATCTTACGATAATGGTTATGAGTTTAGCGATCAAACATTAAATGTTTTAAACTCTTTAAAACGCGGTGTTCTCGGTTATTTTAATTAACAAAGAAATAAAAGATATTATCTAGTTTTCAAAGAACAAGTTTGAGAGTAGACCTCTCAAAACTAAACAAAGTTTACGATAAAAGTGCAGGTTTCCGAAATTATCCTTAGAAAGGAGGTGATCCAGCCGCAGGTTCTCCTACGGCTACCTTGTTACGACTTCACCCTAATCATCTGTCCCACCTTAGACGGCTGGCTCCAAAAGGTTACCCCACCGGCTTTGGGTGTTACAAACTCTCATGGTGTGACGGGCGGTGTGTACAAGGCCCGGGAACGTATTCACCGCGGCATGCTGATCCGCGATTACTAGCGATTCCAGCTTCGTGTAGGCGAGTTGCAGCCTACAGTCCGAACTGAGAACGGCTTTAAGAGATCCGCTTGCCTTCGCAGGTTCGCTTCTCGTTGTACCGTCCATTGTAGCACGTGTGTAGCCCAGGTCATAAGGGGCATGATGA
>CAJTMS010000207.1 GCA_910577155.1 uncultured Mailhella sp.
CCAATAGGGTCTAACCCGTTTGTCGGTTCATCTAAAATCAACAATTTAGGTGATGATAACAACGCAAGCGCAATGCCAAGCCGCTGTTTCATTCCCAAAGAAAAATGTCCCGATTTCTTTTTTCGGGTGTCTGTAAGGTCAACAATCCGTAAGACTTCCTCAATGCGGGTATCGGGAAGTCCGAGCGCAAGGGTTCGCACTTTCAGATTTTCGTATGCCGTCAGATTTTCGTATAGGGGCGGCATTTCAATCAATGCGCCAATAGATTGTAAATCGCTGCGGTTCCATGCGTGACCGTCAAACTCAATTTCTCCCGATGTAGGGCGCAAAATGCCAGTGAGCATTTTAAGAATGGTAGATTTGCCTGCTCCATTCGGTCCCAGCAATCCGTAGACAGAATTTCTCTGAATGTTCAGAGATACATTGTTTACTGCTGTCTGCCCTTTGAAATTTTTACAGAGGTTTGTTGTTTTCAAAATCATATCCATAATCATCATGTCCTTTCATTTAATTCTATTAGTAGCATAAAGAATATTTTTGAAGATTTCATAAAGAAAGTGGAATTTTGACGAGAAATCAAAAGGAATTATTTAAGTCAATATATAGAACTGTGTAGACATATCCAAAAAGAAAGGTGAACAGTAAAATGTAATAGGG
>CAJTMS010000208.1 GCA_910577155.1 uncultured Mailhella sp.
AAAAAGATTTTGAAAAAAGTCGAAAAAAGTACTTGACAAACCGAAAAACCTGTGGTAAGATAGTGAATGTTCCGCACCGAACACGGAACGGAGCGAGTACCTTGTAAATTAAACAATGTAACGAACGAAAAGCACCAGAGTTCGATGTCTGAAAAGACATGGACATGATTAAAGCTGTGCGAAGGGGGTTGTCAATTACCCTGGAGCATGGCAAACGAATTGAAGCTAAGATGAGCTTCAATAGAATGATTTAAGCACGGAAGCGTTTAGATACCATTTTATTGAGAGTTTGATCCTGGCTCAGGACGAACGCTGGCGGCGTGCTTAACACATGCAAGTCGAACGGAGCACCTTCGAAAGAGACTTCGGTCAATGGAAAGGAATGCTTAGTGGCGGACGGGTGAGTAACGCGTGAGGAACCTGCCTTTCAGTGGGGGACAACAGTTGGAAACGACTGCTAATACCGCATAACGTACGGGTATCGCATGGTATCTGTACCAAAGATTTATCGCTGAGAGATGGCCTCGCGTCTGATTAGCTAGTTGGTAGGGTAACGGCCTACCAAGGCGACGATCAGTAGCCGGACTGAGAGGTTGGCCGGCCACATTGGGACTGAGACACGGCCCAGACTCCTACGGGAGGCAGCAGTGGGG
>CAJTMS010000209.1:0-489 GCA_910577155.1 uncultured Mailhella sp.
TTCTAAAATTAAATCTACACTCACATTCTTTTAAGTGCAAGATAAACTTTTCATCTGTTAGACCATTAAACTTTGCCAATCGTCTTTTAGCAAAGCTCCAGAAGCTTTCTATGCCGTTTACATGTGACTTTCCCCTTATAAATTCATTTTCATGGTGATATACCCGATAATGGGTATACCCATTAAGAATAAGACCGTCATACGCCTTCCAACCGTCAGTATGAATAGTTGAACCCTCAAGGATTTTACCTTGTATTATAGGCATTAAATCTTCCCGTGAACACATGGAAACTATACTCACAAATACTTTTCCCTCACGCTTTAATACACCAAAAACAGGGGTTTTTCCGGCTGCACCTCGTCCTCGCTTACCCCGTACTCGTTTAGCTCCAAAATAGCTCTCATCAAGCTCAAATATGCCTAATTCTTTTTGTTCCTGCTGAATACTATTCTCTAAAATTAGTTCTCTGAATTCAGTGAAATAATTAT
>CAJTMS010000209.1:503-647 GCA_910577155.1 uncultured Mailhella sp.
GTTTAACTTCAATAATTCACTTGTTGCCGTGGCAGTTAAATCCATTGAAAAACATTGAATAATTTTTTTAATTTTATATTTACTTAATCTATTGAATTTCATTGCTTTTAACCATAATCTTACTTGAGATAATGGTCAAGAGCC
>CAJTMS010000210.1 GCA_910577155.1 uncultured Mailhella sp.
GGCGGTTTCTCTGCTTCTACTATCCTCTTTGATGGCAACATGGTTGGTGTTGACGGTTATACAAACCTCGCTAACGGCGGCGCTGACAGCCCATTCGGTACATGGGGTATCATTGCTGAATACGCTAACTTCTCCTTCCTTGAAAACTTGAGCCATTCTGCTCGCGTATTGTATGTTGAAGGTACAAACGAAAATACTATCAACGGCAACGTTCGTGCAGGTGCTAAAGGCTTCTACCTCACCGAAGACGACAGCGTAATTGAAATCGACTTCGACAGCACCTACCAAATCTACAAAAACCTTTCTGCTACCTTGCAGCTCGGTTATGCTATCTTCGACCAAGACAACCTTCCTCTTCTTGCTGAAGAACAAGATAACATCTTCCGTTCAGCTCTTACCTTTATCTACAAATTCTAATTTTGAATTTGTTGCATAAAGCAGCATAAAATAAGCCCCTTGTCAGGACTTTCCTGCCAAGGGGCTCTTTTTGCGGATTATACAGAAACTTAAAATTGTATCTTTGACAAAAAGCGAATACGTGTTGCAATGTATGACAAATGGAGAGTGGTATATGGCGATTTCATTCCGTGTTTCATAAGAAAAAACAATGAACAAAACAGACCAATCCTT
>CAJTMS010000211.1:0-260 GCA_910577155.1 uncultured Mailhella sp.
GGTGACGCCGGTTCTTTCTGTCCTGAAAACTTCAACGCTACCACCCGTATCCGTTTCGGTTTCGACTATGTAGCAAGCGAAGATCTTTCTGCAACCATTTTGTTCCAATACGGCGGCACCCAATGGGGCGATTATGACAGAAAATTCAAAAGAGACCCTGACGCAAAACTCCGTATGCGTTTAGCTTACATCGACTGGACCATTCCTTCCACCGACGTTAAAGTTCGTATGGGTCGCCATGCTCTCGTAGCTCCCAGCTA
>CAJTMS010000211.1:339-601 GCA_910577155.1 uncultured Mailhella sp.
CTTCACATGGGCACGTGTTGATTCTAAAACTCCAAAAAATCAAGAAAATGAATGGGCAAACGAATATACTTCAAATAATAATGATGATGCTGACCTCGTAATGCTTGGTGCAGAATTTGCATACGACGGTTTCAAAGTAGCTCCATGGTTAATGTATGCTCACTTTGACCGCAATGCTATTGACGCAACAGGTTATAAAGGTGCATTCCCAACCAAATCTGACTTGGGTCTTGCTCCAGAATCTGATTCTTTTGTAATCGGT
>CAJTMS010000212.1:0-211 GCA_910577155.1 uncultured Mailhella sp.
CAGTGAATAACCTGCGTCAGCCGGGCGAACCGCTGGAATGTATTGCGGATTTTACCGTTGGACCTCCAGCAACAACGCCCGGAACCTATAAGCTGTACCTCCAAGCCCCGGACGGTACTTTGGGAACTGTAAGGGGCAGCGTTTCGATTGTGTCAGCAGACGCATTCTGATAATAATTCAACACCTCTGCCAGAACAACGGCATAATAAAA
>CAJTMS010000212.1:221-567 GCA_910577155.1 uncultured Mailhella sp.
CGTTGTTTCGGTGGCTGGTATCTGTGCGCCCGAACAAAATACAAGTAGCCATGCGGCGGTTTTGAAATAGTAAATTTCAAGCCGCCGCTTTCTTTTGAAAAAACGGAAAACGGAGGGTGTGTTAAAGTCGCCCATTTTTAAGGACACGGCGGTATCCGGGAGGTATCGCTATGTCCTTTTCTTATAGTTTGCTGTCAAAAAAGCCCTCCCCCTCTAAAGGGAAGCCCTGGCCGCAACTGCGAAAAATGTAATATCCTGTCGCCCTGGTACGTCCGTGTAGCCTTGCGCTGTGCGGGCGTTTTTCTATCCAGGCGGAGCTTCTGGACACGGTGTCCAGAGGCCCGCT
>CAJTMS010000213.1 GCA_910577155.1 uncultured Mailhella sp.
AATCGCCAGGAACACCATGAGAAACCTTGTGGAATGGGGAAAGCTGCCAGTCTTAAAAGTCGGGCGAAAGGTACTTATCAAAAGCGATATTTTGGAAAAGTTCATGGAAGTGAACGAGGGAAAAGACCTGCGGGATAAGAATGATGTAAAAACAGTTACAAGAAAATCAGCAGTATAAAAGGCGGCTTCCGAGGAAACCGCCCAATGGTATGTATCAGACCGAAGCCATGATATACCTACACGCAAATAGATTATATCATGTGCTTCCTTCCGGTACAAGCGGAAATTTTGGGAAAAGCAGAAAGTAAGTTGAAAAAATCAGTCCATTTCATGTGAGTGGACCTAAAAAATCAACTGATTTCTGTATTTTCAGTTGAAAAAGTCAACTGATGTTTTGAACGGTATTCCCAATGTGATGTAAAGCGGCTGTAAAAACAAACTGATTTTCCTATTTTCAGTAAAAAAAATCAACTGATATTTCAGATAATGGTGTTGCGACTGTCATAGCAGCATTTTCACTATCATATGTGATATTACTTTTTGCTATCATCTAA
>CAJTMS010000214.1 GCA_910577155.1 uncultured Mailhella sp.
AGGCGTTTCCCTTTCTGATTGGCTTACAGGGAAAAATTTTGATTCTTTATTTCCTATTTTGGAGAGACAGGCAAAGGTAGACAAGCAACAGGCATATAACATATTTTCTCAAATTTTTTTAGTAACACATGGAATAGCCAGCCTGCTTGCTAATAATGCAATGGCTTATGATGAAGCATATTGTATAAAGACATTGTCTAATGCCTATTTTGGAACAATGCATCTGATAAAAGACAGAGGTTTATTATGAATATAAGTTTACTATTTTTGAAATCCTGATAAAGCATATCCTTCTATTTCATAAATAAATGACTGTTTTTTTACAGTTTCGTTTTCCATGCTAAAATGAAATTACAAAAAGGAAAGAGGTAAAAAAATGTATTTCAATATCCTAAAAAAAGATTTAAGAAGAAAAAAGATAATGAATATCATTTTACTTATATTCATTGTACTGGCAACAATGTTTGTATCATCCAGTGTAAATAATATTTTAAATGTTACTTCTGCA
>CAJTMS010000215.1 GCA_910577155.1 uncultured Mailhella sp.
CAAACAACATCTGTCTGTGGGTTTTCCATATTTCCTGACTGCAAATAACTTCTTATCTCTTGGATAGTTCCAAATGCCTAAAATACGACATTTTTTAGCATTTTGTTAGTTATATGTCACTTACCCATATACATTCATATTTACTCACTTTGTTTTATTCAACTCATTCAAAATATGATTTATGTCTGTCAAAACAATCCGGATTCCTCTTTTATTTAATCTGATCACCTTTCTCACAATACCATTTATTTCTGCCGACAGTTTATCATTTATCTTTACCGGTACAGTATTGTTTTCAATCATATACTGACAGTCAATATATTCTTCACTCACTGGACAAACATTCTGAATTAAAAAAGCTCTGTATTTTCCATTTACATATCCAAATCGTAAACCATCATATTCCTTATATCTCTTTTTCTTCTCCTCATATAATGCCTTATATTTTTCCGTTTTAGATGATATAGGCACCATCCAAAAATATCCATCCATCTCAAAACAATAGAA
>CAJTMS010000216.1:0-240 GCA_910577155.1 uncultured Mailhella sp.
AAGAATCTTTTACCTGTCAGACATGGCCGATCAGACCCTCGCAAAGTCAGGCCTAAGTCAATGGTAAGTTTTCTGTATCGTGTAGCCTGATTCTCAATATTAAGTATACTTTCTTTTCAGACAGATGGCAATCTGTCTTTTTGTGTTGCTTGAATACAGACAAGCCTTCCTTTAAAAGAAAAATCAGGCAGAGATAGGCGTTACACTTCCCTGCCTGAAGAGAAGCCAGTAAGTCAATGC
>CAJTMS010000216.1:250-501 GCA_910577155.1 uncultured Mailhella sp.
AAACCAACACTGCGAATTTTGCAAGAGGGTTTAGGAAATGGGGGTGCTTCGGCACTCCTATTTTTTTGTGGATTTGCAGACTATATTACAGGAATATGGTCTTATCTGCAAGGATTTTTTTGGGTTTTAATAACAAGGGAGGAAGGAATGGGTGGGATTCCGCCGCCGTCGGCATTGTGCGTAATGTGTATAACTCCCCTTCTTATGGAGCTGTGGGCAACACTGTTTGCAGGATGTGGGAAAGCTGCTTT